>CAYPEE010000001.1:0-10414 GCA_964409665.1 uncultured Oscillospiraceae bacterium
CGTGCGGCCCACTTGGACCACGATGTCCCGCACCACGCTCTCCTTCCGCTCCGGGGGATATTTATAGGCCGCCGCCCACTTGGGAAATTTGGACGTCTCGCCAAGGACAGCGCGCTCTGACAGGGAATTTACCTTTACGACCGCCCCGTCGATGTCAAAGGGGTACCGCTCCCGGTCGTCCCCCAGTTTCAGGATGCGTTTCTGTATCTCATCCATATCCGGGGAAAGCTGGTAGTCGATGACCTTGAACCGCAGGGATTTGAGCCAGTCCAGACTGTCGCTGTCCGTTTCAAAGGCGGCGTGGTCCGTATATTGGATGTTGAACAGGACCATATCCAGTCCCCGGGCGGCGGCGATTTTCGGGTCCAGCTGACGCAGGGAGCCGGCGGCGGCGTTCCGGGGATTGGCGAACAGGTTTTCCCCGTTCAGTTCCCGCTCCTCGTTGAGCCGCTCGAAGGTCTTCCGGGGCATATAGACCTCGCCCCGGACGATGAGCGTACCGGGGGCGTCCTCCAGTTTCATGGGGATGGAACGGATGGTGCGGATGTTCTCGGTGACGTCCTCCCCCACCCGCCCGTCGCCCCGGGTGGCGCCCCGGACAAAGACGCCGTCCTGATACTCCAGCGCCACCGAAAGGCCGTCCACCTTGGGCTCCAGCAGATACTCCGCCCGGTCCGCGCTTTCCTCCACCCGCCGGCCGAAGTCGGACAGTTCCTCCGGCGAGAACACGTCCTGCAGGCTTTGGAGGGGCACGCGGTGCGCCACCTGGCGGAAGGCCGTCAGCGGCTGCCCGCCCACCCGCTGAGTGGGGGAGTCAGGGGTGACGAGGTCCGGGCGGGCGGCCTCCAGTTCCTCCAGCCGCCGCAGCAGGCGGTCGTACTCATAGTCTGGGATGGTGGGAGCATCCAGCACATAGTAGTTGTAGTTGTGCTCGTTGAGGGTCCGGCGAAGTTGTTCAATCTGCGTCTGAACGTCCATGTCAGCCGCTCCTTTGTTCCAGATTCAGATAGGCGTCGGGGGTCTCCCCCACGATGACCGTCTCCGCCACGCACACCGCGCTGCGGACATTGACCGGGAGGATCTCCCCCGGCAAAAAGAGGTTCACCGTAGCGTCCATCACCAGATCGACCTGATGGTGGGTCTGGTTCACCCCGGCGGCGGTGAAGGAGTTGGCGTACTCCGCGGTCACGCTTCCCACCGAGTACACCCGTACCCGTACAGAGGGTCCCACCCCGGACAGCAGTAGCTGCCCGGTCAGATTGCCCAAGGGCACCCCCAGGTCCTTCTCGTCCAGGCCCTGGATGGCCTTGATGACCGCCTCCGTCACCTGACGCCGGAAACGGCTGCTCCCGGCCGTGTTGCCGTTGAGGGACGTGACCCTCCCCTCCGCGTCGGTGACCACTGAAACGAAATCATCGTAGTCCATGCCGCTCTCGGTGAGGCAGTCGTCCACGGCGGCGTTCATGGCCTGGGTCATCAGGTTGGTGGCCTGATCGGCGGCCACGGTCTCCAAGATGGGCCGCAGCTGGACGTTGATCCAGTGGATGACCAATCCCGCCAGCAGCAGCGCCGCGGCGGCGGGCAGCAGAAAGGGCAGCGGCCCGTCATATCTGAGGCGCGCCAGACGGCGGCGCAGTTCCCGAAGCATATCCTCACCCCTTTAAGCGAGGATATGCCCGCGGATGCTTGACCTATGCGTTTAGGAGTTCCTCAGCGGCCAGCATGAGCCCCGCCTTGCCCGATTCATAGGTCAGTCCGCCCTGGAGATAGACGTCGTAGGGCTCCCGCATGGGGGCGTCGGCGGACAGTTCGATGGAGGCCCCTTGGACGAAGGCCCCGGCGGCCATGATGACCGGGCAGCTGTACCCCGGCATATCCCAGGGCTCCGGGGTCACATAGGAGTCCACCGGCGCGCCGGACTGGATGCCCTTGCAGAAGCGTTTCACCAGTTCCGGGCTTTTCAGGCGGATCATCTGGATGATGTCGTGGCGCGCCGCGTCGGATCTCGGCTCGGTCTCAAAGCCCAGCAGTTCCATCAGCCTCGCGCCAAACACGGCGGTCTTGAGCGCCTGGGCCACCGTATGGGGGGCCAGGAACAGGCCCTGATACAGCAGACGGTTGTTGCCCAGGGTGGAGCCGCACTCCCGGCCGATGCCGGGGCAGGTCAGCCGCGCGGCGGCCCTCTCCACCAGGTCGCGCCGTCCGGCGATGTACGCCCCCGTGGGGGCAAGTCCGCCGCCGGGGTTCTTGATGAGGGACCCGATGACCAGGTCGGCCCCCGCGTGGGTGGGCTCCCGCGCCTCCACGAATTCGCCGTAGCAGTTATCGACGAGAACGGCGGCGCGGGGATTCGACTCCCGCACAACGGCGCACAGTTCCCCGATCTCCGCCACCGACAGGGACGGCCGGGCGGCGTAGCCCCTGGAGCGCTGAATGAGCACGGCCCCGACCCTGGGATCCAAGACCGCCTTCGCGAGCCCTTCCCGGTCGGGGGCGCTGTCCTTCAGTTCCACCTGGCGGTACTCCACGCCGTAGTCCTTCAGAGAACCGGGACCCCTGTCTGCCGCGCCCACCACGCCCAGGAGGGTGTCATAGGGCGCGCCCACGGCAGAGACCAGTATGTCTCCCGCTTTCAGCGCCCCGAACAGGGCGCAGGCGATGGCGTGGGTGCCGTTGACAAACTGGATGCGCACCAGAGCGTCCTCGGCGCCGAACAGGTCGGCGTATATTTCGTCCAGCTTATCCCGCCCTAGATCGTCATAGCCGTATCCGGTGGTGCCGGCAAAATAACTCTCCGCCACCCGGTGCCTCCGGAAGGCGGCCAGCACCCGCCCGGTATTTTCCCCGGAAATGGCGTCGATCCGCGCAAACTGCCCCGCCAGATCCCGCTCCGCCCGGTCGGCCAGAGTTTTGATTTGATCTCTTATCTGTAAAGTCATATCACTTAACACCTATTCTTCCGTCTTAGAATACGGTCCCCATCCAAAGGGGCGTGGGGCGTATAGGGATACAGGTCCTCAGTCCAGTTCGTTCACAAATCGCTTGAAGGCATTGCCGCGCTCCATAAAATTTTTGAACTGGTCAAAGGAGGCGCTGGCCGGCGACAGAATGACCACATCCCCCGACCGGGCTAGCCTTTTGGCCTCGTCCACCGCGGTCTTCAGGTCCGGGCACTCCACGACGGGCAGCGCCGAGGCGTCGTAGCCGGGGGCCCCCAGGACGGCCGTTTTGATCTTCTGCGCGGTCTCACCTGTCAGGATAACCGCCTTTACATGCTCGACGATCTCAGGGCCGAGAACGGTATAATCCAGATGTTTGTCGTAGCCGCCGGCGATGAGGATCACCTTCTGCCGGAAAGAGCGCAGTCCGGCGATGGTGCGGGTGGGACTGGAGGCGATGGAGTCATTGTAATACCTCACCCCGTCCAGTTCCCGGACCAGTTCGATGCGGTGTTCCACCCCGCCGAAGCTGCGGGCGTACTCCCGGATGACCTGGTCGGGCACCATGGCGTCCACCGCGGCGATGGCGGCCATATAGTTCTCCAGATTGTGGAGGCCCGGCAGTTTGATTTCCTCGACGGACAGTACCGGCCGGCCGCCGTGGGTCACCATTCCGTTTTTCAGCCAGACGCCCCCCTCCAGCGGCTTGCGGCGGCTGAACAGAGTCACCTCACCCCTGGCCTCCCGGGCGAAGGCGGCGGTGATCTCGTTGTCGGCGTTGAGTACCACCCGGTCCCCCGGCTCCTGGTACGCGAAGATGTTTCGCTTGGCGGCGATGTACTCTTCCATATTTTTATGGACGTCCAGGTGGTTGGGGGAAACATTGGTGACCACCGCGATGCTGGGGCTCTGCCGCATGGTGAGCAGTTGGAAGGAGGACAGTTCCAAGACGGCTATGTCGTCCGGGCGGATGGCGTCCACCTCGCACAGCAGCGGGTGGCCGATGTTGCCGCCCACGAACACCCGGTAGCCCGCCGCCTTCAGCAGGCCGGCGATGATGGTGGTGGTGGTGGTCTTGCCGTCGGAACCGGTCACCGCGATGGTCCTGCAGGGGCACAGGGCGATAAAGGTCTCCATCTCCGAGGTGAGTTCCGCGCCCCCCGCGACGGCCCTCACCAGCTGGGGCAGATCGGGCCGCATCCCCGGCGTGCGGAAGATCACGTCGGCGCCCTCCAGATGGTCCAGATAGTCCGGGCCCAGAGCCGTCTTCAGCCCCTTCCGCTCCAGCGCCTCGATGAGGCCGCCGAAGTCGGCCCGCTGCCGCCGGTCGCAGGCCAACACATCCACGCCGCCCGCCAGCAGCCGCTCGATCAGCGGGGTGTTGGACACGCCGATGCCGATGACCGCCACCCGCCTGCCCCGCAGGGATTCGATATATTCCTTCAAAGTCGAATTCAAAACAGATGACCTCCTGTCCGTTTCCGCGCGAATTCTATTATACCCCATGAATCTTTATTTGACAATCATGGAAAATTGAAGTATCATCTTTTTTGCAAGTAAGCTGGACAGCCGCGCGGGCGGGGCGAAAGGCCCGCCCGTGAGGAAAGTCCGGGCTCCGCAGGGCAAGGATAACGGGTAACACCCGCCGGGGGCGACCCCAGGAAAAGTGCAACAGAAATAGACTACCTCCCCCCAGGAAGGGGCCTCCGCGAAGACGGGAGTTTTTGCGGGGAGAGGAGATGCGGCGAAGGGAACGCGCTTTGGCGCCGGAATACGGAACCCGCATCCGCGAGGAAAAGGTGGAAAGGCGAGGTAAGAGCTCACCCGATGGCGTGGAAACGCCCATTGCTGTAAACTCTATCCGGAGCAACGCCGTGGAGGGACGCAAGGCCGGCCCGGCCGTCCCGGGGAGGCGGCTTGAGCGCGCCGGCGACGGCGCGTCGAGATAGATGGCTGTCTTAAAGGACAGAACCCGGCTTACAGGCTTGCTTGCACCATACGCGCCCGGTTGAGCGGTGACCGGGCGCGTTTTTTGGAAATCCGCGCGTTTTATGGTTGCGCGCCTCCCCGCTCATCCTGTATAATAGATAATACCATGATGGCGTTAGCAATCGGTAAGGGGGCGCGGTATGGACCTGCTCATCAGACGCGGACGGGTGATCGACCCGCACAGCGGTGTGGACGGTATCCTGGACGTGCGGATCTCCGGCGGAAAGATCGCCCGGCTCGGCAAGGACCTGGACGCCGGAGGCGCTCAGGTCCTTGACGCGGAGGGCCTTGTGGCGGCCCCCGGGCTGGTGGATATGCACGTTCACCTGCGGGAGCCGGGGTTCGAGGCCAAGGAGACGGTGGCCACCGGCTGCGCGGCGGCGGCTCGCGGCGGGGTGACCACCCTGGTGGCCATGCCCAACACCCGGCCCGCCGCCGACTGCCCGGAGATCGTCGGGCTGGTACGGGAGAAGGCCGTCCCCACCGGGGTAAACGTCCTCCCCGCCGGAGCGGTCACCGTGGGGCGGAGGGGCGAACGGCTCACCGATTTCGAGGCTCTCAGGGCCGCCGGGGTCCCCGCCCTCACCGACGACGGATCGCCCATCCAAAACCTGGCCCTGCTGCGCCGGGCCATGCAAAGGGCAAAGGCGCTGAACCTGCCCATCCTGGACCACTGCGAGGACAGAGATCTGGTGAACGGTCGCGCCGTCAACGAGGGCAGAGTGTCGGAGGCGCTGGGCCTGCCCGGGCGGCCCGCCGTGGCCGAGGAGGTCCAGATCATGCGGGACATCCTGCTGGCGGAGGACACCGGGGCCCATGTGCACATCTGCCATATCTCTACCGCCAGAGGAGTGGAGATGGTGAGGCGGGCCAAGGCCAGAGGCGTCCATGTCACCTGCGAGACCTGTCCCCAGTACTTTATCCTCACCGAGGACGAAGTGCTGAAACAGGGCGCCATGGCGAGGGTCAATCCCCCGCTTCGCACCCAGGCGGATGCGGAGGGAGTACGGGCGGGGCTGCTGGACGGCGCCATCGACGCCCTTGTCACCGACCACGCCCCTCACACGGTCGGGGAGAAGGCCATGCCCCTCCCCGACGCCCCCAGCGGCATGGCGGGGCTGGAGACCGCCCTGGCGCTGAACCTCACCGAGCTGTACCACTCCGGCCTGCTTCCGCTCGCCCGGGTGCTGGAACTGATGTCCCGCTCCCCCGCCGCCCTGCTTGGGCTGAATAAGGGCCGCATCGCCGTGGGGGACGACGCCGATCTCCTGCTCTTCGACCCGGACGAGGCGTGGGTCATCGACAGAGAGAAGTTCGTCTCCAAGGGCAGAAACACCCCCTTCCACGGCCGGAAGGTCCGGGGAAAAGTGAAATACACCATCGCGAACGGGAAAATCATTTACCGGGAGGGTTAAACTATGTCGTTCGACGTGCTGCAGGAGAAGATCAGAGCGAAAAAGAATCCCACCGTGGCGGGGCTGGATACCCGCGTGGAGTACCTGCCCCCCTACCTGTTGAAACGGTACACCGAAAAGTACGGCGAGACCCTGGAGGCCGCCGCCGGGGCCATCCTGGAGTTCGACCGGGGCCTTATCGATGCGCTGTGCGATGTGGTCCCCGCCGTCAAGCCCCAGTCCGCCTACTTCGAGTGCCTGGGCTGGCGGGGCATGAGGGCGCTGGAACAGCTCATCGCCTACGCCAGATCCAGAGGGCTCTACGTCATTGCCGACGTAAAGCGGGGGGACATCGGCTCCACCGCCGCGGCCTACAGCGAGGGCTGGCTGGGCGTCACCCGGGTGGGCGGGACCGACTGCCCTGTATTTGACGCGGACTGCGTCACCCTCAACGGCTATATGGGTTCCGACGCCATCAGGCCCTTCCTGGCCGACTGCGCCGCCCGTGGCAAGAGCGCCTTCGTCCTGGCAAAGACCTCCAATCCCTCGTCCGTGGAACTTCAGGACATGGTGGCCGGGGATCGGGTGGTCTACACCGTCATGGGCGACCTGATCCAGCGCTGGGGCGCGGGCACCGGGGGCAAATATGGCTATCAGGCCCTGGGCGCGGTGGTGGGGGCCACCCACCCCTCCGTGCTGAGGACGCTCCGCCGCCGGCTGGACCGGACCTTCTTCCTGGTGCCCGGCTACGGAGCGCAGGGCGGCACCGCCGCCGACGTGCGCTTCGCCTTCGACGAACTGGGCCGGGGGGCTGTTGTCAACGCCTCCCGCTCCATCCTGTGCGCCTGGCAGAAAACCGGGGGGGACGGCCGCGACTACCGGGAGGCCGCCCGCGCCGCCGCCGAGAAGATGCGGGATGAACTGAGAGAATATATCACCGTAATGTGAGGCGATCCGCTGCTGTGAAGGTAGAGAGAAACTGCAGGATCGTCCGCAAGTCCCGGATGGGGGACGCGGTCTTCCTGGTGCTGGAGGCGGGGGACATGGTCCGCTCCTCCTGGAAAAATCCCGGACAGTTCGTCCACATCAAATGCGGGGATTCCCTGCTCCTGCGACGGCCCATCTCCGTGGCCTGCTGCCGGGAGGACGATCCGGCCGACCTGATCACCATCGTCTTCGAGGTCCGGGGCGCGGGCACCGCGTGGCTGGCGGAGCGCGGCCCGGGCGAGACGCTGGACGTGCTGGGTCTGCTGGGCAACGGTTTCCCTGTGAATCCCGACGGCCGGTATCTGCTGGTCGGGGGCGGCATCGGGGCGCCTCCCCTGTGGGGCTGCGCCCGGTACACCGGCGGCAGGTCCGCCGCCATTCTGGGGTTCCGCTCCAAGGAGAAGGCCATTATGCTGGATCTGTTCCGGGAGGACTGCGCCAAGACCCTCATCGCCACCGACGACGGCTCCATGGGATTTCACGGCTTCGCGGACGCCTTAGTGCGGCAGGAACTGGAACAGGACCGGTCCTATGACGCCGTGCTGGCCTGCGGCCCCAGACCCATGCTGAAAAGCGTGGCGGGAGCGGCAAAGGAGTTCGGCGTGCCCTGCAGGGTCTCCCTGGAGGAGCGGATGGGCTGCGGCGTGGGCGCGTGCCTGGCGTGCGCCTGCGATATGAAAGACGGCGGCCGGAAACTCGTCTGCAGGGACGGCCCGGTGTTCGACGCGGAGGAGGTGGATTGGGATGCCTGAATTCGACCCTGAACTGGAGGAGGCCCTGGCCCAACTGGAAAAGGACCTGGCAAACCTGTTCTCTGTGGAGCGGGAGGAGCCCCCTCCCGCCGTCCCCGCGATCGACATGAGGGTCAATCTGGCCGGGATGACCATGAAAAACCCCGTGGTGATGGCCTCGGGCACCTTCGGCTTTGGGCGCGAGTACAGCCAGTTTTACGATCTGTCCGAACTGGGGGGCGTCTGCGCCAAGGGCCTCACCCTCTATCCCCGGGCGGGCAATCCCCCTCCGCGCATCGCCGAGACACCCATGGGCATCCTCAACTCGGTGGGGCTGCAGAACCCCGGCGTGGACGCCTTTGTCGCGGAGGAACTGCCCTTTCTGCGGCAGTACGATGTAAAAGTCATCGCCAACATCTCCGGCGGCACCCCGGAGGAATACGGCGCCATGTGCGAAAAACTGGCGGAGGCCGGCGTGGACATGATCGAGGTGAACATCTCCTGCCCCAACGTGAAGGCCGGCGGACTGGCCTATGGCACGAAACCGGAACTGGCCGCCGAGGTCACGCGGACGGCGAAATCCCACGCGGGCAACGTCCCCGTAATGGTGAAACTCTCCCCCAACGTCACCGACATCGTTGAGATCGCCAGAGCCGCGGAGGACGCCGGGGCGGATGCGCTGTCCCTCATCAACACCATCCGGGGGATGCGTATCGACGTGGACACCCGCCGGCCCATTTTGAAAAGGAACACCGGCGGGCTGTCCGGCCCCGCCGTCCTCCCCGTGGCGGTGCGGATGGTCTGGGAAGCGGCGAACGCCGTGAAACTTCCCATCCTGGGCATGGGAGGCGTATCCTCCGGAGAGGACGCCGCCCAGTTCATGCTGGCGGGAGCCTCCGCCGTGGCGGTGGGGACCGCCTGTTTCGCGGACCCCTTCGCGCCGTTAAAGGTGCGGGACGGCCTGGCGGAGATCGCCGTCCGGCAAGGGCTCTCCGGCGTGTCGCAGCTGACCGGCGGCGTGAGGCCCTGGTGATCTCACAAATACAAAGGGGAATGCCAATGACGACCATTTATCTCATTCGCCACGCCCAGGCGGAGGGCAATCTGTACCGCCGCTGTCACGGCTGGTACAACGGCATGATCACCGTTACGGGCCGGCGGCAGATCCAGCGGCTGGAGCGGCGGTTCGCGGGCGTCCAAATCGACGCGGTGTACTCCAGCGACCTGTTTCGCGCCATGTCCACCGCCGGCGCTCTCTACAGGCCCCGGGGGCTCACCCTGCGGATCGAGCCCGGCCTGCGGGAGATCCGCGGCGGCATTTGGGAGGACCGCACCTGGGGCGAATGGCTCCACCGGGACAGGGACAATCTGGCGGCCTTTCTCCGCTACGATCCCGCCTGGTCCGCCCCCGGCGGCGAGACCTTCCCCGCTGTGCGGGCGCGGATGGACCGCGCCGTCCGCCGCATCGCCGCCGCCCATCCCGGGCAGACAGTGGCGGTGGTGTCCCACGGCAGCGCCATCCGGAGCGCCCTGTGCGGCTGGCTGGGATACGCGCCGGAGGAGGAAGCGCCCATCCGGCTGGGGGACAATACCAGCGTCGCCAGGCTGGAGGTGGAGGACGGTAGGGTGAAGGTGATCTATTACGGCGACAACAGCCACCTGGGGAATCTGGCCTTCGCGTACAATGGCGTCGGCCAGGCCGGGGACCCCCTTGCCAACATGGAGACGAACTCCATCTACTTTGAGCCCCTCTCCTTCCCTGCGGACCGGGAACTCTATCTCTCCGCCCGGCGGGACGGCTGGACGGCCAGCCACGGGACTCCGGAGGGTTTCGACGGCGAGAGGTTCCTCAAAGTCGCGGAGCGCAACAGCGCCTTTGCCCCTGACAGCGTGCTGCTGGCCAGGATCGGCGCCTCCCCCGTGGGGGTCCTGCAGATGGATTTTGAGGCCGAGGCAGACCGGCTCGCGGGCCGGGTGCCCTTCCTGTACCTGATGCCGGGGAACCGGGGCAAGGGTCTGGGGGCCCAGCTGCTGGGCCAGGCGGTGTCCGCTTATCGCAGGCTGGGCCGGCGGTTCCTCCGCCTGCGGTGCGCGCCGGAGAACGGCTGCGCCCAAAAATTCTATCTCTCCCACGGCTTTCACAAGGTGGGCGAGGAGCCGGGGGGCTCCGGCCGCCTGGATACGATGGAGAGATACATCGGACTGGAACTGTGATGCAGGACCCGCATTCACGGGCGTCCCACATAGGAAAAGGAGACCGGGGATCCCCGGTCTCCTTTTTTGAACGGTTGGCTTACCGGCCGGTCACGGCGTTGCCCACCGCGTCGCCGGCGTCCCGGACGGCGTTGCCGGCGCCCCGGGCCACATCTCCCGC
>CAYPEE010000001.1:10514-16743 GCA_964409665.1 uncultured Oscillospiraceae bacterium
GCGGCGTTGCCGATATCGTCCATGACACTGCCGCCGGTACTGTTGCCGGTACCGTTATTGGCGCCGCTGCCGTTGGCGTCGCCGTTGTCCACGATGCGGCCCTCGTCGTCGATGCCGCCGTGGGCCCGGTCATAGGCCTTGGCCTGAGTCTCAGACTCAGGTTTGCCGTCGTTGTCCACGTCGTTGGTACCGCCGGCGCCGCCGCCGTCCTCGGCGTCATTTACGTCAGGGGTGCGGACGGGGCTGGCGCTTGCCCGGCTGTCCCCGCCGCCGATCCCCGGGCTTCCGCGGGCCGGATCAGCGGAACTGACGGCAGGGCTGTTTGCCGTCCCCGCGCTGCCGGAATTCATGGGCTGGTCGGCGCTGCAGCCCGTCAGGGCCATGGCCAGCGCCAGCGCCGCCGCCCAGGCGATCACACTCTTTTTCATCGTTTTGCCTCCTTTGGGGCCATTCTCAAGGCTGTGCCCTCGTTTTGATTCACTTTCCCCGCCGTACAGTATGCGCCGCCGGATTTGAAATATGGTTAGCAATCATTTCAATTTGACCGGGTCTTACCGGGTATAAACGCCGCAATTTCGGGCAAAGTGGTCTAAAATGATCAAACATGGAGGCGCTTATGGAATCCATCTGGAGGCAGACCTGTGATATTCCTCCCCGGCCAGGGCTTGAGAAAGATCTCGAGACCGACGCGGCCGTGATCGGCGGGGGAATGGCGGGTATTTTGATCGCGAACGCGCTGCAAACGGCGGGCAAACGGGTGGCGGTGCTGGAGGCAAACCGCATCGCCGGCGGTCAGACCCAGAACACCACCGCCAAGATCACCTCCCAGCACGGGATGATCTGTCAGAAACTCATCCGTTCCTTCGGTGAAGACCGGGCCAGGCAGTACGCCCAGGCCAACCAGGAGGCCGCCCGCGCCTTCCGGTCGCTGGCGGAGGAGCGGGGCATCGCGTGCGATTTTGAGACGCGCGACGCGTACCTGTACGGAAACGACCTGTCCGCCCTCTCGGCCGAGGCGGAGGCGGCCCGGCGGCTGGGTCTGCCCGCGGAACTGACCGCCCGCACCCCCCTGCCCTTTCCCTGCGCCGGGGCGGTGCGGTTCCGGGATCAGGCCCAGTTCCATCCGCTGAAATTCCTGCGCGCGTTGGCGGAGGACCTCCCCGTCTATGAGCACACCCCGGTGAAGGCGGTGGAGGGGAACATTGTCAAGGCGGGCGGGCACACGGTCCGGGCAAAACACATCGTATTTGCCTGCCACTATCCCTTTGTCAATTTCCCCGGCCTCTATTTTGCCCGGATGCACCAGGTCCGATCCTATGTGCTGGCGCTGGAAAACGCCCCGACGGCGGAGGGGATGTTCCTGGGCGCGGATGGGGGCGGGTACTCCCTCCGCAGTTGGAACGATCTGCTGCTGTTCGGCGGCGAGGGGCACCGAACCGGCGAAAACAGCGGCGGAGAGCGCTACGACGCCCTCCGCCGCAAGGCTGTGGAATGCTTCCCGAAGTGCCGGGAGGTGTCCCACTGGTCGGCCCAGGACTGCGTCCCCGCCGACCGCGTCCCCTATATCGGGCCGTACTCCTCCTCCCGGCCCGACTGGTATGTGGCCACAGGATTTCAGAAGTGGGGGATGACCTCCTCCATGGCGGCCGCCCGGATCATCACCGATGGGATCTGCGGGCGGGAAAATCCCCACGCCGCCGTCTTCTCCCCATCCCGTTTCAATGATACCGCCGCGGGCGGGATCCTCAGGGAGAGCGGCCGCTCTGTGAAGGGCCTCTCCAGGCTGTACCTGCAGATCCCCGCCGCCACGGCGGACCAGCTGCTCCCCGGCCACGGCGGGATCGTCTTCCTGAACGGGAAAAAGGCGGGAGTCTACAAGGGGCCGGACGGCGCCCTTCGCGCGGTGGACGTGCGCTGTCCCCATCTGGGGTGTCAGGTGGAGTGGAACCCGGATGAGCTGAGCTGGGACTGCCCCTGCCACGGCTCCCGGTTTGACTGCGACGGCCGGCTCCTCTCCGGCCCCGCCCGGACCGATCTCAGAGGATGATGCAGATCAGCCCGCCGGAGCCCTCGTTGATGATGCGCTGGAGGGTTTCCCGCAGTTTCTCCCGGGCGTCCTCCGGCATCCGCTTCAGCTTGGCGTTCAGGTCCTCCCCCACCAGTTCGTGGAAGGAGCGGCCGAAGATGTTGGAGTCCCAGATCTTGCTGGTGTCCCCCTCGAATTGCCGGAGCAGGTAGTCCACCATCTCCTCGGACTGTTTTTCGGTGCCCATGATGGGGGACATCTCCGTCCGGATATCCGCCCGGAGCATATGGATGGACGGGGCGGAGGCCCGCAGGCGGACCCCGTACTTCCCCCCCTGCTTGACGATCTCCGGCTCCTCCAGTTTCATCTCCGCCGGGTCCGGCATGACGATGCCGTAGCCGGTGGCCTCCACCTGCGCCAGCGCCCCCTCCACCTTCTGATATTTCTTCTTCATGGCGGCCATCTGGGTCAGCTGGTCGATCAGGTCCCCGTCGTCCCTGATGTCCAGCCCGCACTGCTCGGACACGGTAGCATAGAACAGGCCGCGGGGCAGATCCAGGGTCACCGTCACCACGCCGCTGCCCATGTCCATCCGGGTGAGGGCCGCGGAGCCGATCTCCTCCCGGTCGGCCATGGCCTGCACCGCCCTCTCCGCGTCCCGAAGGCGCTCCAGTTCCGCCGTCTCCTGGCGGAGCATGGCGTACAGCCCGCTCTTGATGGGGTGCTCCATGGGCAGCACGTCCACCCAGGAGGGCAGGAACACATCCATCTCCTGCATGGGAAATTCGTGGAGGACGCCCCGGATGATGTCGGTGACCGCCCCCTCGTCCAGGGTTAGGCAGTTGACGGCGAGGCACGTCACATCGTACCGCTCGGCGATGTCGGCCTGGAGGGTCTGGGCCCGCTCCCCATAGGGCTGGGCGGAGTTCAGCAGGACCAGAAAGGGCTTGCCCAGGCTCTTCAATTCGGTGATGACCCGCTCCTCCGCCTCCAGATAGTCCTCCCGGGGAATGTCGGTCACGGAACCGTCGGTGGTGACCACGATGCCGATGGTGGAGTGGTCGGTGATGACCTTCTCGGTGCCGTATTCCGCCGCCTGGCTCATGGGGATCTCATGGTCAAACCAAGGGGTATGCACCATTCTGGGCAGTTCCCCGTCCATCTGGCCCAGAGCGCCTGGGACCATATACCCCACGCAGTCGATGAGCCGCACGGAGAACACCCCGCCGTCCTCCATTGCCATCTCCACCGCGTCCTCCGGGACGAATTTGGGCTCGGCGGTCATCACGACCCGGCCGGAGCCGCTCTGGGGCAGTTCGTCCCTGGCCCGGTCCCGGACGTACTCGTTCTCGATGCGGGGCAGCACCATGGTCTCCATGAACCGCTTGATAAAAGTGGACTTGCCCGTGCGGACCGGCCCCACCACGCCGATATAGATGTCGCCCTGTGTGCGCTGGGCGATATCTTCATACAGTTTATTTTCCAAGTGATTACCCTCCTTGCCCGTACTTGTTCCATATCTATGGGGATAAGCCCCTGAATATGACAACGGGGCGGCACGGATTTGTCCGCGCCGCCCCGTTCCGGTTCCTATCGTCTGGTGGGGATCAGCAAGAGGACGCCCTCCGCCCCCTCCCGGTCGGGCAGGTCGTTGGCCGCCTGGATGTCCGCCACGGCGGAGCCGCAGGCCTTCGCCACGTCCCAGAGGGTCTCCCCCGCCCCCATCCGGTGGATGACGACCGAGGGACGCGGCGCTGACTCGGGAGCGGTCCCCGGCCTCAGTTCAGACACCGCCCACACCGGTTCGGCCTTTACCACGTTGAAGGCGAACTCCGCCTCGCACCGCACCTCGATGCCGCCGGTGACCGGCACCGCCGTGGGCTCTCCCACCGTCCGGCACCGGCAGGCGCACTCCGCCCCCCGGGGCATCTCCGCCCGGCCGGCCACGGGGATGGTCACCGCCGCAGCGCACAGCGCGTCGTCCTCGCTGAGATAGAGTATGTTCGCCTCCACCTGGGCGGTGTATTCCATGCCGCCCTCGACGGGGGCGCCCGTCACGGAGGACACCGCCGCCGCGCAGTCCAGCACCTGCTTGGCGGGAACGCCGGCCTGGCACAGCCTGCGCCCCATCTCCCGGCGCACCGTGCGCTCCGCCATGGCGCACAGGGTCACGGGAGCGCGCTCCACGTCCACGCACTCCCCTATGCCATAGGCGTCCTCCAGCACGGTCACCGGCTGACAGATCCACAGCGCCGCCTGCACCAGCGCCTCCACACCGACCTCCAGTTCCCCGTCGGCCAGGCGGCAGTCGGCGGATCTGAGGACCACCGTCACCTCCGGCTCCGCGTCCTCGGACGCGTCGCCCATATCCACGATCTGGGAGTAGGGCAGTTCAAACCGGGCGGTGACAAGCTGACCTCCGTTCCGATACAGGGCTGTGAGGTCTACATCTCCCTTCAGCACCAGCTTTTTTCCGATGAATTTGGCATCTACGGCGCCCAACTCCGCCCGGGCGCTCAACAGTTCCTCCATCTCCGGCCTGGAGGCCGGAGGACGAAGCACATCCGAGAAGGCGAAGGTCTTCTCCCGCACCTCCGGGATGCGCCAGAATTTTCGGGAGACCAGCCGTTTTTCCAGATGTTCCCCCGCAGCGTCGCAGGCGATCTCCTGGGCGCTCTCCTCATAGGCCGCCGCCCAAAGGGATATCTGGCAGCGGATCAGCAGTTTCCGGGGGTTGACGGTGCGGGCGTCGGCGGCGGCCAGGGCGACCTCCGCCGTCACCGGGCAGCCCGGGCGGAGCCTGGGGTCGTCCTTGGCGCACTGGAAGGGAAGTTCCACCTCCAGCGGCCGGGGACCGTCCTCTCCCTCCGGGACGTACAGCACCGTGACCTGGGCCTTGCCGGTGAGCCGGAGCATCCCCTCCCCCGTCTCCTTGTCCCTGAGGCAGGCCCTGCCCCACGCGGCCACGATACGGGACACGTCGGGCAGGGAGTCGGGCACGATGCTCTCCAGGGTCTCCTCCTGGGTGAAGGCGGTATGAAAGACGGGGCGGTAGCCCTCCAACATGACACGCTGCAGTTCCATATCCATAAGCTGTCCACTCCTCGTACAGATTTCTATGACGATTTTATGAGGGGACCGGCCCGGATATGACTTGACCTACTTCTCCCCGTCCATGTGGAACAGCCTGCGCAGCAGCCCGCAGATCATTTTCGGGAATTTCACCACCACGATCCGCATGAAAACAGCCCCCCTTCTCAACGCTTTACTCCAGTTTATGAGAAAGGGGGCTGTCCAGTGATTATTTTTTTGTCTGCCAGGGCTCGATGTCCTTTGCCTGCTCATAGAGGCGGAGGTAACTCCTGTGGCGGCCGGGGGCGATCTTCCCGGCCCTGACCGCCTCCAGCACCGCGCAGCCCCGCTCCCTTACATGGGCGCAGCCCTGAAACCGGCAGCGGTCCAGATAGGGGCGGAAGTCCCGGAAGGCGGCGGCCAGTTCCTCCCTGGGGATGGGTTCGGCCTGGTCCGCGTCGAAGGAGGAAAAGCCCGGCGTGTCGGCCACCAGCCCGTCCCCCACGGGGAAGAGTTCCACATGGCGGGTGGTGTGACGGCCCCGGCCCAGTTTTTCGCTGATCTCCCCCGTCCGCAAGGCGAACCCGGGCTGGATGGCGTTGAGGATGCTGGACTTGCCCACGCCGGTATTTCCCGTAAAAGCGGATACCTTTCCAGACAGGACGGCGGCAAGTTCCGGAATGCCCGCGCCGGTCTCCGCGCTGACCTCCAGCGCTGTAAAGCCGGCGGCGCGGTAGAGTCCGGCCAGCTCCTCCGCCTGGGCCAGATCCCACTTATTGAAGCAGAGGACGGGCTCGCAGCCCTTCCACTCCGCCACCGCCGCCATGCGGTCGATGAGGAACGGGTCGGTCACCGGGACGGCGGCGGAGGCCACGATCACCAACTGGTCAATGTTGGCCACCATGGGCCGCTGAAACCGGTTTTTCCTGGGCAGGATGGCGTCCACCATGCCGGTCCCGTCCGGCAGGGCGGTGATCTCCACCCGGTCCCCCACCAGGGGGGTGACCTTCTGGCGGCGGAGTTTCCCCCGCCCCCGACAGGGAATGGCCTCCCCCGCCCCGGCGTCCACATAGTAGAAGCCGCTGAGGGCCTTGACGATCCTTCCCTCCGTCATTCCTCGGGGACCTGTTC
>CAYPEE010000001.1:16843-60199 GCA_964409665.1 uncultured Oscillospiraceae bacterium
GGGGCTCCTGCGTGGGCGCCTCGGTGGGGGGCTCCTGCGTGGGCGCCTCGGTGGGGGGCGCGGTGGGCGGCAGCGTGGGCGTGGGCGGCGGCGTCGGCGTGGGGGTGGGCTCCTGGGTGGGCTCAGGCCCGGTGGACACCCACAGTTCAATGGTCGTGCCCTTTTCCACCTGGGAAGTGCTGGGGTAATTCTGCCAGAAGACGACTCCGGCGGGGCGCTCGTTGCTGGGGTACTCCTTGACCAGGGCCTTCAGGCCCATCTCCTCGATTTGCCGCCTGGCCTCGGTGATACTGACCCCCACCCAGTTGATCACGGTCACCGGCTCGGATTTGGGCCCCTGGCTGACCACGATGGTGACGGTCTGGCCCTCCTCCAGCACGGTGCCCTCCTCCGGATCGGTGGAGATCACATAGTCCTGGGTAATCCTGTCGGAATAGTCGTGCCTGATCACCACGACCATGCCCATCTCTCGGAGCGTCTGCTCCGCGCTGCGGTACTCCTGGTTGATCAGATAGGGCATATTGAGTTCGTCCCTGCCGCTGCTGACGTTGACCCGGATGATGCGGTTGTCCTCCAGGACCTCCTCTCCGGCCTCGGGGGACTGGTTGCAGATCTGCCCCTCCTCGTAGTCGGCGCTGTAAGTCTCGCTGCCCACTTCCAGGGTAAAGCCGTCCAGCAGGTCGGGATCGTCCTCCAGTTCCTCCAGGGTCTTACCCAGCAGGTCGGGCACCTGGTACTTCTCCGGTTCACCGGGGTGGAGCAGCGGGCTGATGATCACGTTCCACACGAACAGGCCCATGCCCACGATGAAGATGAGGACCGCGACCACCGCGAGGGCGGGGGCGATGGAGGCGATCCGGCTGCCTCGTCCGCTGTCCTCCTCCTCGTAGTCCTCCTGCTCCGGCTCGGCCCGGCGGCCCTGACGCCGGCTGTCCAGGGCGGGATCCGGTTCCTGCCCCCGGCGGGCGGCGCGGCCCGCCGGCTCCGCGGTCGGCGCCATGACCACCGTGGGCTCGTCCAGCACGTCCTCACGGGTCGGGGGGATCACCGCCATGGCGGGATTCTTGCGAAACTCCTTCAGGTCCTCCAGCATGGCCTCGGCGGAGGGATAGCGCTGGTTCAGATCGGGGGCCATGGCCTTCAGGGTGATAGCCTCCAGGGCCGGCGGGATGTCCGGGTTGAGATCCCTGGGCGGAATGGGAATGGAACTGATGTGCTGAATGGCCACGTTGACCGGATTGTCCCCCTCATAGGGAAGCCGGCCGGTGAGCATCTCATAGAGGACCACGCCGGCGGAGTAGATGTCGGTGCGGCAGTCCACATGGCTGCCCTTGGCCTGCTCCGGGGAGATATAGTGGACCGAGCCGATGGCCTCGGCGGTCATGGTGTGCTGGGCGGCGCTGGCGATGCGGGCGATGCCGAAATCGGTGACCTTCACGCTGCCGTCCCGCAGGATCAGCACGTTCTGGGGCTTGATGTCCCGGTGGATGATGCCCCGGCTGTGGGCGTGATCCAGAGCCCGCAGGATCTGGGTGATGAAGTGGATAGCCTCCCGCCAGTTCAGCGGGGTCCCCCGCTTGCGCAAATACTGCTTGAGGGTCATGCCGTCGATCAGTTCCATGACGATGTAGTCCAGCCCGTCGGAGCGGCTCACGTCATACACGGAGACGATATTGGAGTGGGACAGCATGGCAACGGCCTGGGACTCATCGTGGAACCGGCGGCGGATGTCGGCGTCGCTGGCCAGTTCCGGCTTTAAGATCTTCACCGCCACCAGCCGGTTCAGCCGGTGATCCCTGGCCTTGTAGACCACGGCCATGCCTCCGTTTCCGATGCGCTCCAATATCTCATAGCGGTTGTCGAGCATTTTACCTATGTATTGATCCATAGTGTAAATCCTCCTCGTCAAATCTCAGCCAGGACCACGGTCACGTTGTCCGGCGCGCCGCGCTCCAGCGTGGTATTCAGCAGAGCGCGGGCGTACCGCTCCGGGTCGGCCTCCGCGGCGGAACGCCCGGCCAGTTCGGCGTCGTTCAGCACGTTGGTGAGCCCGTCTGAGCAGAGCAGCAGCCGGTCGCCGGGCCGGGTGCCCAGGCTCGTCAGGTCGCAGTCCACCTCACTGTCCACTCCCACGGCCCGGGTGATCATGTTCCGCTTGGGGTGGCGCCGGGCCTCCTCCGGGGTGATCTCCCCCCGGTCCACCAGCATCTGCACATAGGAGTGGTCGGTGGTCAGCTGCCTGGCGGCGCCGTCCCGGAGGAGGTAGCAGCGGCTGTCTCCCACGTTGGCGATGTAGGCCTCGCCGGGCAGGACCAGGGCGCCCACCAGGGTGGTGCCCATGCCCTGACAGGCCAAATTTTGCTGCGCCATGCCGTACACCCGCCGGTTGGCGGCGGCGGCGGCCTGGAGCAGGATCTGTTCCCGGCCCGGCCGCTCACGGGGTATGCCGCCGCCGCAGATCTCCTCCACGGCCGCGGAAAACGCCTCTACCGCCACGGCGCTGGCGACGCTGCCGCTCCGGGCGCCGCCCATGCCGTCGCACACCACCAGAACCGCCGTGTCGTCCGTCAGCTGGCGAAAGGCGTAGCTGTCCTGGTTGTCCCGGCGGACACGGCCCACATCGGTCATACCGTACAGATTCATACCAATTACCTCCCTGCCGCGATCTGCCGCCGCCGAAGCTGGCCGCAGGACGCGTCGATATCGCCGCCCAGTTTCCGGCGCACTGTGACGGTGACGCCGTGGCTCTCCAGCCGCCTCTGAAACTCCCTCACCCGCCGGCTGGGCTTCAGCGGGGACTCGTCGATGTCGTTCAGCGGGATCAGATTCACATGGGCCGGCTGCCCCTTCAGCAGAGCGGCCAGCCGGTCCGCCTGCCCGTCGCTGTCGTTGACGCCGTCGATCACGGCGTACTCATAGGAGACGCGCCGCCCCGTGGTCCTGAAGTACCGGCGGCAGGTCTCCATCAGCGCCTCCACCCCCACGGAGCGGTTCACCGGCATCAGCCGGGAGCGGGTCTCGTCGTCGGGGGCGTGGAGGGATACGCTGAGCGTTAATTGTAACCCAAGAGAGGCCAGTTTGTCAATTCTCCTGATGAGCCCGCAGGTGGACAGGGAGATGTGCCGCATCCCGATGTTCAGCCCGTCGGGGCGGTTGACCAGCGCAAGGAACCGCAGTACGTTGTCAAAGTTGTCCAGCGGCTCGCCGATGCCCATCATCACGACGTTGGACACCTTTTCCCCGCTGTCCTTCCGGGCGAAAATGACCTGGTCCAAAATCTCCCCGGCGGTCAGATCCCGCGCCTTGCCCCCCAGGGTGGATGCGCAGAACACACAGCCCATATCGCACCCCGCCTGACAGGATACGCACACAGTATTGCCATGATGATAGCGCATCAAAACCGTCTCCACGCAGTTGCCGTCCCACAGCCGCCAGAGATATTTGACAGTCCCGTCGATCCCGGACACCTGTTTTCGCACAATCTGCGGAGCGGACAGGCGGCACTCCCCCGCCAGTTTCTCCCGCAGGTCCCTGGGCAGGTCGGTCATCTCGTCAAAGGACTCCGCTCCCTCATTCAGCCAGCGGAACACCTGCCGCGCCCGGAAGGCGGGCTGGCCCAGCCCCCTGAAAAATGCGGCCAGTTCCTCCGGCGTCATGGATTTCAGATCGATCAAAGGGTTCACCCTCTCTTTCGCAGCCTGGCCGCGAAGAAACCGTCGGTGTGGTGGATGTGGGGCCAGAAGGTCATCTTTCCGGGCTGCTCCCCAAAGCGGGGCAGCGAAAAGGGCTCCAACGCGAACCGGGGCTCCTCCGCCAGAAAGCCGTCCACCACGTCCTCGTTCTCCCGCTCCAGAAGCGTACAGGTGGAGTAGAGCAGGACCCCGCCGGGTCTGACATATCTCGCGCAGTTGTCGAGGATGGCCCGCTGGACCGCCGGAAGGCCCTCCATGGAACCGGGGTCCTTATAGCGGATATCCGGTTTCTTCCGGATGACCCCCAGGCCGGAGCAGGGCACGTCGGTGATGACGGCGTCAAAGCCGCCCTCCCACTCCGGGCGAAATTCCAAACCACTCTGGAGGACCGGAACGATCGCGGACAGGCCCAGCCGGTCACGGCCGGCGGTCAGCAGGCGGATCTTGTGGGGATGGATGTCGCAGGAGACGACCTCTCCCCGATTCCCCATCGCAATGGCGGCGGCGAAGGACTTGCCTCCGGGGGCGGCGCAGGCGTCCAGCACCCGCATCCCCGGCGCAAGGCCGGCGGCGGACACCGCCAGGCGGGCCGCCGGGTCCTGGATATAGAACAGCCCCTTTTGAAAGGCGGACAGCCGCTCCAGATCGCCGGGGTTCTTCAGGATCAGGCAGTCGGTCAGCCAAGGATGGGGCTCCGCCTCCGCCCCCTCCGCACGCAGGGCGGAGATGACCTCCTCCGCCGGGGCCCGCGTGGTGTTCACCTGGGCGGCGGCGGGGGGCTGTTCGTTGTCGGCGGCCAGCAGACGGGCGGCGTCCTCCTCCCCCAGGCGGGCGACGAATGCCTCCGTCAGCCACCGGGGATGGCTGAATTTCACTGACAGGGTTTCAACCTTGTCAGTTCCTGAAAATTGCGGCAATTCCCCCGCTCGAAGCATGGCCCGGAGCACCGCGTTGACCATACCCGCTGCCCGGGGGTTTTTACAGTGCCGGCGAGTCAGTTCCACCGCCTCGTTGACGGCGGCGCTGGCGGGGATCCTGTCCAGAAACAGGAACTGATAGGCGGCGATGCGCAGATTGCACAGCGCATTGAGTTCCAGCCGGTCCAGTTTCATCCTGCAGAACCGGGCCAGATGCCAGTCCAGCAGCATCCGGTTCTGGAGGACGCCGAAACACAGGCGGGTGGCCAGCGCCGCCTCCCGGCGGTCCAGCCCGCCCTCCCGGAGGGTCCTTTTGAGAAAGCCGTCCGACCAGGCGCCCTGCCGCTCGCAGGCGGCCAGGGTGAGCATCGCCGCCTCCCGGGCGGACATGGGACGCCCTTCGCTCATAGCGGGCCCCCGACCGGGTGCCCCATGAGGAAAGCGGCGGCGGGCATGGGCCTTTTGCCGTCTGGCTGTAAGTCCAGAATTTCAAGGATCTCCCCGTCTCCGCAGGCGATCTTCAACCCCTTTTTATCGGCCTGGACCACAGACCCGGCGGGCCTGTCAAAGCGCTCCCCTGTCAGGCCGGTACGCAGGATCTTGCAGCGGATGCCGTCCAGCGCCGTCACCGCCGCCGGCCAGGGGTACAGTCCCCGTACCTGATCGTGGATGCGCCGGGCGGTCCGGGTCCAGTCGATGGGGGAAAGTTCCCTGGAGAGCATGGGGGCATAGCAGGACTGTTCGCCGTCCTGGGGGACGGGTTTCGCCCTTCCGGCGGCGATGTCTTCCACCGTCTTCTTCAACAGGACGGCTCCCAGCTCCGCCAGACGGGCGGTCAGTTCCTGAGCGTTCTCGACGATGCCGATGGGCGTTTCAGCCTGGGCCAGAATGTCTCCGGTGTCCAGGCCCTCGGCCATATACAGAGTGGTGACGCCGGTCCTGTCCTCTCCGTTCAGGATGGCCCAGTTGACGGGGGCGGCCCCCCGGTATTTCGGCAGCAGGGACGAGTGGACGTTGACGCAGCCGTACCGGGGCAGCGACAGAATGTCCGGCGGCAGGATCCTGCCGTAGGCCGCCACCGCGATCAGTTCCGGGGACAGATCGTTCAGGATAGCCAGCGCCTCCCCGTCCCGCATTTTCGCGGGCTGGAAAACAGGGATCCCTTCTGACAAGGCATATTCCTTCACAGGGCTTGGCTGAAAGCGGTTTTGATGCCGTCCTACCGGCTTATCCGGCTGGGTGAACACGCCGCGCACCTCGTGTCCCGCCTCCAACAGCGCTCTCAGGGAGGGCACCGCGAACTCCGGGGTGCCCATGAACACGATCCTCATGCTCCGCCCTCCGGCCCGTTCTTTTCCCCCTCCCCGGCGCGGGCGTTCCGGTACGCCTCCATCTCCTCGGGGGTGTAGAGTTTATCCACATGCTCCACAAACAGATGCCCGTCCAAATGCTCCAGTTCATGGCAGAGGCACCGGGCCACGATCTCCTCGCCGGTGGCCTCAAACCAGTTGCCGTCCCGGTCCTGGGCCCGGACGGTGACCACATTGGGGCGGGTGACGAGACCATACTGGCCGGGAACGCTGAGGCAGCCCTCAAAGTCGGTCTGCTCCCCCTCCCGGGCGATGATCTCCGGATTGACCAGCTCCAGAATGTGCTCGCTGCCCTCGTCCATCACGTCCATGACCACCGCCACCCGGCGGAGGATGCCCACCTGGGGGGCGGCAAGGCCCACGCCGTTGGCGGTCAGCAGGGTCTCCCTCATGTCGTCGATGAGGGTGTGGAGCCGCCTGTCGAACTTCACCACCGGACGGCACTTCTTTTCCAGGGCGGGGTCCCCCCGCGTCAAAATGATCCTCTCCGCCATATCACAGGTCCCTCCTCGTCAATCCAGCGGATCCACGTCGGCAAAGACGGCCACTCCGCGGTTTGCCCTGTCCGTCTGAGCCTGCCGCAGCAGATGGGCTATCAGCAGGCGGATATCCTTCGTGTTTTTGGTATTTAAGATCAGCCGGTAGCGGTAGCGGTTGTTCACCTTGGCCACCGCCGCCGGAGCGGGTCCCAACAGCTGCCAGATCTGATCGGAATAGGGCGTTTGTCTCAGCGCCCCGCCGAGGGCGTCCCGGAGCCGGAGGCAGGTCCTCAGCACCGCCGTCTCCTCCAGCCCGGAGGCGGACAGCACAAACAGATCGCTGAACGGCGGGAAGTCCCGGGCCCTGCGGATCCTGATCTCCTGCTCATAGAAACTGTCGTAGTCCTGCCGGGCGGCGCAGCGGATCACCTCGTTGTCCGGGGTGTAGGTCTGAATGACCGCCTGGCCCTCTTTGCCGCCCCGGCCCGCCCTTCCGACCACCTGGGTGAGCAGGGAAAAGGTGCGCTCCCCCGCGTGAATGTCCCCGCTGTACAGGGACTGGTCGGCGGACACCGCCCCCACCAGGGTGACATTCTCGAAGTCCAGCCCCTTGGCCACCATCTGGGTGCCCAGCAGGATGGGGACTCTCCGCTTGCGGAATTCCTCTAAAATGGCCTCGTGGCTGTGGGTGACGGAGACCGAATCGGCGTCCATGCGGAGGCTCTCCGCGCCGGGAAACAGGTCCCGCAGCTCCTCCTGGAGTTTCTGGGTGCCGGTCCCCACAAAGTTCAGAATGCCGCCGCAGGAGGGACACGCCTCCGGCAGGGGTTCCGAGTGGCCGCAGTAGTGGCACATGAGCCTCCGGTTGGCGGAGTGATAGGTCAGACTCACCGAACACCGGGGACAGGCGGGGGTCTCGCCGCACTCGCCACAGGTCACCATCCGGTGGGCCCCCCGGCGGTTGAGGAACAGGATGGCCTGCTCTCCCCGGTCGATGGTCTCCCCCAGCTTTTCCGCCAGAACGGAACTGACGCTGGTACCGTTGCCCCGCCGCAGTTCCTCCTTCATATCCACGATGGCCACCCGGGGCAGGGCCCTCTCATTGAACCGGTGATCCAGTTGGAACAGGCGGTAGTCCCCCTGCCTGGCGTGGTACATGGTCTCAACGGAAGGAGTGGCGGAACCCAGCACCAGCAGGGCGTTTTCCTTAAAACAGCGGTATTTCGCCACATCCCGGGCGTGATAGCGCGGGCTCTGCTCCGACTTATAGGTGGGTTCCTGCTCCTCGTCGATCACGATGACGCCCAGGTCGGGCAAAGGCGCGAACACGGCGGACCGGGTGCCCACCACCACTTTGGCCTCCCCCCGCCTGGAGCGCTTCCACTCGTCGTACCGCTCCCCGGCGGAGAGCAGGCTGTGGAGAATGGCCACCTCCCGGCCGAAGTGGGAGGTGAAGATGCGCATGAGCTGGGGGGTCAGGGCGATCTCGGGCACCAGCACCAGAGCGGTCCTGCCCTGGTCCAGCAGGGCGTGGATCAGTTGGAGATACACCTGGGTCTTACCGCTGCCGGTGATGCCGTAGAGCAGCGCCGCGGCGGGCTTTCCGGCCTCCGCCAGCGCCAGCAGGCCCTGGTAGGCCGCGTTCTGCTGGCCGTTGAGCGCCACAGGGGCCGCCTGGGGCAGTTCGTGCAGTTCGGGCCGGCGGTAGACCTCCCGCCTGGAGAGAGTAAGGATCCCCCGCTTCTCCAGGGTGCGAAGGGTGGCCATGGAGGCCCCGGTGAAGTAGCACAGTTCCTTGGCGGACACGGTGCCGGTGGCGCACAGCGCCTCCGTGGCGGCGTACTGGAGAGGCGCCCGGCTCCGCTTGGGGGCTACCAGCGCCATGGCGTCGGCCGGCGGCATGGCCAGTTCCGCCACCTGCTCCGACTTGTCCCCCACATTCCGGGCGGTCTGGGTCTCCTTGACGATGATCCCCCTGTCCGCCAGAGTCTTGATGGCCGTGCCGGGATCGGCGGTGCCGAACGCCATGCGGATCTTTTTCACCTCCGCCGCCCCGCCGTTGGCATAGAGCAGTTCGATCAGCTTATTGGCGCTGGCGGAGCGGCCCGCCGCCTCATAGGCGGTCTCCCGGTCCACGCCGGGGGCGATCCTCCAGCAGTCCATGAGGGAGAACCACAGCCCCGCCGGCAGCATGACGCGCAGCGCGTCGTACACAGTGCAGAAATACCGCTCCCGCATCCACAGGGCCAGTTGGAGGGACCGCTCGTCCAGCACCGGCTCCTCGTCCAACAGAGCCTGGATGGATTTCAGCTGCGCGCCGTCCTCCCGCTGGTCCAGGGACAGCACCACGCCGTCCGTCCCCCGGTTGCCGGACCCGAAGGACACCGCCACCCGCATCCCCGGGCGGACCAGTCCCTCCAGTTCCGGGGGGATCAGATAGTCATAGGGCCGGTCGATGGCGTAGGGGGCCGCCGACACCACGATCTTCGCGATATTTGCCATGCGCTCCACCCCCTGAACAAAAACGGCCAAAGGGCAAGCGGGTCGTCCCCGCTTGCCCCTCACGGATGAATTACTGCTCGGTATCCTCGGACTGCTGCGCCTGGCGCTCGGCGGACTCGACGGTCAGCGCGCCGCTGGCCACCTCGTCGATGGCCAGGGACACCGCCTTTTCCTGGAGGGGTTCCCCCTCCTTCTCCGCCTCGCTGGACAGTTGTCTGGCCCGGTTGGCGACTATATTCACCAGCATATAGCGGCTGGGCACTTTGTCGAGCAGATCCCGAATGGCTGGATACAGTAACATAATATTTTCCTCCCTATTGATGTGCTGGCCGTCCTCCACCGCTTTGGAAATTGGCGATCCCCTCGGCCAGATAGAGCCGCTTGCGGGTCCGGCACCGCTCCGCCTCTAGGATCGACTGGATCTGGCGCGCGGCGGACACCACCGTGTCATTCACCACCAGGTAGTCGTACCGTGGGCACTCCCGGCACTCCTCCCGGGCCTTCTCCAGCCGGAGGGCGATGGCCTCCTCCCCGTCGGTATTGCGGCTTCGGAGCCGGCGGGAAAGTTCCTCGATGGAGGGCGGGATCAAAAAGATGAGGACCGCGTCGGGGCACTTCTCCTTCACATGGGTTGCCCCCTGGACCTCGATGTCCAGCAGCACGTCCGTCCCTCTGTCCAGCTGCTCCCGGATGACTTTCAGAGAGGTGCCGTAGCAATTGCCCACATACTCGGCGTACTCCAGCAGCTCGCCGTCCCGGATCATCCGCTGAAATTCCTCCCGGGAGACAAAGTTGTAATTGACGCCGTTCTGCTCCCCTACCCGCGGGGCCCGCGTGGTGAAGGACACCGAAAAGTGGATGTCCGGCCGGGCGCTCAGCAGTTCTGCGATCACCGTGCTCTTGCCCACCCCGGAGGGGCCGGACAGCACGATCAGTTCCCCCCGTCCGTTCTGACGTTCACTCATTGGACTGTTCCTCCGTACCGTCGCCGCCGGCAAACCGGGCGGAAAGCTGTTCGCAGGTCAGGGATGACCAGATCACATGGCCGCTGTCCGTCACGATCACGGCCCGGGTCTTGCGGCCGAAACTGGCGTCGATGAGGGCGCCCCGCTCCCTGGACTCCTGGCCCAGCCGTTTCACCGGGGCGGAGTCCGGGCTGATGATGGCCACCACCCGCCGGGGGTTGACCAGGTTCCCGAACCCGATGTTTACCAGTTTCATCAAAAGTCCCCCCGGCTATTCCAGATTTTGAATCTGTTCCCGGATCTTCTCGATCTCCGCCTTGATGTCCACCACCGTGCGGGTGATGTCCAGATCGGAGCACTTGGAGCCGATGGTGTTGGCCTCGCGGTTGAACTCCTGGATCAGGAAGTCCAGCTTGCGGCCCACCGCCCCGCCGCCCGCCAGCAGTTCCCGGAGTTGGGAGATATGGCTGCGGAGGCGGACCGTCTCCTCGTCCACCGCCACTTTATCGGCAAAGATGGCCGCTTCGGTGAGGATGCGGGCGGGGTCGATCTGCGTACTCTGGAGCACCTCGTTCATGCGGGCCTCCAGCCTGGCCCGGTACTCGGACACCGTCTGCGGGGAGCGCTCCTCCACCCTGGCCACCATGGCCTCGATGGTACCGGCCCGGCCCAGGATGTCATCCGCCAGCCGGGCGCCCTCCTTTTCCCGCATGGCGTTGAAGTCCGCGATGGCCAGATCCAGCGCGGCCAGCAGCCGCTCCCTCATCCGGTCCGGGTCCTCCTCCTTCTTCTCCACGGTGAGCACGTCCTGGAAACGGGCCAGGTCGGTGACGGAATACCGGCCGCGCATCATGCCGTCGGTCAACCCGTACAGTTGCTTCAGCGCGCCGATGTAGCTTCCGGCCAGCGCCTCATTCACGGTGACGGCCAGATCGTCCCCACCGGCGCGGGTGATGGTGACGAACACATCCACCTTGCCCCGGCTGATCCCCGCCTGGACCCTCGTCTTCATGGCGTCCTCGGCAAAGAGGTAGCTGCGGGGCATCTTGACGGTGCAGTCCAGATAGCGGTTGTTCACCGAGCGCAACTCCACGGTGACGGTCATATCCTCGTAGGTCCGCTCTCCCCGGCCGTAGCCGGTCATACTTCTAACCATTTGGGATCCCTCTCATTCGTTCCGGCCGCTCAGCGGATATGTCTGTCCACCCGCGCGATGTACAGGGCGATCAGCCCGCTGAAACCGAAGTCATAGAGCAAAAAGACGATGTTGCCGATCAGATACACGATCCACCAGCCCCGGGACATAAACTCCGGCAGGGAGGACAGAAGGGCGGCCCGCATGACCAGCCACAGCACCGTCAGCGCGGCGTTGAAAAACGCCAGCTTGACCCCATATTGCAGGATCCTGGGCCACCGGCGGGACTCCACGACGGACTTCACCATGGGGTAAAGCCCGAACAGCACGGCAAACATCAGGGCGCAGAACTTGTCCGGCGCCAGCAGGAAGGCCAGGATTGACACGGCGGCCCAGCACAGAAACCCGGCCCGCAGGCCGACGGAGATCACCGCCCCCGCCATGAGGACCCCCGCCGCCGCCACGATGCCGATATTCCCCCTCGGCGCGATGGAGCCCAAATATACCAGCGCCAGGGCCAGGGCCGTCAGGATGGCGGGATAGGCCACCCGCGCCGCTGCGCTTTTCCGTCTCATGTCAGCACCGGCTGCCGCTGCAGCAGCAGTTCATGCACATCATCGAAGTGCAGCAGTCCATGGCGTCGCACTGGGCCCCCGACGCGCCGGCGGGCTGATAGGCATAGCCCCCCTGCTGCATCATGGCCAGAGCCTGCCGGAACTCCATGTTGGAGGGCTCCATCTGTACGGCGATCTGGAAATTCTGCCTGGCCTCGTCCAGCCAGCCCCGGCGGTAGGCGATGCTTCCCATCAGGAAGTACCACTCCCCCGTTTTGGCGCCGGAACTCTGGAGGGTCCGCTCCGCGCCGTCCAGGTCGCCGGCGTTGATCTGCTGCCGGGCCTGGGCGTAGGCCGGGTTGGAGGACTGCTGATAGGCGCCCCCGCCGTATCCTTGTTGCTGATAGGCGGAGCCGCCGTACCCGCCGGAGGAGTACCCGCCGGACCCGCCGCGCCCTTTGGTGATGGCGTCGTAGGCCTCGTTGATCTCCTTCATCTTCTCCTCGGCCAGGTCGGCCAGCGGGTTGTTCTGGTAGTTGTCCGGGTGGTATTTCCGGGCCAGTTCCCGGTAGGCCCTTTTGACCTCCTCGTCGCTGGCGCCCTGGCTCAGGCCAAGCACCTCATAAGGATCGCGCATGGGGGCTCCTCCTTGTCTTTTTCGTCTGTAATTCCTTCCACCGGCCCTCCAGCACGGCCTTTTCCACCGTGGGCAGACCCAGATAAACCACATTTTCCACGATGGGCGCCCACTCTCCCAGCGCCATCAGGTTGGCCGCCGAGGCCGCCAGCCGGGCGGAGTGGGCGACGGTAGTCTCGAAGTAGTCCCGCTCCTCCTTCGCCCTGCCGCCGAAACGGGCGTCCAGAGGATTGTAGCGGCCCTGTCTGACGTCGTTCTCCAAATCGTCCCAGGCGTCCACCAGATAGATCCACCGGCCCAGGTGATAGAGCAGCCGCTCCATGGGCCGCCGGTTGGGGTGGTCCTCAGGGAGGCTGTCCGCCGCGGCGGACAGAAGGGAGGCGAACACGTCGGCCACCCGGTCCAATTCCGGCGAGCGGGCCCGCTCCAGAGCGCTCAGGCGCTCCAGCCCCTCCCGGACTCTTTGATCGAACCGGGGACGGGCGGAGGCCGCCTTACGGTAGGCCCTTCGGAACACCATGAGCAGGAACCGGGCGGGCAGGCCGGTGAAAAAGCCGTGATCCGCCACGTCGTCGCGCAGCTTATGCCAGGTGAGGATCATACTCTCGTCGGCGGCCAGATCCAGGGCCTCCCCCCTCAGGCAGAGGCGGGGTTCGCGGAGGGGGTGGGCGGGGCACCGGCGGCACTCCGGCTTGCACGGCTCACCGGCCGTTAGGAGAATGGCGAGAAAAGTGAAGTCATACTGCAAAGTGAACCGGGCCCAGAAACCGCAGCGCCGCCCCAGAGCATGGCACAGACCGCAGTAGGCGGACTGATAGGTCTCCCGCTCCTCCCCGCTCAGCCGATCCAGGACGGGGCGCACATAGCCGAACATCAGGGCGCTTCGGGGATGGACCTGACGCCCTGCGTCAGATTGATGGCGATGCGGTAGTCCCCGCTGAGCACCCCCACCTCGGCGGCGGAGGGCGCGCTGTCCAGATAGACCCGCACGGTGGCGGAATACCCGCCCGCCGCGGGAGTCACGTTCTGCAGGTCGGCCACCGCCCGCAGGCTGTCCTCGGTGAGCGCGTCCAGCGCTCCGGGCTCGCCCCGGACGGTGACGGAGAGCACCTGGGTGATGACCTCCGCCGTCCAGCCCTCGGGGACGTTGATGCAGCGGATGTTGCGGACCGAGAAAGTCCGCTCCTCCAGCCGCTTGTGGAAGCGGACCGTAACCTCCACCTCCTCCACGCCGGTGAGGTTGGTCAGTTCATCGGCCAGGGGCACCGGGAAGGTCAGTTTCTCCCCGTCGCTGACGGCGGCCAGATCAATGGTGCCGAGATTGATGGCCCCCGCCGCTTTGATGGCCTCCACCGCCTCGGTAGCGCCCGCCACATTGATGCTCTTCACGGACAGACTGGCGGCGGCCTCATCGGCCCCCACGCCGCCGCCGTCCGCGAGGGTCACGGTCAGCGGGATCTCGGCGGTGGCCTGGATGGGAAAGCGGACAGACACCGTCTGCACATCGCAGGTCACATCCAAATCCAGTTCGTTGCCGGAGCGATCCTCCAGCCGGAAGGGACATTCCCTGTCCACCGTCTCCGTGAGGCCCTCGTCGTCGATGGTGACCACCGCGCGGGCCACCTGGTTCACGTCCTCCAGGCGGCCGCTGACCACCACGACCTCGGGGGCAAAATCGAAGTCCTGATTGTCCCCCGCCAGATAGCCCTCGGCGGCGCTGCCGGTAAACTCGCCCTCGATGGGGATCTCCTGGCTGCTGAACCGGGCCACCTCCACGCCGTTGATCACGTTTCCGTTGACCCCGCTGACGACGGAGAACTGGTTCGGGGACACGCCGGAGGGCGGCGTCACGGTGTAACTCACCGAATAACTCCCCTCCTCGTAGAGGCCGGACACGTTGGCGGTCACCTGGACCGTCTGGTTGGTCAGGGACGCCAGCACCGTATTGGTGGCCTGCACCGTCACGTTGGCGTAGTAAGGTCCGCCCACCAGCATCAGGCCCCGCTCCGCCAGGATCTCCTCCCCGGTAAAGGTGACGGGGATCCGCGAGATGGTCTGGGAATGCGCGGCCTCGTCGTTGACGGTCACATAGAGCCACAGGCCGACGGCGATGAGAATGGACAGGACAATGTAGAGAAAGCGGCTGTCAAGAATCTTCTTTCCCATGATCACCGTCTCCCTTGAACCCCTTCAGCACACTGGTAAGTTTGGCGGCGGAATTGGCCAGTTTGCCGCCCTCCTCCTCCGCCGGCAACAGTTCGGTCCGAAGGATCTCCTCCAGCTCGATACGGTCCAGATCCCGCCGCAGCGTTCCGTTGATCGCCACCGAGACGGAGCCCGTCTCCTCGGACACCACGGCCACGACGGCGTCGGAGTTCTCGCTGGCGCCGATGGCGGCCCGGTGGCGCATCCCCAAACTGTGATCCAGATTCACGTTTCCCGACAGGGGGAGCATACAGCCCGCCCCCACGATCCGCCCCGCCCGGACGATGACCGCCCCGTCGTGCAGTGGGGCCTTATTCCAGAACAGGTTTTTCAGCAGCTGGGCGGATACCGCCGCGTCCAGCTGGGTGCCGGTCTTGAGCACATCGTCCAGAATGGTCTTGCGCTCGAACACCATCAGGGCGCCCACCTTGTCGGCGGACATATCGGCGTAGGCCGACGCCGTCTCGATGATGGCGTTTTCCAAGTCGTTTCCCGCGCTCTCCGATACGAACAGTTCCTTGATACGGCCGCTGCCCACCCGCTCCAGGAACCGGCGCAGTTCCGGCTGAAACAGGATGATCAGGGCGATGAGGCCCAATTCCACCGTGCGGTTGAGCACATAGCTCACCACCCGCAGCCGCAGCAGGTTGGCCACCAGCATAGCCGCGATGATGATCACCACCGCCCGGACCACCTGGCCGGAGCGGCTCTTTCGGGCAAAGCGGAACAGATGATAGACGCCGAAGGCGATGAGCGCCATATCCAGCACGTCAAAGGGGCCGATGAGCCTGAGATATTCCGGGATCTGCCGCAGGAATTGCAGGATGGCGTCCATGGGTCTACCCCCTTTCCCCGGAAAACCGACTTGATGCCGCCTGTCCGCGGACAGGTTCGCAAAATCATTCAGGGCATTATACCACATTCACACCGGGAATGGCAAGTAAAACCGCGAAATTTTAAGGCTGAGGCGAGGTTTAATATTAGCTTGTGCAAAGGTCGACGACCTTCGCGCAAGCTGATTTTTTTATATCTGGACGCGGAAAGAAGGTGAAAATGTGCGAAAACAGGTCAAAAGGCTGGACTTCAGTGACAGAAAGACGGTCGCCGCCTTGTACGAAGGCGGAGCGGGGGCCGCCGAAATTGCCGAGAAGGTCGGCGTGTCCCGCGCGGCTGTCTATACCGAACTGAAGCGCGGCCAGGACGGCGTCACCCTGGACAAGAACCTTCGGTTCGCCTATGACCCCGCCCTGGCCCAGAAGCGGGTCCAGGAAGGGCTTCGGAAATGCGGAAAAAGGAAAGGAGTGGATCAGAATGTCTAAACCCCTGAAGTTCAGAAATCAGGGCTACGGGGCCGCGAAGATCGCGCGCCGGAACAACGTCGAATATACCGTTCACTATGACTACTGGAAGGACGGGAAGAAGGCCGACGCCCCCTACTATGTCGGAATCTGGGACCTGAAGAACCATGACAACGTCGACACCGGCCGGTCCCGGCGGTTCGCTTCCGAACAGGAAGCCTTCGACTTCTGTCAGGACGTATGTGACGGCCGCGTCCGGCTGTCCGACCTGAAGAAGGAAGCCCAGGCGATCGCCGACGCCGAAGAAGCCGCGTACAGGAAGCAGATCGACGACCAGGTCGCCGCCTTCCGGGACGTCCTGGCGGACCAGGGGGTCAGCCTGAAGGGCTTCCTGGTGTGTCTGAAGTCCTGGGACGACCTTCGGAGCGACGCACACGTCGCCCTGTGTCGGTCCCTGGCCGACGACGGGAAGGAGGGCGCCGAATGACCGCGAACACGCGCGACGGCGCGCCCGTCGTCAGGTGTGGCCGCTGTGGCCGGCGCCTGAAGAATCCCGTCTACATCGAAGCCGGCTTCGGCCGGACGTGCGCCGCGAAGCTGGGGATCGTCATTCCCCAGAAGCGGAAGACCGCGCCGGCGGACCCCGCCGCGCCGGACGGCGAAGGACGGTGACACCCATGAAGTGGTCGATCACCACCCAGGATCGAAACGCCCTGGTCGAATCACATCTGGGGTGTATCTGGTGGACTATCAACAAAAACCGCAGCCTGATTGCCGCCGCTGACCTGGACGACGACGACGTCTTCCAACAGTTAGCGGTCCGCATGATCCGCGCGATCCAGAACTACGACCCCGACAAGGGGAAGGACCTGGAACAGCACATCTTCGCCCAGCTTCAGTATGAAATCCTGAACTGTAAGGACGCCGCGAAGCGTTACGGCCTGAAGGGCGCCCCCTATGGAGCGCGGGACCTGGTCGTGTCCCTGGAAGCCCTGGCGGACGCCGGGGTCCAGTTTGCGGGGGGGGGGTACTTAAATGCTTAGAAATAAGACAGCGCGGACCGTGTGCGGCGTGATCGCCTTCGTCATGTTCTTCCTGGCCCTGGGGACCGTCGGAAGCATGGAACAAGACCTGATCCCCTTGGGGGCCGGCTTCGTCCGAACCCTGGTCTTCGAAGCCCTGTTCGCCCTGTTCGCGAAGCTGGCCGGCGCTATGAACTGAAAGGAGGGAACCGCGTGAAATATCCGTCGAAGACGCTGACCCCGGTCCAGGTCGGACAGGTCGTGAAGGCCCTGGTCCTTCTGGGCGCCCGGAAGATCACCGTCGAAGAAATAGAGAAGGACCGCTTCGTCGTCACCACAACAACCGAAGCGGCCCAGTCCAAAAAATCGAACTGACTGCATTATAGCAGAGAATGGAAAGGTTTTCAATGTCTAATCTGAAAAACTTCAATTTTTACGACACGGACGCCGTGAAGGGCCTGGTCCTGGACGTCCTGGTCGAGAATCACCAACTTCGCGAAGCCCTGGACAGGGCCGAAAAGGGGTCGACCGACTGGTGGGAGCGGTTCAAGACGGAGCGGGACCGCGCTGACGCCGCCGAAGCGAAGGCGTCCGCCGCGAAGTCCGTCCTGGAACACTTCAAGGACACCCGCCGGATCGTCCCGACCGACGACGACACCACCGGCCGGATCGTGGACGACGCGATCGCCCTTCTGACTGGGGGTGAAGCGAAATGACCGCCAGCCTGTACGAAATCAGCGCCGACTTCCTGAAGGCCCTGGACAGCCTGGAAGTCGACGAAGACACCGGGGAGATCATCAACTTCGACGCCGTGGAAGCCCTGGGCGCGAAGTTCGACGACAAGGCCGAAAGCGTGGCCTGTTACATAAAGAACTGGGCCGCCTTCGCCGGGAACCTGAAGGCGGAGGAAGAAACCCTGGCGGCCCGTCGGAAGGCCGCCGAACGCCGGGTCGACAGCATGAAGAAATACCTGTCTTCGTGCATGGAAGCCGTCGGCCGGGACAAGGTCGAAACCGCGAAGGCGCGGATCAGCTTCAGGAAGTCCGTCCAGGTCCAGATCGTCGACGAAGCCGCCCTTCCGGCGGACTACGTCACGACCACCGTGACCACGAAGCCGGACAAGACCGCAATCAAGAAGGCGATCCAGGGCGGCCAGACCGTGGCCGGCGCTTCCCTGGTGGAAAACCGGAACCTTCAGATCAAGTAAAGGGGGCGCGAACATGGAAGACAAGAGAATCGACCAGGGGGCGGGACCGTCCGCCCCCGTTGAGCCTATCAGGGGCGCCGAAGGCGTCCCCCAGAAGCCCCAGGACGTCCCCCAGGCGGCCCCGGTCACGATCCCCCTGTTGACGGCCCAGGACATCGAATGTCGGGTCCAGAGCGTCAGCCGGTCGAAAGGGTCCGGCCGCGTCGGCGCCGTCCTTCTGTTATACAAGGACGCGCGGGTCGATATGCGAATCCTGGATCAGGTCTTCGGCCCGAACAACTGGCGCCGGACCCATGAAGTGATCAACGGGAATCTGTTCTGTAATATCGACATATGGGACGCCCAGAAACACGACTGGGTCAGGAAACAGGACGTCGGCGTCGAAAGCAACACCGAAAAGGAAAAGGGTCAGGCGTCCGACGCCTTCAAACGCGCCGGCTTCAACGTCGGGATCGGCCGGGAACTTTACACGGCCCCCTTCATCTATGTCGAACTGGCCGAAAATGAGTTCTATTCAGAAGGCCAGCAGAACGGCCGGAAGGAAGTCCTTCGGTGTTACCCGTCCACCCGGTTCACCGTGGCCCAGGTCGAATATAACGACCGGCGGGAAGTGTGCGACCTGGTGATCGTCGACCGGACCGGGGCGGTTCGGTTCGACATGAAACGGAAAGTCGAGGGACCGCCCAGGGCGCCCCAGAACGCGGCCCAGGGCGGCGGAAGGTCCCAGGCCCAGGGAAGGCCCCCGGCGGCCCCCAGGGGCCAGCAGAGCGGCCAGGGAAGGCCGTCTGGCGCGCCCCAGGACAGCGGGGCGAAGTGTCCGATCTGTGGCGGATCGATCACGAAGGCCGAACAGGACTATTCCCTTCGCCGCTATGGCCGGGAAGCCTGTCGGAACTGTCAAAGGACTTTGTAAAAGGAGGGGGTCGAAGTGCCGAGCAGGATCATAAAAGAATCCATCGTCACCAGCGAATCGCTGACAGAGATCAGCGCGGAAGCGGAACGCTTCTTCTGGCGCCTGGTCGTCAAGGCCGACGACTACGGCCTTTATTACGGGAACCCGCGAATCCTGGCGTCTATGTGCTTCCCTATGGAGCCGCCGAAGGAACAGAAGGTCGTCGCGTGGCTGGGCGAACTGGTCGCCGCCGGCATGGTCGGGACCTATACGGCCGCCGAAGACGGGAAGAAATACCTGAAACTTCTGTCCTGGGACAAACACCAGCAGACGCGCGCGAAGAAAAGCAAATATCCGCTTCCTGTTGCATTTGATAACACTTGCAAACAGACGAATGGAAAGCAAGTGAAATCAAAAGTCCCCGTAAACGTAAACGAAAACGGGAACGAAAACGAGAAACGAGAAACGGGAACGCGCCCAGACGGGGCGCAAGTGACCCCGCCGGGATTTGATCGCTTCTGGTCAGTCTATCCCCGCCGGGTCGGGAAACAGGACGCCCTGAAAGCCTGGGGACAGCTTCAGCCGGACGAAGACCTGGTCGGCCAGATCGTGGCCGGGGTCGAACGCTGGAAGACAAGTGACACCTGGACGAAGGACGGCGGGAAGTTCATCTGTTACCCCGCGACCTTCCTTCGCGGCCGGCGCTGGGAGGAAGACAACCGGCCCGACGCCCTGGACGCGACCGCCCCCGGCCGCGCCGCCCGGAACTACGACGGCGACGAAGACTTCCTGGGGGGACGGTGATCGCGTGGAATCTATCGGCGACATCATGGCCGGCATGATCCAGAAAAGCCTTCAGAACGAAGAACCCGGCGACTACTACGGGGAAGACGGCTTCCTTTACTGCGGGAAGTGCCACACCCGGAAACAGTATGAAATCACCCTTCCGGCCGACGGGGACGGGACGGAACGGAAGGTCCGCGTCGGGATCGCCTGTAAGTGTCAGGCGGCCGTCCTGGAAGCGGAGGAACGCGAACGCGAACGGAAGGACTTCGAACAGCGCATGGAAGCCCTTCGGCGGGACGGGATCACCGACCCGGCCTATTTGCGATACACCTTCGCCCAGGACGACCGCCGGAACCCCGACGTCACGGACGTCTGTCTTCGATACGTCCAGAACTGGAAGGAAATGAAGGCGGAAAACATCGGAATCCTGTTCTATGGCGACGTCGGGACCGGGAAGTCCTTCCTGGCGTGTGCGATTGCGAACGCCCTTCTGGGGCGCCTGGTCAGCGTCAGCGTGACCAACTTCCCCCGGCTTCTGAACGCGATCCAGGGGACCTTCGACGAAGAACGCCAGCGGCGGATCGACAGCCTTCAGCGATATTCCCTTCTGGTCATTGACGACCTGGGGGTCGAGCGCGACACGGCGTTTTCCGTCGAACAGGTCTACAACGTGATCGACACCAGGGCCAGGTCCGGGAAGCCCGTGATCATCACGACGAATCTGTCCATGAAGGACCTTCAGAACCCGCCGTCCCTGGCCTATAAGCGAATCTATGACCGGGTCCTGGAAATGTGTCCGATCCGGCTGAAAATGGTCGGAGAATCCCGCCGCGCCGGCAACGCGAACGAACGCCGGGAACTGGCGCGGCGGCTTCTGGGCCTGGAAGGGGCGTGACACCGTGAAACAGTACAGACTGACGATCCCCGGCGTCCTTCCCGGCCTGAATGAGTACATCGACGCGGAGCGCGGCCACAATGGGAAATACAAGGCCGCTTCCATGAAGAAACAGGCCCAGAACGTGATCGGCTTCCTGGTAAAGACCCAGCTTCTGGGCGTTCACTTCACCCGCCCCGTGATCATTCGCTACTTGTGGATCGAACCGTCCCGCCGGCGCGATAAGGACAATATCGCCTTCGCGAAGAAGTTCATACAGGACGCCCTGGTCGAAGCCGGGACCCTGAAGAACGACGGCTGGGACGAAATCGCACAATTCACCGACGACTTCGCCGTGGACCGGAAGAACCCCCGGATCGAAGTCACGATCGAAGAAATCGAAGGAGGAACCCGAAATGGGAAAAGCAACCGTAAAAATTAAGGACCTGGCCCCCGGCGCGGTCTTCGACACCGGGATCGAGGGCGTCAAGGCCCAGATCATGGAACACTTCGCGACCGGGGAAACCCTTCTGGTGACGGCGGCGCCGATCGGCTTCCGGCCCTTCACCGTCCGCCCCTTCACCTTCAGGGAACCCAGCGACGAAAACGCGAAGCCGAACAACTTCGCCTTCGCGTCCCTTCGGAACGACCTGAATAACGACTTCCTGGACGCCCTGGTCGACGGCGGCGTGATCCCCTATGAGCGAATCAGCGACACCGCCTGGGACCTGTCCGACCACCAGGGCGGCCCCGGCTATGGGTCCGTCACCTGTAAGGTCGGAATGTTGACCGAACCCCAGGTCAGGAAATACTTCGACGCCGGCCTTCTGAAGATCGAAGACTGGGAATGGACGATCACCCCGAGCGCCGGCAACGCGAACTACGCGCGGCACGTCAACCCCGACGGGAGCCTGAACCACTACAACGCGTACGTCGGCCACAACGGCGTTCGGCCGGCTTTGGTCGTGGATTCTGACATCTGTCTATCCCTGGAACCTGACGAAGTCGACCTGTCGGATTCCGTTCTGTTGCGGGAATACAGTTCGAAGCGCCTTGTCGAAGAAGTCCTTCGCCGGATCGCCGCCGGGGAGGAAGACACGGCCGACGACGACGGGGACGAATGGTAAAGTCCGCCGCCCTGAAGGCCAGGGTCGAAGACAGGATCGGGGCCGCCCTTCCGGCTGACGTCTTCGACCAGGCCGAACAATACGCGCGCCGGAAGCTGGCCCTGATCAACGCGCGCGCCGGCCGTCAATACGGCGAAGACGGCTACGGCGACGAATACCTGGTCATTCTGGCCGTCGAGATCGTCCGGGAAATGGCCCTGACGGCCTACCTGAACGGGAAGGGGGCGGCCGTATGAGAAGGCGGAAGGAACCGCTTCCGAAATGGGTCTACGCCTTTTCCTGTCGGAAGTGTCAGAACATTCAGTTCGTCCACGACGAAGCGAAGGGCCGCGACGGCGACTACTGCGTGAAGGCGATCGAGCGCGCCGGCGCCGGCCTTCCCGGCCCGATACACGCCGACGACGACCGCGTGGTCCGCTGTGATTGCTTCAGCCCGATCCCGGAAGAAGGCGATCCTGGGTGATACCATTCCCGGACAAAAAGTATTCCGTGATCTACGCCGACCCGCCCTGGTCCTACACCGCCGGCGGGAAACAAAGGAACGTCCGCCGGCATTACCACACAATGGCCCCGGAAGACATCTTCGACCTTCCGGTCCAGGACATAGCGGCCGACAACTGTCTTCTGTTCCTATGGGCCACATTCCCGAACCTGGACGTCGCCCTTGAAACGATCCGGCGCTGGGGCTTCAAGTATAAGACCGCCGCCTTCGTCTGGGTCAAGCGGAACAGGAAGTCCCCCGGCTTTTTCTGGGGTATGGGAAACTGGACCAGGTCGAACCCGGAAGTCTGCCTTCTGGGAGTGAAGGGAAAGCCGACCCGCGCGTCGGCGTCAGTCCATAGCGTGATCGAAGCCCCGATCGGCCGGCATAGCGAGAAGCCGGCGGAAACCCGCGACAGGATCGTCCAGCTTGCGGGGGGGGGTCCTATGATCGAACTATTCGCACGAAAGACCGCCCCCGGCTGGGACGCCTGGGGCGACGAAGTCGAAGGGAGTGACACACAATGAGCGACACCAACACCACCCGCGCCAGGGTGGAAGCGGCCCTGGCCGAACGGCTGAAGGCCAGGATCGGCCCGAACGCCGGGATTCTGGCGGACGACCTTCTGGACGACCTGATCGCCGCCGGCGGCGTCCTTCTTCCTGTAAGGCCGAACGGGACCGTCTGGGTGATCCACCGCCGGCGCGCCGTGTCCGCGACCGTCATGTTCGCCGGCGTCGGCGCTGACGGCCTGGCCGCCTTCAGCGTCCTTCGCGGCCGGCTGGGGACCACCGCCTGGTCGTCCATGAACTTCACGGAACACGACATCGGGAAGGCCGTGTTCCTGACGCGGGAAGACGCCGAAGCGGCCCTGAAGGCGGAAGAATGAGGGACCGGGGATTCCTTGAATCCGTCCGGCGGAAGCAGACCGACCGGCTGAAGGTCTGTGAAACCTGTGGAAACCTGGTCCGCCTGGGCGGAACGCTGATCGGCTGTGAAGCCCATGACAAACTGATCCTTCCCGACTATCTCCCATACCACGGGAACATGACCTGTCCCGACTGGAAGAAATAACGATAAGGAGGAACCCCATGACTATTTCCGACATCATTCAGCGCGCGCATGACAACGCCGTGAAACATGGCTTCTGGAACCCGGCCCCGGAGTTCGGGACCGCGATCGCGCTGATTCATTCCGAACTGTCCGAAGCCCTGGAAGAAATGAGGGCCGGGAACAAGATCAGGCCGAAGGACCCGACGCCCATGATCTACTTCAGCGGCGGCGGATATGTCGCGACGGACCCGACCCGCGTCTGTACGAAGCCCGAAGGCGTGGCCGTGGAACTGGCCGACGCCGTGATCCGGATCGCGGACCTGTGCGGACACCTGGGGATCGACCTGGAAGCGGCGATCGCCCTGAAAATGGACTATAACGAAACGCGCCCGTTCAAACACGGGAAGCGGTTCTGAAGGGGGTGGTCCGTATGCTGACGACACGCCAGAACCCGCCGGTCGAAGTCCGGCGCGGCGACGTCTTCTTCTGTCAGGGAAGCCTGGACGGCGCCGACTGGAACACCAGGAAGACCCGCCCGGTCGTGGTCATATCGAACGACGCCGGGAACACCACGTCCCCGAAGGTGATCGTCGTGAACATGACGACCAACGTCACCCGCCGCCTTTATCCTATGCACTTCGACATAGTGATCACAGGCCGGGGCGTGTCCCGCGTTCACTGTGAGGAAATCAGGACGGTCGAGAAGGTCGACCTGATCGACCGAATCTATTCCCTGACCCCCGAAGAAGTCCGGCACCTGGATCACTGTCTGGCCTGGTCCCTGGGTATGGCCCCCAGAAGCCCCCCAGACGCCCCAGGAAGCCCCCAGGGGCGCGGACGCCGGGGACGCCCTGTTCCATAGACTGGCCCGGAAGGGCCTGTCAGCGGCCGTCATTCCCCTTCCGCTACTGAATCAGGTGAACGTCACGATCACCGACGGCGGACAGGTCAACGTGACCCGAAACTTCACCGCCGGGATCATGGAGGGGATCAGACACATCGTCGACGTTCTGGACGACCGGGACGCCGGCGCGGAGGAAGACCAGTGAAGACGTGTTCCGTATGCGGCCGGAAGGTGAACGTGACGGTCGCCTGTCCATACCAGCGCCGGGGCCTGGAAACCTGTCCCGACTGTTGCGAAAAGTGCTACCAGACGACCCCCTTCCCCTGTCGGGAACACGACCAGCGGAAGGCGGCGGAGCCGAAGACCTGGGACGCCGCCGCCGCGAAGCTGGCCGGCGCCCTGGACCTTCCCGAAGACCAGGCGATCCCCTGTCTGATCGCATACGCTTGCACACGCTATGTATGGCAAGGGAAGCGACTATACAAAGATTTACAACGCGAATAAAGGGGTGATCGGGAAGAACCCGAATCTGATCTACCCCGGACAGGTCTTCGTGATCCCATGACGATTCTATATCAGAACAACGTCAGCGGCGACGCCTTCGACGTCGCTTCGCTGTGTACGGCCGCGAAGTGGTCCACAAAACGGTCCGGGTCCCCCGCTTCCCTGGAACTGACCGTCATAGACCACCCGTCGGTCGAATGGGTCCACGGCGGGATCGTGGCCCTGAAGGACGACGACGGGAACGGCCTGTTCTATGGCTACGTCGTGAAGATCGGCCGGTCCGAGAAGGAACAGACCACCGTCACCGCCTACGACCAGACCTGGTATTTGAAAAGGAACAAGGAAACCTATGTCTTCAACGGGAAACGCGCCGATCAGATTCTGACGGAGATCGCCGAAGACTTCGGCCTGAAATGCGGGTCCCTTGCGAATACCGGCTATGCGATCCCGTCCATGATCGAAGACGGCCAGACCCTTTTCGACATAGCCCTGAAGGCCCTGGACCATACCCTGATCAACCCCGGGACAATGTTCGACCTATGGGACGACTTCGGGTCCCTTCGGATCACCGACGTCGAACAGTCGAAGCTGGACCTGTACGTCGGCGACCGAAGTCTGGCGACCGGCTACACCTACGAATCGGAAATTGATTCCGAAACCTACAACAAGATCAAACTGGTCCGGGACAACAAGGAAACCGGAAAACGCGACGTTTATATCTTCCAGGATTCAAAGAACATGACCCTATGGGGCGTCCTTCAGGACTACGAATCCGTCGACGAAGATATGAACGAAGCCCAGATCAAAGAACGCGGCGGTCAAATGCTGGAACTTTACAACCGCCCGAAGAAGTCCTTCGAAGTCAAGGCCCTTCTGGACCTGTCCGTCCGCGCCGGCCGCGCCCTGTATATCGGGATCGAGCGGGTCGGCGTCAGTTCCTTCTTCATCGTCGAGGAACACACGGCGGACCTTCTGAAGGAAACTATGACGTTGAAACTGAAGGTGGTGTGATATGTCTTTACTTGACGTAATGAAGAAGACCGCCGAACAGTCCCAGGGGGCCGCCGTCCCGGCGGCCTTCATGTTCGGAAATGTGACGGCCCTGTCGCCGCTGACGATCCGTGTCGACAACCGCTTCGACATATCCGGCGAAGCGATCGTCGTCCCGAAGGAATATCGCGCCGGCTACTACCCGACACACCGTCACACCGGCTTCGCCGACAGCCCGACGACTGAATCCAGGTCCGGCGGCGCCGGCGAAGCGGCCTTCGCTGGACACGATCACGTCCTGAAGGACACCTACAAGACCAACACCGGCCAGACGTCCGAAGAATACTACGGTCTGGCCGTCGGCGACAAGGTGGTCCTTCTTCGGAATCATGGCGGCCAGTCCTTCCTGGTCCTGGGGAGGGTGTGAAATGGCGCTGACACCGAATCAGGGCGCGGTCACGGTCGGCGACGTGGTGGAAATCACGTCCCCGGCAGACCAGCCGACCCGAACCTATAAACTGGACCTGGACGCCGGCCGCGTGGCCGGCATGGTCGACGGCGTGGACGCTATGAAACAGGTGATCCTGAAAATCCTGTTGACAGAGCGGTTCTCCTACCTGATTTATTCCTGGAACTATGGAATCGAACTGAACGCCGTGGTCGGGAAAAGTTATCAGGTGTTTTCAAGTGAAATCAAACGCGTTATAACGGAAGCCCTTCTGGCGGACAGCCGGATCACGGCCGTCACGGACTTCAAGGTCGAACAGATCGACAAGAGGTCCGCGCGCGTCAGCTTCACGGCGGACACCGTCTTCGGCCCGATTGAAATTGAAAGGACGGTGACGGCCAATGTATGAAAACATGACCTTCGAAAACATCATGGACCGCTGTCTGTCCCGCGTGTCCGCTTCCGTGGACAAACGGGAAGGGTCCATCGTCTGGGACGCGATCGCGCCGGCGGCGGCCGAACTGGCGATCATGTATATCGAACTGGCCTATCTTCTGGACAGGGCCTTCCCGGACACCGCGACGGGGGACGACCTGACGAAGAAGTGTCAGGAACGAAGCGTCTTCAGGACGGCCGCGACCTATGCGGTCCGGCGGGGCTACTTCGAAAAGGCGGACGGGTCCGGCTGTGACGTGGAGATCGGGACCAGGTTTTCCGGCGGCGGGATCAACTACGCCGCGACGGAGCGGACGGCGCCCGGTCAGTACAGGCTGACGGCCGAAACCCCCGGCGTGATCGGGAACACCTACGTCGGGACCCTGTTCCCGATCGACTATGTCCCGGACCTGGCGGCCGCGCGGATCGCGGACATTCTGATCCCCGGCGAAGACGAAGAAGACGACGACGCCCTTCGGGAACGCTACTTCGCGTCCCTGGAATCCCAGGCGTTCGGCGGGAATATCGCCGACTACAAGGAAAAGGTCGGACTTATGGACGGGGTCGGGGCCGTGAAGGTGGTCCCGGTCTGGAACGGCGGCGGGACCGTCAAGGTCATAATCGTCGCGTCCGACTGGTCCGTCCCTTCCCCCGAACTGGTCCAGAAGGTCCAGGAAGCCGTCGACCCCGTCGGGACCCCCGGCGTCGGCCTGGGGATCGCGCCGATCGGGCACGTCGTCACGGTCGAGGGCGTGGAGGGGACGAGGATCGACGTGTCCTTCACGCTGACCTTCGACGGCGTCACCTGGGAAGACGTGAAGGCGAACGTCGAAACGGCCCTAAAGGACTACTTCCGGGAACTGGCCCAGTCCTGGGCCGACACCGACAGCCTGGTCGTCCGGGTCAGTCAGGTCGAAACCCGTGTCCTGGACGTGGCCGGCGTCATTGACGTCGCCGGGACGAAGATCAACGGCGCCGCGTCGAACGTGACCCTGGCGTCGAACGCGATCCCGGTCCTGGGGGTGGTCACGAATGGAAATTAAGGAATACTGGCCGCGATACCTTCAGGACGTGATCGAGTTCGACCAGATCGCGAGGGCGGAACAGCCGGAGTTCACGAAGGTCCGTCAGGACGTCCAGGGCGCCCCTGACGACTTTTTTATCGTCAGCCTGTCCGACTATGGCTGTCGGCGCTGGGAAGTCATTCTGGGCCTTCCTGTGGCCCCTGACGCGCCCCTGGAAGCGCGCCGCGAAAAAATCCTGATAAAGTACCTTGACCAGCTTCCCTACACATACAGGGCGCTTCTGAAGTATCTGTCGACGGTCAGTGAAGACTTCACGGTCCGGCTGGACAATGACGCCTATGAACTGTTCCTTCGGATCGTTCTGAACGGCTACACCCAGCGGGACGCCCTTCTGGCCGTCCTGGGACAAATGCTTCCGGCGAACCTGGTCCTTCTGACCCAGACGGCGATCCCCCAGACCGTCCTTCGGCCGGCTACGGTCGCGGCCGCCGCTATGGTCACACTGGTCAGGCACGAACACCAACCCGAAGGAGGAACTACAAATGGCCCGATATAAGTCCACGATCACCGACAAGGGCGCCGAAGTCCTGACGCGCTTCGTCGCGGAAGGCCGCCAGCTTGCGATCGTCAGCGCGGCCGCCGGCGACGGCGTCGCCGACCCGGAAGTCAGCCCGAACACGCTGACCGCCCTGATCCACCCCGTCCAGGTCCCCGCCCAGGTCGGGGAAAAGACCTTCGTCGAAGGGTCCCCGTCCTATATGCGGATTCCGGTCCAGGTCACGAACGCCGGCCTGGATCATAGCGAATATGTCCGCGAAGTCGCGACCTTCGCCCAGGACGAAGACGGGAATCCCTTCATGTTCAGCTATTCATGGCTGGACGGGGAGGACAGCGACAACGTCCTTCCGCCCTGTTCCTTCCTGGACCGTGAACCCGTGGAAGGCGAAGGCGACACCGTCCACGTCCACGACGTCGCGATCGTCGTGACGAATCAGGAAAACAATTCCGCCCGCGTCGAGATCGGAAGCGGGTCCTATGTGACCACCGCGCAAATGATCGCATACGCGGCCCCCATCGTCCACGGCCACAACGCGGCGGACGTCCAGGAAAGCACCGGCGAAAGCGTGGAAACCGTTCAGCGGCGCCAAGACTTCGACATTTCCGCTATGAAGGAACAACTGGACACCGGCTTCAACGGGACCACCGTGACCCACACGTTCGCGTCGGCCCAACTGGACCAGTGGAAGGGCTACGAAGGCGAAGGCGTCCCGGAAGGGATTCTGGACCCGACGTCCAACAGGCTTTATTTATGACCAGGTTCGCCTGTACGCCGGCCGAAACGTCCTGTCTGTTATCTAACCTTTTCACCGAATGGCGGCCCGTGTGCGGCCGCTGTGAAGGCGACAGCGTCGTTCTGTGCGGCCTGACCTATGAAGGCGAAGAACAGACCGTCGTCCTTCGGGACTACGGCTTCGACTATTCCGGCCGGCGTGACACGGTCGAAAAGATCAGGAACCGAAGGTGTATCAATGGGATCGCGAAACTACCACCGGCGCAGAGAAGACACGCATAGAGAACAGGACCCGCTTCGAATCCTTCCGGTCGCGGAAGATTTGATCGACTACACCCTGGACGTCACGGACAACGCGAAACGCTACCCGAAGAAGGTCCGCTTCACGTTCGTCGACCGAATCCAGAATATCGTCCTGGAAGTGTACGACGACCTTCTGGCCGCGAATGAGATATTCCCGATCTGGACCCAGAAGGACAAGGCGGACCGGCTGACCCTTCAGCGGAACGCCCTGACGGCCTGTAAACGGCTTCTGTTCTTCGTGAAGCTGTCGAAGAAGCGACACTACATCGACGAATGGACCTTCGACACATGGACGTCGAAGGTCCTTGACGTGAAGGTCATGGCCGCCGCCTGGTACAACGCCGAACAGGCGACCCAGTGGACGCCGCCCGAAGGGGCCGCCCCGAAGGTCGACAGTCCGGCCGACGCCGCCGGCGGAAATGATAAAAACTGAATAGGGTATGATCTGTTACCCCGAACGCCGGCAACGCGAACAACGCGCGGAACGTCAACACCGACGGGAGCCTGAACAACAACAACGCGTACAACGGCAACAACGGCGTTCGGCCGGATTTGGAGGAAACCGCGACCGAGTAAGGCGACGAACCTGAAAGCAGAAGACCCCCTACAAAGGAGATCATATCCTTCCCGACGTCGGAAAGACCAGGGTAAACACATGATCGCCGACGAAAGGGCTTCGGCTACGACGCCCGAACTATAAGCGGCGAGGAGGTACACATGAACACACCCCAGCCCCCGGCGGCGTCCTTCGCCGCTATGGCGGATTTTAACAACCTATTTCAGGCATACCTGGAAGCGCGGAAGGGAAAAAGGTGGAAAAGCGCCGTCGTCCGTTATCAAGTGAACGACATTGAAAACACAATGTTCCTTCACTACCTACTGGCGGCGCGGAAATACCGAATGTCCCCCTATAATCGTTTTATGATCTACGAACCGAAGGAACGACTGATCATGTATAACAGCTTCCGGGACAAAATCGTCCAGCATAGCCTGTGCGACCACGTCCTGGAACCGCTTCTGTCGAAAACCCTGATCTATGACAATTACGCCAGTCAGAAGGGCAAGGGGACACACTTCGGCCTGGACCGTCTGAAGTCGTTTATGGAGCGATACCACCGGCAGTTCGGGGCGGACGGCTGGGTCCTGAAGTGTGATATTACGAAATATTTCTATCGGATTGATCACGACGTTCTGAAGGCCCAACTTCGCCAGAAGATCACTGACCCCGGCGTTTTGTGGCTTCTGGATATGATCATAGATTCCACCGAAGGGCCGGGAATCCCGATCGGGAATCACACGTCCCAATGGTTCGCGATCCTGTACCTGTCGGGAATGGACCACATGATCAAGGAACGCCTGGGAATCAAGTTCTACGGCCGTTATATGGACGACTTCTATCTGATACACCAGGACAAGGAATATCTGGCGTATTGTCTGGAAGAAATCAAAAAGTTCCTGGTCCCCCTGGGCCTGGAACTGAATCACAAGACGGCTATTTTCCCGCTGGCCCAGGGGATCGACTTCCTGGGATTCCGAACGTATATGACCCCCAGCGGAAAGGTCGTTCGGAAGCTACGCCGCGACAGCAAAAACCGGATCAGAAGGAAACTGAAGAAGTTCCGCCGGCTTCTGGACGAAGGGAAGATCACCTTCGAAGCCGTGGTCCAGTCATATTCTTCCTGGACCGGTCACGCCGGTCACGGCAACTGTCACCACCTGATCAGGCTGACGGACGAACTGTTCTTCAGCCTGTTCAGAAAAGAAATGGAGGAATACCATGTCAAAACAACTGTCGACGCTTCCCGTTGGATCGGTCGTCAAGTCGGTCAACACGAAGTATAACGGGGCCGTGATCCGGTTCATCGTCGGACACCAGTTTTCAGACCGGGTCGGTCTGGTGACGGAACGAATTATCACCCTGAAGTGTTTCGACGCGAAGGAGCCGTCCAACGCGAACAAAGATCAGAAGAACTACGGAAACAACCGCGCCAGCGTGTCGAACCTTCTTCAATGGCTGAACAGCGCGGCCGCCGCCGGCCAGTGGTACAGCGCCCAGCATAGCGCCGACGCCGCCCCGACGGACGCGAACGTCTGGTCAAACAATAACGAGTATGTCCAGGAAGCCGGCTTCCTGTCCTTCTTCGAAGCCGACTTCAGGAACGCCCTTCTGAACGACACGATCACCGTCGCCCTGAACACCGTGACGGACGGCGGCGGGTCGGAAAAGATCACCCGGAAGGTCCGCCTGTTGACGGAAACCGAAGTCGGCCTGGGGAACGAAAACGGGATCGTCGAAGGGGTCCAGTGGTCCTATTTCAACAGCGCCGACCGCCGGAAGGCTATGCCTACCGCCGAAGCCGTCGCGAAGTCCGAATATCAGTCGTCCAGTCTGTCGGCTACTCAAAACTGGTGGTGGTGGTTACTCACCCCGAACGCCGGCAACGCGTACCTCGCGCGGCGCGTCAGCACCGGCGGGAGCCTGGACAACTACTACGCGTGCATCGGCTACGTCGGCGTTCGGCCGGCTTTGTTTCTGGCCCCTGGGACCCTGGTATCCGATGCAACGGACACCGACGGGGCGTATATTCTCCAGTGGAATCAGCCGCCCACGACCCCTTCGTCTATTTCTCACGGGACCCCGCGCGCCGGTCAGGCGTTGGACATTTCCACCGGCGGGTCCACGGACCCCGAAGGTGACGGGATCACCTACACCTGGGAACGCCGGGTCGATTCCGGCGCCTACACCCAGATCGGCCAGGGCGCGGCGAAGACCGTCCGCGACACCGTCCCGACCGCCGGGACGAACTACCAGGTCCGCGTGAAGGCGGTCGACGCCCACGGCGCCGAATCCGCGTACAGGACCGGGACGGCGACGCCCATTTCCTACAACACGAACCCCGTGATCAGCGGGTCCGACGAAAACGTCGGCGCGAAGGACGCCCCCTTCGCCCATCAGTACACGGTCACGGACCAGGAATCCGCGTCCCAGACGCTGACGGTGAAGGAAACCGTCACCAACGGGGCCGAAACGATCACCCTTCGGACGTACACCGCGACAAGCGGGACCCAGAACAAGGCGGACCTGTCCGGCGTATGGCTTCGCCTTCTGGCCGGGTCCCATGTCCTGACGATCGAGGTCAGCGACGGCGCCGGCGGGTCCGCGATCAGGAAGATCACCTTCAGCCGGACCGTGACCAGGATCGCCGCGTCCCGCGCGGTCAGTACGGACGCCTTCGTGTCGAAGTGCTTCCTGTCCCTGTTCCCGTCCGACCGGCCGGCCGACGCCGTCCTTCACTGTGAAGTCACGAACAACCCGTTCGACGAAGTCCCGGTCTGGGAAGACATCACGTCGAAGGTCGGCCGCTTCGTCCACACCTTCACGAACGCGAAGGCGACGAAGGGGAACGGCCTGGCCTATCGGTTCTATATCACGAAGGGGTCCCAGACGATCGAAGTGATCCAGGCGACCGTCCGGTTCGCGTAAAGGAGGGAAAGACCATGTTCGACCCTGGAAAATGTGACCATGTCAGCATGAAGGACGCCCAGGAGCGGGACCGCCAGAACCCGACGGCGGCCGTCGCGCGCGCGGCGTCGATCGCCTTCGTCAGTCTGGCCGAAGCCGGTCAGATCGACGACGTGACGGCGACAGAAAACGCGGACCAGTTCGCGACCTGGGCCTATCCGGTCGACTATAAGGCCGGCCAGATCAGGCGTGACCCCCTGGACGGGAACCTGTATAAGGTCAACGCCGGCCAGGACCACACGTCACAAGAAGGCTGGAATCCTTCACTGACCCCGGCCCTGTGGAAGAAGATCGGCGACCCGTCGGAGGAATGGCCCGAATGGTCCCAGCCCCTGGGCGCCCATGACGCCTATAACACCGGCGACAAAGTGACCTATGACGGGAAACACTGGATCAGCACCGTCGACGCGAACGTCTGGAAACCCGGCGTCTATGGCTGGACCCAGGCCGACGAATAATCAGCATGAAGGGCGGGGGCGCGGACCCCCGCCCTTCCCGTATGGAGGGAAAAACAATGATGAAAAGTAAGGTCTTCGTCGACAAGCTGGTCGAGATCGCGACGAAGTATAAGACCCTGTATGTCATGGGGTGTTTTGGCGCCCCTATGACGGCGGCCAATAAGACCCGATACTGTAACAATCATTCCTACAACCGGAACGCGGCCCGGACCGCTATGATCAAGGCCGCTTCCGCCGACACCTTCGGTTTTGACTGTGTGTGTTTGCTGAAGGGCGTCCTGTGGGGGTGGTCCGGGGACAAGTCGAAGGTCTACGGCGGCGCCGGCTACGCCGTGAACGGCGTCCCTGACATCGGCGCCGACACTATGATCACGAAATGTCCCGACGCTTCGACCACCGGCTGGGCCGACATGGTCCCCGGCGAAGCTGTGTGGCTGTCCGGTCATATCGGCGTATATATCGGCGACGGACTGGCGGTCGAGTGTTCCCCGAAATGGGAAAACAAGGTCCAGATCACGGCCGTCGGGAACATCGGAAAGAAGTCCGGCTACAATACGCGGACCTGGACGAAACACGGCCGCCTTCCCTATGTCGACTATTCCGACGCGGCGAAGCCGGCCGACGACACCCCGGCCCCGGCCCAGCCGGCCGGCGAAGTGGTCTACACCGTGAAGGCCGGGGACACCCTGTCCGCGATCGCGGCGAAGTACGGGACCACCTACCAGAAGATCTCCGACTATAACGGGATCGCGAACCCGAACCTGATCCATGTCGGCCAGAAGATCAAGATTCCGACCGCCGGCGCCCAGGCGGCGCCGACCATTTACACCGTGAAGAAGGGGGACAGTCTGTGGAAGATCGCCGCGTCGCTTCTGGGGAACGGTTCGCGCTGGCCGGAAATCCAGAAGGCGAACGGCCTGTCTTCGACGACTATCTATCCGGGGCAGAAACTGAAAATCCCGGTCTAAAAGGCCGGGGGAAAGAAGGCGTATTATGGAACACATCAACACTGTGAAGGCGGCCCTTGTGGCCTTCTTCGGAACGCTGACAGCGTTCTTCGGCTGGTTCGGCTGGCTGGTCGTTCTGTTCGTCCTGTGTATGGCGATCGACTACCTGACCGGATCGGCCGCCGCTATTCAGAAGGGGGACTGGTCTTCCGCGACCGCGCGCGCCGGTCTGTGGCACAAATGCGGCGCCCTGATCGCCGTGGTCGGGGCCGGCCTGACCGACATCGTGATCGGCCTGGTGGTGAACAATATCCCCGCGATCACGCTTCCCTTCGAATACACCGTCCTGATCTGTCCCGTCGTGGTGGTATGGTACATTCTAACCGAACTGGGAAGCATTATCGAAAACGCCGGCGCCCTTGGCGCGCCGATCCCCGACTTCCTGAAGAAGGCGATCCGCGTGTTCAAGAACGACACCGATTCCGCCGGCGACGCCCTGACTGGGAACGACGATCCGGATCAGGGCAAGGAAGGCAAGGACTGACCCGTGGCCGTAAGGAAGGGCGACCTGGTCAAGTGGATCGGGCAACTGGAAGCCCTGAAGGGCGACGTCCCGGCCGTCATGGACAAGATCGCCGTCGGCGAAGGGACCTACGCTGTGAAACAGGCAAAACAGATTTGCACCGAAGACGTCCCCGACATCGTCAACACCGGCGAATATCGCCGGAACTGGCATAGTGACAAAAAGGCGCGGCGGAGCGGCCGGAAGTATATCGTCCGGTTCTTTAATTCCCTGGACTACGCGGGGCATATCGAACACGGCTTCCGAAGTCACTTCGTCCCCGGTCACTGGGACGGGAACAGCTTCGTCTATCAGCGGAACGACCCCCAGGGCGGAATGTTCGTCGGTCCGAAGTCCGGCTATGTCCGGGGACACTTCACAATGAAGCGCGCCGCGAAGCGGACCCTGACCACCCAGGCGGCCAGGGTCAGTCGGAAGATCGACCGGGAAATCAATCAGCGCATGAAATGAGAGAAGGCCGGACGGGGGAAGCCCTGTCCGGCCTTTTTTCTATTTCCTGACCACCAGGTCAAGGGCCTTCGTGAAGAACCCCTGGTCGGCTACGGCCAGACGGTAAGTCTTCGCCCCGGCCTGGATCAGGACACGGCCCCCTTCCGGGGCGATTGCCGAAATCGTGTCCAGGCCACATTCGAAGCCGTTCTGGGTCGCCAGGAAGACGACCCGCCGGTTCGTCAGGACCACCTGTCCGGGGAAGGCATCGGTCACGTCGTCATATATCGTCTGACTGGCCCCGCCGCCCGACCGGACGGACACGCCCTTCGCGACGCGGACGCTGACGCCCCCGTGACTTCCGGTCCGGCCGACCGCCTTCTTCTTCGTGATATACCGGCGCGCCGGCGCGAAGAAACAGGCCGTTTCCCCGTCCCCCAGGACCACCGGGACCCCGGCCAGTGACGGAAGGCCGCCGGCCTGTATGGTCTGAAGGTCCTGGTCCGACATATACGCGCGCGCGGCGTCCTTCACGGCCGCCTTCTTCCGCTTCCCGGCCTTCGCCCCCTTCCAGAAGAACACGGCCGCCAGGACGGCGAAAACGACGACGATCGGAAGCTCGATTCCTGTCAGGTATTCCGCCGGCGTGGTCAGCTTCACCAACAGCGCGACGGCCGCCAGGGCGGACAGGGCGCCCCCGCCTATCTTCCAACCCATGAAAAAAGCCCCCTTTTCCCCGGCTTCTGGGCCGGGATTTTTGAATTATGGTTCATGCCAATAATATTAACCGCCGATTCATGGTAATGTCAAGTAAAATATTGCACATACTAATAACAAGGGGGACCGGCGTGAAAAGTCTGGGGTATAATGGGCGGCGGAATATATGCGGGGAGCGGGTCAGAATGGCCCGTCTGGCGAAGCGTATGTCCCAGGAAGCCCTGGCGGCAAAATTGCAGACGCGGGGCGTGAATATCGCCCAGGACGCGATCAGCAACATCGAATCAGGCGCGCGTCTGGTGACAGACTATGAACTTCGCGGCTTCGCGGTCGTCCTTCAGGTCCCGATCGAATCCCTTCTGGACCCCGAAGACGAAGACTGACCCACGGGAAAAACCCGTGGGTCTTTTTTTATTTTCCCCCTTGACATTACGCCCTAAAAGGCGTAATATAAAGACACCACCACAAAGGAAAGGGCGATCCGAATGAAATCTGGAAGCACGAAAAACACGACGAAGGTCGCGCGCTTGCGCTGTAAACGGGGCCTGACGCAAGCCGCATTTGCCGACGGCGTCGGCGTGAACATTCGAACGGTCCAGAAGCTGGAAAGCGGGGAACAGGACATCATGTCCGTGTCCCTTGGCCTGGGTCTTCGGATCGCCGACTTCCTGGGCGTCCCGCCGCGCGAACTGGTCTGAATATAAGCAAACAGCCCCCACCCTTGCCGGCATGGCATGGGCGGGGGCCTTTTTTATTCTAAGGGGGATTCACAATGAAGAAGCGCAGATTTAGACATCTGACCTGGAACGACCGTCTTCGGATCGAAACCGGCCTGAAGCATGGCCTGAAGGTCCAGGAAATCGCCGACGAAATCGGCGTCCACCGGAACACGATATACAACGAACTGAAGCGGGGCCGTTATATCCACCGGAACAGCGACTGGACCGAAGAAGAACGATACAGTCCCGACATAGCCCAGGCCGCCTATGAAGAACACCTGGCCGCGAAGGGTCCCGGCCTGAAGATCGGGAAGGACCACCGTCTGGCGGAACACATCGAACGCCGGATCGTCGAAGGCGGCTATTCCCCGGCCGCCGTCCTGGGGGAAATCAAGGTCAAGGGCCTTCAGTTCGACACGTCGATTTGTGAAGCGACCCTGTATTCCTACATAAAGAAGGGGATATTCCTGAACCTGGAAAGTTCGAACCTTCCCAGGGGCGGCCGGAAGAAGCGCGGCTATAAGCGCGTCAGGAAGACGGCCGCCAGGGCCGCCGCCGGCGACAGCATTGAAAACCGGCCGGCCGAAGTCCTGGATCGCGCCGTCGTCGGGAACTGGGAAATGGACTGTGTCGTCGGGAAGAAGAAGACGAAGGACGCCCTTCTGGTCCTGTCGGAGCGGAAGGCCCGGAAGGAAATAATCATCAAGATCAAGGACAAGACCGCCGACAGCGTGGTCGCCGCCCTGGACCGGCTGGAACGCCGCTTCGGCGCGGTCTTCTATACCATGTTCCAGACGATCACCGTCGACAACGGGTCGGAGTTTTCCGACCCCGAAGGAATGGAACGGTCCTGTCGCCGGAAGGGGCGCCGGACGAAGATATACTACTGTCACCCGTATTCTTCCTTCGAACGCGGGACGAATGAGAATATAAACGGCATGATCCGCCGCTGGCTTCCGAAGGGGACCGACTTCGGCGCGATCCCGGCGAAGGCGATCCAGGCCGTCGAAGACTGGCTGAACAACTACCCGCGCGAAATCCTGGGCTTCCGAACGGCCGACGAAGTCTTCGCCGAAGGTCTGGCGGCCCTGTCCTGTCCAGGACTATAAAAAAATTTCTGAAACTTTACAATTTAATCTTGACTTTTGCGAAATTTTAAGGCTGAAATCAGATCGGGACGGCAAAGAGGCGCGGCTGTTCACCGCGCCTCTTTGCCCTGTAATACGATCTGCCTGAAAATTTCCGCCGCCCGGTCGGTCTCCTGGGCGGTATTGAACGCCGAAAAGCTGAACCGGACGGTGCCGCTCTCCTCCGTCCCCGCCGTGCGGTGGGCCAGGGGCGAGCAGTGGAGCCCCGTTCGGACGGCCACCCCGCGCTTTGCCAGAGCTGCGCCAACATCCTCGCAGTCCATGCGCTCCACGGTGACGGAGAACACCCCGCTCTGGCCCGCGCCCCGGTATACGGTGACGCCGGGAATCCCGGCCAGCCGGTCCATCATCCGCCCGGCCAGCCTGACCTCATGGGCGCGGATGCGGGATATGCCCCTCTCTCTGACGAAGCGCATCCCCGCCAGCAGGCCGGCGGCGCCGCACACGTTCTGGGTGCCCGCCTCCAGCCGGTCGGGGAGAAAATCGGGCATCTCCTGGAGCCGGGACTGGCTGCCCGTGCCCCCGTACAGGATGGGATCCGCCGGACCCCCGCAGAGCAGCAGGCCGGTGCCCTGGGGGCCGTACAGTCCCTTGTGTCCCGGCATGGCCACAAAGGCGGCCCCCCAGCGGTCCAGATCCACTGGCAGCACGCCTGCGGACTGGGAAGCGTCCACGATCAGCGGCACATTCCGCTCTTTGCACAGGGCGGCGATCCGCTCCACCGGCTGAATAAAGCCGAACACGTTGGAAACGTGGTTGCAGATGACAAGATCCACCTCCGGGGTCAGTTCCCGGCGGAACGCCTCATAGACGCCGTCCGCGTCGAACAGGGGACCGGCGGCAATTTTGACGTTCACATCCGGCCGGGCGCACAGAGGCCGGGTGACGGCGTTGTGCTCGTAGCCCGAGATCAAAACGGTGCTCCCCCGCCGCGCCAGCGAGTGGATGGCAAGGTTCAGACCGTGGGTGGCGCTGGAGGTCAGGACCACCTGCTCCGGGCAGCCAACGCCAAAGAGTTCCGCCGCCAGTTCCCGGCAGCGGTACATGGCGTCTGCGGCCAGGGCGCTGGCCGGATGGCCGCCCCGGCCGGGGCTGGCCATGTGCGTCATAGCCCAGGCGGCGGCGGCCGGGACGCTCCGGGGTTTCTGCAGGGTGGTGGCCGCGCTGTCCAGATAGATCATGCGGGCACCTCGCTGTATACCCCTTCCGCCGACTGGAGGAACACCTGCCGGGGCGGCATTCCCTCCCGGCGGAGGACCATCAGCGCGTCGGTGAGCTTTCGCTCGGTCACGCGGACGCAGTAGCCGCAGCCCTCCCTGGAGATCACCTTTGGGGCGCGGATCACAGAGCCGGCGATGCCCGCCCTCTCCAGCAGATGGGCGGTGCGCTGCGCGTGGGTCAGCGAGCGGCAGACGATCAAATAGTAAACCATCGGCCCATCATTCCTTTCCTGGATCGAGGGGCGCGAAAACGCTCCTCACAGGGCATTGTATGCCCTGCGCGGAGCGTTGGTGCGCGTGTTCACTTCTCCCCGATGAGGGCCACCGCATGGGCGGCGACGCCCTCCCCCGCGCCGGTAAAGCCCAAACCCTCCTCGGTGGTGGCTTTAACATTCACCCGACCGGCGGGGACGCCCATGACAGACGCCAGTTTCTCCCGCATCTCCGGGAGGTAGGGGGACAGTTTGGGCCGCTGGGCGATGATCGTGGCGTCCACGTTGCCCACCCCATAGCCCTGATCGCCCAGCATCTCCATCACCCGCTCCAGCAGGATCAGGCTGGAGATGCCCTCATAGGCCGGATCGCTGTCCGGAAAGGCGTGGCCGATGTCCCGCAGGCCCGCCGCCCCCAGCAGGGCGTCCATGACCGCGTGGGTGAGTACGTCCGCGTCGGAATGACCCAGCAGGCCCAGTTCCCAGGGGATCTCCACCCCGCCCAAAATCAGCTTGCGCCCCGGCGCCAGCCGGTGTACGTCATATCCGTGTCCGACGCGCGTCATTGGGCATATTCCTCCATCAGCGTTTTGGCCACCGCCAGGTCCACGGGGGTGGTGAGCTTGATGTTCCGTTCGTCGCCGGGGACCAGGGCCACTTTCATGCCCAGCCGCTCCACGGCGGCGCAGTCGTCGGTGAGTTCCGCCCCGTCGTCGATGGCCTTCTGCAGGGCGGCCCGGATCAGATCCCCGTCGAACACCTGGGGGGTCTGGATGGCCCACAGAGTGTCGCGGTCCAGGGTCTCGGCCACAAAGCCGTCCTCCCCCACCCGCTTGACGGTGTCCTTCACCGGCAGGGCCGGGGCCGCCGCGCCGCCGACGGCCGCCTGGGCCACCGCGTCCTCGATGACGTCCACGGTGACAAAGGGCCGCGCCCCGTCGTGGACGGCGATGAGTTTGGCCTTGTGTTTGACCTCCAGGGTGCCCAGCCGGGCGGAGCGTGTGCGGGTGTCGCCCCCCCGGACGATCTTTGTCACCTTGGTCAGGCCGGCCTCTCTGCAGAGCCGGGCCGCCGCGCCCAGGGCCTCCTCCCGGACCACCACCACGATCTCCTCGACGGAGGGGGCGGCCTCAAAGGTCCGCAGACAGCGGATCAGGGCGGGCTCGCCGCCCACGTCGGTAAAGATCTTGTCAAATCCCATCCGCGTGGAGCCGCCCGCCGCCACCACCACGGCGGAGCACTGGATCGGGGATTTTTTGCCCGTCAGCTTTTGCAGCAGTTGTCTCACCATCTCACAGTCCTCCTTACGCGAAAAAGGAGCCCTCCCGGCTCCTTCCGCTCGATCACTGGCGCAACGCGCTGTCCACATTGGCCTCCACCGTCTCATACGGCAAACTCTGAGCCAGGACCAGCTCAGAGATGAGGATCTGTTTCGCCAAATGGAGCATCTTCCGCTCCCCGTTGGACAAACCGCGCTGGCTCTCGCGGGCCATCAGGCCCTTGATCACCTTGGCGACCTCCAAAAGGTCTCCGCTCTTCAGCCGCACCATGTTTTCACGGTAACGGCGGTTCCAATTCTGCGTCATATCCACCTCAAGATGTTTCATGGCGCTGAGAATGTCCTCCGCCTGCTCCACCGTCACCACCGGCCTGACGCCGATCTCCTCGGTGCTGCCGGTCGGGATCATGACCATCATGCTTCCGGCGGACAGCTTCAGCAGATAGTAGTCCTGGGTCTGCCCGGCCACCTTGCGCTGGACGATGGAATCGATGATCCCGGCTCCATGCATGGGATGGACCACCTTATCCCCGACCTGATACACGCCATCGCCTCCTTTTTCAGGCCCGCGCGGACGGTCGGCGGGTCAAACGTGTATAAAAGTCCAAACTGTAGTATACACGATTATGAGACAGTTTGCAAGTATTTTTTACAGATTTGTCAGCATTTATGAGATCCCCGCAGGATTTCCCATGATTTTGATTTGTCCAGCGGCGTCCTGTCGCTGACAAAAACCGCCGCGAGGGCCCTCCCGCCGGGGAAGGCCCTCAGATCACATGGTTAACCAGCACGCCCACGCCCTCGATGTCCACCTCGACGGTGTCGCCGGGTACCATGGGGCCGATGCCCGCCGGGGTGCCGGTGGCGACGACGTCCCCCGGCTCCAGGGTCATGGAGGCGGTGATGAATTCGATTATCCCAGGCACATCAGTGATAAAATCGGCGGTGCTGCCCCGCTGGACGGTCTTACCGTTGAGGCGGGTCTCCACCTTCAGGCGGGCGGGGTCCACCTCGTCTGTGACCCATGGGCCCACGGGGCAGAAACCGTCCATGGACTTGCCGCGGGTCCACTGGCCGTCGTGCTGCTGCACGTCCCGGGCGGTGACATCGTTCAGGCAGGTGTAACCCAGCACATAGTCCGCAAAGTCTTTTGCCTTTACTTCCTTCGCCCGGCGCCTGATGACCACCGCCAGTTCTCCCTCGTAGTCCAGCCGTTGGACGAAGGAGGGCGCGTGGAGGGCCCCCTCCTGCCGGTTAAGCGTGTTGGGCCCCTTGAGAAACAGTACCGGGAACCCGGGGGGCTCGGCGCCCAGTTCCCGGGCATGGTCGGCGTAGTTCTTGCCCACGCAGACAATCTTGCTGGGCTGACAGGGGGCCATCAGTTTGCAGCCGCTCAGAGACAGGCCGCCGCCATCGTATTCGATCCCATCATAGGGGGCCTTTTTCAAGGTGAGGACGTCCTCCCCCTTCACCACGCCCCAGACCGGACCGCCCGGCCGGTCAACGCGTACATATTTCACAGCGTTCCCTCCACATAGTTCGAGATCAGGCCCAGCAGTCGGTCCCGGCCCTCCCCCTTTTCGGCGGAAAAGGGAATCAGGGGAACCCGCTCCGGCAGTTCCAGCGTCTCCCGAATGAGGGCCAGATTCTCCTCGACCTGGCGTTTCTTCAGCTTATCCAGCTTATTGGCCACCGCCACATAGGGCTGGCCGGCGCCCAAAAACAGATCGGACATGGTGCGGTCGTCGGCGGTGGGCCTGTGGCGGGAATCCACCACTAAGACGCCCAGGGCCATCCTCCCCGCGTCCGCGAACCACCGCTCCACAAGCCTGCCCCAGCGGTCACGCTCCGCTTTTGAGACCTGCGCGTAGCCGTAGCCCGGCAGGTCCACCAGGTACAGTTTGCCGTCAACGCGGAAGTAATGGATCTGGGTGGTCTTGCCGGGGGCCGCCCCCACCCGGGCGAAATTCTTTCGGTTCAGCAGCCGGTTGATGACCGACGACTTGCCCACATTGGACCGCCCCGCGAACACCGCCTGGGGCAGAGCGTCCCGGATGAAATCGGCGGGCCCTGCCGCCGAGCGGACAAACTCCGCCCTGTTCCAATTCACCGCCATAGGGACCTCACTGGCACAGGCCGATGGGGTTAACGGCGGAATGGGGCGGATCCGTCACGGCGGCGGCCTGGGACATCGGGGCGGCGGCCTTGCCGGTCAGGGCCTCCGCCAGCGCCTCATCCGCCCGGCGGATGGGCACAAACTTCAGCGCCGCCCGAACGGTCTGGTCGATCTCGTCCAGATCCTTCACATTGTCGGCGGGGATCAGCACGGTGGCGATGCGATTGCGGAGGGCGGCCATGGTCTTCTCCCGCAGGCCGCCGATGGCCAGCACCCGGCCCCGGAGGGTGATCTCCCCCGTCATAGCCACGTCCCGCCGGACGGGCGTGCCCGTCAAAGCGGACACCATGGCGGTGGCAATGGCCACGCCGGCGGAGGGGCCGTCCTTGGGCACCGCGCCCTCTGGAAAGTGAACGTGGATGTCCCTGGTCCTGTAGAAGTCCTCCTCCACCCCCAGGCGGTCCGCGTGGCCCCGGATGAAGGACAGGGCAGCCTGGGCGGACTCCTTCATCACGTCCCCCAGATTGCCGGTGAGGTGGATCTTGCCGCTGCCGGGGACCACGTTGGCCTCCACTTCCAAGATCTCCCCGCCGACCGAGGTCCAGGCCAGGCCGTTGACCACGCCCACCAGGGGCTCCCGCTCCGAAAGCTCATCCTGATAGCGCCGGGGGCCCAGCATCTCCCGCAGATCGGCCTCCGCAACGGCGACCCGTTTCTCCCCGTCCCGGACGATACGCACCGCCGCCTTCCGGCACAGGGCGGCCAGCTGCCGCTCCAGCAGGCGCACGCCGGATTCCCGGGTGTAGCCGGTGATGATGGCGAGAAGCGCCTCGTCGGTGATCCGCAGCTGGGCTCTGGTCAGGCCGTGGCGCTTGATCTCCCGGGGCAGCAGATGCCGTTTGGCGATCTCAAGTTTCTCCCGGTCGGTGTAACTGGGCAGTTCGATGACCTCCATCCGGTCCAGCAGAG
>CAYPEE010000001.1:60209-73527 GCA_964409665.1 uncultured Oscillospiraceae bacterium
GCAGGGGCTTGGGAATGGTATCGGTGGTGTTGGCGGTGGTAATGAACATCACGTCAGACAAATCAAATGGCACTTCCAGATAGTGGTCCCGGAAGGCGGAGTTTTGCTCCCCGTCCAGCACTTCCAGCAGGGCGGCCGCCGGATCCCCCCGGTGGTCGGCCCCCACCTTGTCGATCTCGTCCAGCAGCAGCACCGGGTTGGAACTCCCCGCCTGCCGGATGCCGGCGATGATCCGCCCCGGCATGGCGCCGATATAGGTCTTGCGGTGGCCGCGGATGTCCGCCTCGTCCCGGATGCCGCCCAGGGAGATGCGGGCCAGTTTTCGGTTCATGGCCCTGGCCACGCTCATGGCGACGGAGGTCTTGCCGACCCCCGGCGGACCCACCAGGCAGATGATCTGCCCCTTCAGGTCCGGCGAAAGCTGTTTCACCGCCACAAACTCCAGAATGCGCTCTTTCACCTTCTCCAGGCCGAAGTGGTCTGCGTCCAGCGTCCTGGACACGGCGGACACGCTGACACGCTCCCTGGTCTTCCTGTTCCAGGGGAGATCCAGGCAGGTGTCCAGATAGCCCCGGATGACCGCGCCCTCGGCGGAGCCAAAGGGCTGTTTCTCCAGGTGACCGATCTCCTTCTCCAGCTTGGCGCGGACCTCGTCGGGGAGTCCGGCCTCCGCCACTCTGCGGCGGTACTCACCGATCTCGTCCGGATCGCCGTTCTCACCCAGTTCCCGCTGGATCACCCGCAGCTGCTCCCGCAGGAAGTAGTCCCGCTGGCTGCTGGCCACCTGCTCGTGGACTTTGGCGGCCAGTTCGGTCTCGGCCTCCAGGATATCCACCTCCCGGCCCAGGATGCGGCACAGCAGGCCGATCCGCCGGGCGGGGCGCAGTTCCTCCAGCACCGCCTGTTTGTCCTCGAACCGCAGGGGCAGGTTCTGAGCGGCGTAATCGGAGAGATAGGCCGGATCGTCGCTGGCCAGCATCTTCAGATAGACCTCCGGCGGCACCCGGTCGGACAGCTCGGTGTACCGCTCCATATAACTGTACACCTGGCGGACGGCGGCCTCGGTGCGGGAGGAATTGCCCCGCAGTTTCTCCGGCGGGGGCAGGTACTCCACCTCCGCCGTCAAATAGGGCTCGGCGCTCACAAGATGGACCATGCGGCCCCGGCTGCGGCCCTCTACCATCACCCGGACGCCCTCCTCCGGCAGACGCAGGATCTGTTTCACATCCGCGATCGTGCCGACCGTGTAAAGGTCTTTCTCCTGCGGGTTCTCCGTGGTCAATTCCCGCTGGGTCACCAGAAAAACGGTCCGGTTCTCCGCCATGGACGCCTCCAGCGCTTTGATGGACGCCTCCCGCCCCACGTCGAAGTGCAGGATCAGCTGGGGAAACACGGTCAGTCCCCGCAGCGCCAGCGCGGGCATCACAACGGTTTCAGGCATTTCTGTCCCTCCTTTTCGGGAAAAAGGGGCGGACCCTGTGCCCGCCCCCTACGTCGTCTTTAAGATACATTGCCCTGCGGAGCGGCCTTGCCGCCCTTTTCCGCGTGGAGGTCCGCGCTGCCCAGCCGGTGGCGGGCGGGCCTCCCCTCCTGCCGGATGACCTCGGGCTGGCCGGCGCCCCGGATAGCGTCCCCGGTGATGACCACCTTGACGATGCTCTGGTCCGACGGCACGTCGTACATGATGGGGGTCATGGTCTCCTCCAGCACGGCGCGGAGGCCGCGGGCGCCGATCTTCCGCTCCATAGCCTTGTCGGCGGCGGCGTCCAGCGCGTCGGGGGTGAACTCCAGTTCCACGTCGTCGTAGTCCAACAGCTTGATATACTGCTTTACCAGGGCGTTCTTGGGCTCGGTGAGGATGCGAACCAGATCCGCCCTTCCCAGGGCGCTCAGGGTGGTGATGACCGGCAGACGGCCCACGAGTTCCGGGATAATGCCGAATTTCAGCAGATCGTGGGGCTGGACGGACTGCAGCACATTGGAATTCTCCCGCTCCCTGGCGGTCTTCACTTCGGCGCCGAACCCGATGGTCTTCTGGTCCAGGCGCCGCTCCACGATCTTCTCCAGCCCGTCAAAGGCGCCGCCGCAGATGAACAGGATATTCTTGGTGTCGATCTGCAAAAAGTCCTGGTGGGGGTGCTTGCGGCCGCCCTGGGGGGGGACGTTCGCCACGGTGCCCTCCAGGATCTTCAGCAGGGCCTGCTGGACGCCCTCGCCGGACACGTCCCGGGTGATGGAGGTGTTTTCGCTCTTGCGGGCGATCTTGTCGATCTCGTCCACATAGATGATGCCGCGCTGGGCCAGTTCGATGTCGTAGTCGGCGGCCTGGACCAGGCGCAGGAGGATATTCTCCACATCCTCGCCCACATAGCCGGCCTCGGTGAGGGTGGTGGCGTCGGCAATGGCAAAGGGGACCTTCAGGATGCGGGCCAGCGTCTGGGCGAACAGGGTCTTGCCGCATCCTGTGGGGCCGATCATGAGGATATTGCTCTTTTGGAGCTCCACATCGTCCCCGCCGCCGAAGTAGATGCGCTTGTAGTGGTTGTACACCGCCACGGACAGGGCTTTCTTGGCGTCCTCCTGGCCGATGACATACTGGTCGAGTACCTCCACCATCTCCTGGGGGGTGGGGATGACTTCGGGCACCTGGCGGGCCACGTCCACATTGTCCTGGCCCTCGTCCAGGATGTCCATGCACAGGTGGACGCACTCGTTGCAGATGTAGGCCCCCGGCCCGGCGATGATCCGCTCCACCTGCTCCTGGTGCTTGCCGCAGAAAGAACAGCGGACGGACCGGTAATCGTCTCTTGCCATAAGAATCTTCCTTTCGGGTCAAACGGGCAAAGAGCGGAGGCCCCCTCCGCTCTCTTCCCCGTCTGTTCAGCGATTGGTGATGATCTTGTCGATGATCCCGAACTCTTTGGCCTCCTCGGCGGACATGAAGTTGTCCCGCTCGCAGGCGGCGGTGACCTCCTCCACGCTCTTTCCGGTGTTGGCGGCCAGGATCTCGTTCATCCGCTTCTTGATGGTCTCCAGCCGCTTCAGGTGGATGGCCATGTCGGTGATCTGGCCCTGTGTGCCGGCGGAGGGCTGGTGGATCATGATCTCCGCGTTGGGCAGGGCGATGCGCTTGCCCTTGGCACCGGCGGACAGCAGAAAGGCCGCCATGGATGCGCACATACCGACGCAGATGGTGGACACGTCGCACTTGATGTACTGCATCGTGTCATAGATGGCCATGCCGTCGGTGACGGAGCCGCCGGGGCTGTTGATATAGAACTGGACATCCTTGTCCGGGTCCTGGGCCTCCAGATACAAAAGCTGGGCCACGACCAGAGAGGCGGTGGTGGCGTTGACCTCCTCGCCCAGGAAGATGATGCGGTCGTTCAGCAGCCGGGAAAAAATGTCGTAGGACCGCTCGCCCCGGCTGGTCTGCTCCACTACATAGGGTACTAAACTCATGAAGAATGACTCCTTTCTATGGAAAATGGCGGGGACATGATGCCCCGGTTCGGCCAGGAACTATTCCCACTCTCTCAAAACAGCGCTCACTCCGCCTTGTCCTCGGTCTTCTTCTTCGCGGCGCGCTTTTTTGGCTTCTCCTCGCCCCCGTCAGACCCCCCTTCAGCCCCGGCCGCCTTCTGAGCGGCCTTTTTCGTCTCCTTGCCGTCTTTCTTGTCGTCGTTCCCGCCGGCCTTGGACGCCTTCCCGGCGGCGGGCTTCTTCACGGAGCTCTTGACCACCTCCATCGCCTTCCGGGCGGCCAGATCCCTCTTCACGTCGGCGGAGGAGACGACGGACTTCACCTGTTCAATCTCCATCTTGTACTCCCCGGCCAGGCGGGCGTACTCGGCGTCCGCCTCGTCGTCGCTGATCTCGATGCCCTCGGCGGCGGCCACGGCGTCCAGAGCCAGCTCGCGGCGGACGGCCCGGCCGGCGGCGGCCCTGGTCTGGGCCCGCATGGTGTCCATGGTCATGCCCGTCATCTGGAGGTACTGCTCGAACTGGATGCCCTGGGACTGGATCCGGTTGGCGTAGTCCTCCAGGAGTTTCTCGGCCCGATAGTCCACCATGGCGTCGGGCACGTCGCACTCCAGTTTGTTGATGAGGGCGTCGGTAACAGCCTCGTCCCAGTCCCGGTCGGCCTGCTCCCCGCGGCGTTTCTCCAACTTTTCGGCCAGGTCCTTTTTGAACTCGTCCAGGGTGTCGAACTCGGACACGTCCTTGGCGAACTCGTCGTCCACCTCGGGGGCCTCCTTCTCCTTTACCTCGTTGACCTTCACATGGAACACCACGGCGGCGCCGGCCAGTTCGGGGGTGTAGTTTTCGGGGAAGGTGATGTCGATATCCTTCTCCTCGCCGGCTTTCATGCCGACGACCTGATCCTCAAAGCCGGGGACAAAGGCGCCGGAGCCCAGTTCCAAACTGTAGTTCTCACCTTTGCCGCCGTCGAAGGGGACACCGTCCCGGAACCCCTCGAAGTCGATGACCGCCACGTCGCCCTTTCTGGCCTTGCGCTTGACGCTGACCAGCCGGGAGGCCCGGTCAATGTAGGGCTTCAACTCCCGCTCGATATCCTCGTCGGTGACCGTCACCTCGGGCCTGACGACGGGCAGGCCCTTGTAGCCCTTGATGGATGCCTCGGGCTGGACTGTGACGGTGGCCTTGAAGGTGAAGCCGTCCCGGTTCACATCCAGCACCTCAAGCGCGGGATAGGCCACGGGGTCGATGCCAGTCTCCGTCAGCGCGGCCTCGTATGCGGCGGGGTATGCCTCGGAGACGGCGTCCTCATAGAACACGTCCTCGCCGTAGAACCTCTCCACGATCTTGCGGGGCGCCTTGCCCTTGCGGAAACCGGGGATGGAGATGCCCTTTTTCCGCCGGTTATATACCTTATCGACAGCGGCCTGGAACTCGGCGGCCCCCACCTCGATGACCAGCTCAAAGGCGCTGTTCTCTTTTTTTTCTTTGCTCTTGATGTTCATGGTTGGTTTCCTCCCAAATCGGCCGTTTTTCAGCCTTCTTTCTAAATCGCCAAGATATTTTATCAGATGGGCGGAGAAATTTCCACTGTTTTTTTTGCTAATCCAAGATTTTTTTCGGACGGAATCCGACGTAATCCGCCGAGACCAGCCGGTAGTCCACCCCGTTCCGCACGCCCTCCTCCGCCAGGCGGTGGCTCGGGCCGTGGAGATGGCCGTAGCAGCAGGTCTTTACCCCGTACCGCTCCAGCAGGGCGGTGATCTCCTCGCACCGGTAGCCCTTATAGAGGGGCGGGTAGTGGAGGAAACACAGCTTGTCCGCCGTTCCCGCCGCCTTTAAGGACGCCTCCAGCCGGATGAGCTCCCGACGGAAGATCTTCTCCCACTGGGGGGCGCCGTTCTCCTCAAAGAACCAGCCCCGGGTGCCGCAAAGGGCCACGTCCCCGTAAAAGGCGCAGTTGTTGTGAAGGATGTGGAGTCGGGTAAAGCCGTTGGCGGAGAAAAAGGCGTTCATCTTGGCGGCGGTGGTCCACCAGTAGTCGTGATTGCCCTTCACCAGCCACTTCTCCCCCGGCAGGGCGTTGAGAAAGGCGAAGTCCTCCCTGGCCCCGTCCAGGTTCATTCCCCAGGAGAGGTCCCCGCACAGCACCACCGTGTCGGTCTCCCCGACCTGGGAAAAGCCCTCCCGGAGCCGGTCCACGTAGTCCGTCCAGCCCGCGCCGAACACCTCCATAGACTTGTCCGGCGTGCCCAGGGACAGGTGGGTATCACCGATCGCGTGCAGCGCCATGGGATCACCTCACGATACGAAAATCACGCCAGAAACGCCTGGACCGGGGCCTCCATATCCTTTTTCTCCACCACGGAGGTGAACCGGGGCCGCCGGCCCTTCAGCCGGGTCAGGCAGGCGGGGGGCGCCACGCCCGTGAGTTCGGAAAGTTGCTCCAGCGCCTCCAGACCCGCCTTGCGCTCCTGGACGCCCAGGGCGTCCAGCACGCTGTCGCAGAACTTGAAGGGGCTGGCGGTGGACACCACCACCGCGGGAGTGTCGTCTCCGGTATCGGCCCGGTACTGATCCAGCACATGGAAAGCCACGGCGGTGTGGGGGTCGATGAGGTACTTGCGCTCCTCCCACAGCCCGGCGATGGTCTGCCTGGTCTGGACCTCGTCGGTGCAGCCGGCGTAGAACTGCCTCTGGATCCTGTCCCGGATAAAGGACTCCACCCGGTAGCTGCCGATCTCGCTGAGCTGGGTCATGTAGTCCCGTACCAGTTTGTCGTCCCGGTCGGACAGTTCAAAGAGCATCCGCTCCAGATTGCTGGAGATGAGGATGTCCATAGAGGGAGAGATGGTATGGTAGAAGGTGCGGTTCCGGTCATATACGCCGGTGCCGATAAAGTCGGTGAGCACGTTGTTGGAGTTGGAGGCGCAGATCAGCTTTTTGACGGGCACCCCCATGCTCTTGGCGTAGTAGCCCGCCAGGATGTTGCCGAAGTTGCCGGTGGGCACACAGAAGTTGATCTCCTGGCCCGGGGCGATGGCGCCCGTCTTCAGCAGATCGCAGTAGGCGGACGCGTAGTACACGATCTGGGGCAGCACCCGCCCCCAGTTGATGGAGTTGGCGGAGGACAAAAACCACCCGCGCTCGCTCAGTTCCCCGGCCAGTTTCTCGTCAGAGAACAGCTTCTTCACGCCGGTCTGGGCGTCGTCAAAGTTGCCCACCACGGCGCAGACGCCCACGTTGCCGCCCTCCTGGGTGACCATTTGGAGTTCCTGGATCTCGGACACGCCGTTTTTGGGGTAGAACACCAGGATCCTGGTCTTATCCACATCGCGGAAACCCTCCAGGGCGGCCTTGCCCGTGTCGCCGGAGGTGGCCACCAGGATGCAGACCGACCGCTTCTCGTCGCTCTTGCCCAGAGAGGCGGCCAGCAGATGGGGCAGCAGCTGCAAAGCCATGTCCTTAAAGGCGCAGGTGGGACCGTGCCACAGTTCCAGACAGTACGTGCCCTCGTCCAGCCGGGTCACGGGGGCCACGTCGGGATGGCTGAACTTGCCGCCGCCGTAGGCGGACGCGGCGTAGCCGGCCAGTTCCGAACTGGAGAACCCCTCCAGATAGCTGTTGAGAATATACACCACCCGCTGCCGGTAGGACATATCCCTCATGGTCTCCATGGCCCGGGCGGGCAGACGGGGGATGACGGCAGGGGTCAGAAGTCCGCCGTCGGGGGCCAGCCCCTTGACGATGGCCTGGGCGGGGGTCATCCGCAGTTCCCTGTTCCGTGTGCTCAGATAATTCATCGTGCGGTCACCACTCTCATCAGATTATTGTAAAAAATATCCTGTACAAGGGTCTCGGCGTACCCATGGCACAGCAAATGCTCGTACAGCCGGGGCAGCGCATCGACGGCGGGCAGATCGCCGATGGTCTCGCAGCCGTCCCAGTCGCCGCCCAGAGCGGCGGAATGTTCTCCGCCCAGGCTGAGGATGTGATCCAGATGGGCCCGGACCGCGTTCAGATCCAGACTGCCGCCCACGAACTGTGTATAGAAGTTGAGGCCGATCGCGCCCTGATTTTCTATTATCGCAGTTATTTGTCCATCCGTCAAGTTTCTTGTGTGGTCCCAGACAAATTTTGCGTCGGAATGGCTGGCGATCAGCGGCCCTGCGGCCTGCTCCGCCACATCCCAGAACCCCGGCTCGGACAGGTGGGACACGTCGGGAAGGATGTGCAGTTCCTCCATCCGGGCCACGAACTGCTTCCCCAGGGGCGTCAGGCCCCGCTCCGGATGGTCGCAGTGGGAGCCACTGAGGGCGTTGGCGCGGTTCCATGTCAGGTTGATGGCAACCACGCCCTCCGCCGCCGCCCCGTCCAGCCGCGCGGGGTCGCAGCCCAGCAGCTCCGCCCCCTCCACAGACAGAAGGGCCGCCGCCCTGCCCTGCCGGTGGGCGCGTTCTATGTCTCCGGCCGTGCGGCACGGAACGATCCGGTCGCGGTTCCGCGCCATCTGGGCCTTGAAACAGTCCAAAAGCGGCCGGTACGCGTCCTCCGCCCCGCCGCCTGAGGCAAACAGGGCGAAGAACTGGCAGTACCGCCCGAAGACGGGTTCCGTCCTGTCCAGGGACACCATGCCCCCGTTGGAGGCCAGCCCCTCCCCCGTGCGCAGGCAGCGGGAGATGGTGTCGCAGTGGGCGTCGAACACCGAGATCTTTTCCATACGGGCACCCCCTAAAACGCGTTCTGCCAATAGCGTATGACAGGGTCGGGGGTTTTGGCCCCGTCGGGGGCGTAGACCTCCGCCACGTCGAACCGGGGCTGAAGGCCGGTGGGATGGATCGTCAGATACCACTCCGCCGTGGCCCTCAGTTTCCGCTGCTTTTCCCTGGTGACGAACTCCCTGGCCGCCGCGAACCGGGCCGTCCTGCGGAGTTTGACCTCCACAAAGATGATGTACTCCCTGCCCTGGGCGATCAGGTCGATCTCCCCGAAACGGCAGCGAAAATTGCGTTCCAGAATGGTCCAGTGGCTTTTCTCCAGGGCGTCGGCCACCCGCCGCTCCCCGTAGTTGCCTTTGACTTTGGCCTGGCCGCCGCCGGCCCGCCGCTCCTCTCCGCTCACAGGTTTTTCAAAAAGGTCCGGCGGTGGATGGGACACGGCCCGTACCGCCGCAGCCGCTCAAAATGGAGGGCGGTGCCGTAGCCCTTGTGTCTCTCAAACCCATACTGGGGATAGACGGCGGCCATCTCTTTCATATAACGGTCCCGGCTCACCTTGGCCAGGATCGACGCCGCCGCGATGGATGCCGACAGGGAATCCCCCTTTACAATACATTCATGGGGCGTGGTGATGGCGTATCTGCTGCCGTGGTCCCGGTTGCCGTCGATGAGGGCGTACCCGGCCCGGGGCTCCAAAGCGTCCATGGCAAGCTGCATGGCCTTGATCCGGGCGTTGAGAATGTCGATGGCGTCGATCTCCTCCGCCTCCACGTATGCCACCGACCAGGCCGCGGCCCGCTCCCGGAGAACGGGAAACAGCGCCTCCCGCCTCTTTTCGGTCAGCTTTTTGGAGTCGTTGAGGCCGGGGATGTGGATCCCAAAGGGCAGGACGACGGCGGCGGCGTACACCCGCCCGGCCAGGGGCCCCGCCCCGGCCTCGTCACAGCCGCAGACGGGAGTACGGCCCGCCTGGACGGCGCTGCGTTCATAGTTCCAAAGGTCCATCGCATTCCCCTCTTAATCCGGCGTCTCCAGGGTGAACCGGCCCAGTTTGCCGGCCCGGTACTCGTCCAAAAGGACCCTGGCCATCCGCTCCGTGTCCGCCGCTCCCCCGGAGATCTTCATGCCCCGGCGGACGGCGGCCGCCTCCAGCAGGCGGTAGCCCCAGACCGCGTCGTTCTCCCCAGGCAGGCGGCCGGGCAGTTCGTTCAGCCGGTAGCCCTCCAGCAGCGCCTGAGGGTAACGCCCCCCCAACAGGGCCATCAGATGGCAGCCCAGCGTCTCGGCGTCCAGGATCTCGTCCCGCACCGCGCCGGTGAAGGCCAGATGCAGGCCGGTGGTCTCGTCCTCGAACTTTGGCCAGAGGATGCCGGGGGTGTCCAGCAGTTCCAAACCGCGGTCAACAGTCACCCACTGCCGGCCCCTGGTGACGCCGGGCCGGTCGCCGGTCTTCGCGGACTTCCGCCCCGCCACCCGGTTGATAAAAGTGGACTTGCCCACGTTGGGCACCCCCGCCACCATGGCGCGGATGGGCCGGCCCACCTGGCCTTTGGCCTTCCAAGCGTCTATTCTCTCCTTCAGGACGGCCCGGACGGCGGCGGGAAACCGCTCCACCCCTCTGCCCCGTTTCGCGTCGGTCTCCAGCACGCCGAAGCCCCGCTCTGCGTACTTTGCCATCCAGCGGGCCGTCATGACGGGGTCGGCCTGATCCGCCCGGTTAAAGAGAATCAGCCGGGGCTTGCTCCCCGCCATGGCGTCGATGTCCGGGTTGCGGCTGGAGGCGGGGACGCGGGCGTCCACCACCTCGCACAGCAGATCCACCAGTTTCAGGTCCTCTTCCATCTTCCGGCGGGTCCTGGTCATGTGGCCGGGATACCATTGGACGTTCAAAGGCGGTCGCCCCCTTCCCTCCATTGTGTCAGATCACGCGTACCGCCGGCAAAAACGCCCCCGCGGCCGGGGCTGAGATCCGCGAAAGCGGACGCCCGGATGGACTTGCGCGAACAACATGATTATAGCACCTTTCTCTCAAAAAAACAGCCCCCGGAACGCACAAAAGGAGCGGACGATCCGCTCCTTTCGTGTTGAACGCTGTCTTACAGGTCCTCTTTGACCTTGGCGGCCTTGCCCACGCGGTCCCGCAGATAATACAGCTTCGCCCGGCGGACCTTGCCCTTGCGGACGGTCTCCACCTTCTCGATGGTGGGGGCGTGCAGAGGGAACACCTTCTCCACGCCGACGCCGTAGCTGATGCGGCGGACGGTGAAACTCTCCTCGATCCCGCCGTGCTTCTTGGCGATGACGGTGCCCTCAAACACCTGGATACGCTCGCGGCTGCCTTCCTTCACGCGGATGTGCACCCGGACGGTGTCGCCCACGTTGACCTGGGGCACATCCTCCCTGGTGTACTTGTCGCTGAACTGCTGCAACAGATTCATGTTTTTTCCTCCTAATATCAGGCGTTCATGCGTCCGTGCCCTGTGGCCGCGCAGAGGACCGCCCTTACTCAGACTCAGGCAGTATACCATAACAAATATGAGATTGCAAGCACTTTTTTCCGAAAAGCCGGGGAAGAATGTTTTATTTCGCCCGGAACGTCTTGATGAGCAGCCACAGGGCGGTGAGGAGCAGTGTCACATTGGCGAATTTGACGGTGGCCACGGCCCCCATCCCCACCAGGGCCCCCACCACGCACCCCGCCGCCGCCGTGGAGATCCGCTCCGCCCAGTCGGCGTCCAGCGACCCGGCCAGCATATTGTACAGGGCCCGCCCCCCGTCCAGGGGCCGCACCGGGAGGAGATTGAAGGCCCCCACCCCCAGGCTCAGCGCCGCCGGAAGATACCATTTCATTCCAAGGGCACAGACCCCGAAAATCAGGTTGACCGCCGGCCCCGCCAGGGCCACCAGGCTGTCCCGACCGTAGGACAGGGGCCGCAGATAGTCAAAGGACAGTTCCGCCCCCACGGCGGTGAGGGACAGGCGCTCCACCCTCCCCCCGCACGCCCGGGCGGCGGCCACATGGCCCAGTTCATGGATCAGACAGGCCAGAAGGCCCCAGGGCAGCAGGCCCACATCCTCGTCCAGCCAGAAAAGGACCCCCATTAGCAGCAGGAAACCGGGGGTGATCTCCAGTTTAGGGCGCTCACAGATCCACATAGTAGGCCGGGTTCAGCCGGATATTGTCCTTCAGAATGGTCAGGTGGAGGTGGGGACCGGTGGCGTGACCCGTGTGGCCCACCAGGGCCACCGTCTCCCCGCAGGAGACCTTCTGCCCCTTGGACACCAGCAGTTTGGAGCAGTGGGCGTAGAAGGTGGCCACGTTGTTGGCGTGGTCGATGCAGAGATACTGGCCGAACTCGTCGCTCTCGCCAATATAGCGGACGGTGCCGTCGGCAAAGGCGCCGATCTCCGTCCCCTCCGCCGCGCCGATGTCCAGGGCCAGATGAAATTCCCCGTCCCCGTCAATGGGATCGTCCCGAAAGCCGAAGGTGGAGGTGACCGGGCCGTTCACCGGGTTTACCGTCTTGTCCAGTCCCAGTTCGTAGGGGACGAAACTGACGTTGGAGGGCAGCCTGCGCCCCTGGTCGTCGGTCTCCTGCGCCATTGCCGTCACCACTGCGGGAGAGGGCGTGGGCGCGGGGGTGGGTTCCGGGGTGGGCGCGGGGGGATCGGTCGGAACAGGCGTTGTCTCCGCCGGGGGTTCGGTGGACGCGGGAGCGGGATCGGGCCCCTCCGCGCCGCTCTGCCCGCCCTGGTCCGCCAGCGCCCCGTGTTCGTTGAGCCAGTCCAGCCCCATGTGGGAGGTCTGGCTCAGGGGGACGATGGGCAGGTCCGTCCGGTCGGACGCGGGATCCGGCTCCCTCGCGCCGCCGAACGCGGTGACGCAGAGCCGCCGGAGGGCGTCCCGCACCGGCTCCCCCTCCGACACCTCCTGCCCGAACCGCTGAAAGGCCCCCTGGAAATCCACGTCGGAGGTGAGAATGTTCCGCCAGAACTCCGCCTGGGCGGGGAATATCCCCCGGCCAAAGTACACCAGCAGGAACAGCCCCAAACTCACCGCCAGTTGGAAAAACCGGCGGCCGTCCCGGTTCTCCTCCCTCCGGTTCGGGGCGCGTCTCTTTTTTGGGGCGGGCCGCCTGTTCCTCCCCCGGTCCTGATGACGGGAAACTCTCTCCACGCCCATCCCCTCCTTGTCCGAACGTCCACGCCTAACTGTATGTGGTGGGACAAGGATTTATGCGCCGGCCCTTGACGCCGGACCGGCCCTCTGATAGAATAGAACAAAAGTACGGTTCAGGAGGTCGCGGCTGTGAACATTCTGGTCATCGACGGGCAGGGCGGCGGCATGGGCCGCCAGCTGGTATCATCCCTCAAACAGGCGGTGCCGGAGGCCGAGCTGATCGCCGTGGGCGCCAACAGCGCCGCCACCGCCGCCATGCTGAAGGCGGGGGCGAACAGAGCCGCCACGGGGGAGAACGCCGTCGTGGTCAACGCCCGCCGGGCGGACGTGATCACCGGACCCATCGGCATCGTGGTGGCCAATTCCCTTCTGGGGGAGATCACCCCCGCCATGGCCGCCGCCGTGGGCGGTAGCGGCGCTGTGCGTGTGCTGGTGCCCGTGAGCCACTGCGCGACCGTGGTGGCCGGGGTGCCCGACCTGTCCATGTCCGCCCTCATCCAGAGCGCGGTGGAGCGTATTATCGCCATTGTCCGGAGATAGGCGGCCGGGCGGGGGCGTCCGGCGGGGGAGAAAAACGATCTGAACGGCGCGGAACAAAAGGGCCCGTCCTCGGACGGGCCCTTTTGTCCTATCATAGCTCAGCCCAGCAGCAATTTATCGTCCGCCTCGTCGGAGCCGGTGGCCTGGCCGAACTTGGCCAGCAGGTCCTCCACGGTGAGTTTTTTCTTGTCCTCGCCGGAGATGTCCAGGACGATCTGTCCCTCATACATCATAATGAGCCGGTTGCCGTGGACGATGGCGTCCTTCATGTTGTGGGTGATCATCAGGGTGGTGAGTTTATCCCTGTTTACGATGCGCTCGGTGGCGTCCAGCACCTTGGCCGCCGTCTTGGGGTCCAGGGCGGCGGTGTGCTCGTCCAGCAGAAGCAGCTGGGGGCGGC
>CAYPEE010000002.1:0-43018 GCA_964409665.1 uncultured Oscillospiraceae bacterium
TGTGGGACACCTGCGTGCCGAAGTAGAACGACACGATGACGGTGTAGATCATCATAAAGTTCTGGTCCACCTTGCCCATAACGGTCAACACGGCGAATACCACCGTCAGGATGATGGTGATGATGGATTTCACGGACACCAGCCGGTTGACGATTTTCTCTTTGGTACTCATGGATATCTCCTCCTCAGTTCAGATGATTGGTGGCCTGCTCATTGAGAAAGGTCAGGTATTTCTTGCGGGCCTCTTCGTAGGCGTTTACCGCCTCCTCTACCTCGCCGTTGGCATGGCCACGCTTCAGCGCCATCGCCACGGCGCAGGACATTTTGGCGGTGGCCATCTGCATTTCCAGAGCCAGCAGGCTCTCCTTCTTCCGGGCATCGGCTCGGGCGTCGGTTTCGGCCTCCCGCTTCTTCCACCGTGCGTTGATAATCAGCATCACCACGCTCACGCACAGCGAGGGCAGGACGGCCCAGAAAAACGATTCCGCAGTCATAGACATTCCTCCTTTGGTGGCGACAAAAAGACAGCCCCCGCGAAGGGGCTGCCTTTGACGCTCTGTTTGATTATTTTACCAGCTCCCAGTTCTGCTCGTAGGCATGGGGAGCATAGGCGTTGTTGTCTACCTTGGAGCGGTAGACAGCGGCGGGGTCAGGGGCCAGCGGATCGGTGCAGCACTCGTCTTTGGCGTACACGCCGCTGGTGCCGAGCGGCTCCACATAGGGCTTTGCCCGGGCGGGGTCTTTGGTATGGGCCAGGCCCCAGAGGGCGCGCAGCGCAGACGGGCGCTGGCCGGGGTAGTGCGAGGCGTTGTGCGGCTGTATCAGCGTCCAGACCTGGCCCTCGTCCCGTACCGGTGCGCCGGCCGGCCACCCGGAGTAGTCCTTCTCATTGTCCCACGCCGGGATCCGACTCTCCTCGGCGATGATGGCAGTGCCGTCCATGTGATCGGCCCGTCCCCGCAGGTCCAGGGCGTCGGCCCTGCCCTGGGCGCGCATGATATCCAAAACCATGTCCTGGCTGTTCATGCCTGGTTCACCCCCTCGCTGTACGCCGCGGCCATCTGGTCCCAGACGGCCTGGACGTCCGTTCTGTCGGCCTTCTCCTGTTCCAAGGTTGCTACTCGGGTCTTGATGCTCTCGTCGCCCTCTGGGGTTTCCAAAGCCTTGGCCTGGGCCAGCAGAGTATCGAAGTTGTTGAGTACGTCGGTTTCCAGCCCGCCGGTGTCCTCCAGCTCCAGGTGGTACTCGTCGTACTCATAGCCTGTGATGGTGAGCTCTCCCTGACGGTCCTCGAAGGGCTTGGCGTTCTCGTAGAACCGCACCAGAACGTAGCCCGGTTTCTTAGGCTGCGCCTCCAGCGTAAAGGCGTTGCTGGGCTGCAAGTCGCCCCTTACTCTCATAGCGTACTACCTCCTTTAGATTTTTGACCCCGATGGGGTCAACGTATTTCACGCGAATGCCGTGACTGTCGCAGTGCTTCAGCTGACCGATGCGGCTCAAAAGACCGGATGCCTGCCGGAACGGGATGGGCTTTTGGGCCTCCACCTTCTTCCGCGCCCGGCGGCACTGCCTGGCAAAGCGGAGAAAATTCCGCTTGCGTAGGATGATGTGATTTCGGCCGAACCGGAATCCAACTGCGGAGACCATGCGCGGCCTCCTGAGTTTCTGCTTGCGCTCGTCCAGGAGCCGGTGCCGCTTCTCCACGGCGGCGGTGAAGGTGGTGCGGTAGACCTGCCAGTTCTTTTTCAGTGTCAGCCGCAGTTTCTCCGCAAGAAACTGGCCGATGACCCGGACCGCCTTGTGGAGCAGTTTTTTATTCGGCCCAAGCAGGGTGATGTTGTCCATGTGCCGGGCATAGTATTTCACCCCCGGCAGGGACAGGATGAAGTGATCCAGGCTCTCCAGGTAGAAGTTCGCCAGCCATTGGCAGATATAGTAGCCGATGGCCAGCCCGCCGCCGCAGGATTCCAGAATGGAATACACCACCCGGAGGAATCTTTTGTCCTTGATCTTGCGGGCCAGCGCCCGGATCAGGCGGCGAATGGATATGCTGGGGTAGAACCGGCGCACATCCAGCTCCGCGGCGTACTTGGTGCCCTTGGGGTCGTCCCGGATCGCGCGCCGGAGGTATGTCCAGACCCGCATTCCTCCCCGCCCGGGGACAGAGGCGCAGGACCAGTGATACATCCCGCGCATGAGGATGTCCTTCATGGCAGTCACCAGAAGCCAGTGCATAACGCCGTCAGGCCAGAAGGGGACCATTTTGATGATGCGCCACTTCTGGCTGCTCTCGTCGAAGATTTCCTTCTCCTTGGGGACAGAGGGGATGAAGGTCTCCTTTTCGAGCATTTCATAGGTCTTGTCAACGTAGTCCTCCAAGTGCTTCAGCACCCGGCGGACCTCGCGTCTTTTCCGCTTCCCCTTAGCGGCCTGCAAGATAACCGTCCGGATGAAGTCCCGATCCAGCATCTTGTCGTAGAGGAATCCCACTCGTTTTGGGCTCTTTCGTTTGGAGGCGTTCTGTTCCATAGCTACGCTCCTTGTTTGCCTGCAAGGTTCCTCGAGAATGAACCTACTAAACCTTGTCCTCCCGGCAATATTTTCACCAAGCGGTGTGGAGAAGCCTGCACAATGGAGATACGAAAAACAAGTAGCCGCGCGCCGATGTTGGTGTTGGTGTTCGACGAAGAGTTGTTGGCGTTGAAGTACCAGAGGCCGGCGTTCGTACCGTTGCTATAGTTGCCGCCGACCATGAGGACTTGCCACCCGGTGTTCGAGTTCACACGCCCAAGCCCCCGGCGCACTGTGCAGACAGCCCCGTTGCGATTATATATCCGTCTGCGTGGTCAGACGGAAAAACGGGAGGAAATAACGGAATACGTTATTTTGAAAATTCTATAAACCGGGGGCTCCGCCCCCGGACCCCCATGAGCCAGTGCGCCTTATCGATGGCATCTGCTGATGAGGTAGCTCCGGGGGCTGCGGCCCCCGGTCCCCCATTAGGGTTTTTTGAAAAGGAGCCGCGCGCCGATGTTGGTGTTGGTGTTCGACGAAGAGCTGCCGGCGCTGAAGCACCAGAGGCCGGCGTACGTACCGTAGCTACAGTAGCCGCCGACCATGAGGACTAGCCACCCGGTGCTCGAGTACACATAGTCGGGGATGTACGTGCTTGCGCTGCCGTCCTTTTTGTTGGGCAAAAAAGCCCAGGTAGCCGCAGAGGACATCCCAAGCCCAGAGATCCAGCCGCTTTCGCAGAGCGTGATGCCGGTATCCGTGTAGTCGGTCGAAACATCGTCCTTGTACTTGGTGGGGTCGGTGCAGACGTAGGCCTTCCGGTCGCTGAAGTTGATGCCGTCGATCCACTCGTAGCAGTTTCCGTACGGGTCCTCAATGCCGCGGTACTGGATGTGGTTCTTGCCGTCCGTGCCGGCGGACTGCCCGGTGTGGTACTTCATGCTGTCAGTGGCGCCGGTCTGGGCGACGCCGGAGTTGCCGTCCGTGTATCCCTTGCCCAGCACGGTCTGACTGTCCCAGTCGGCAAACTCGACCAGGAACAGGAGCCAGACCGCGCACCAGGAGGCGTAGTCGTAGAGCTGCCAGCCCGTCCCTTTCTGCGCTACTCCGGTTCGGGCGTCTTTCCTGGAAATGCTGACCAGGGGTGCCTTGCCGGTGACGCTGGCCTGGGCGTTCTGCGTCCCGCTGGTGTTGTACCGCCCGACGTACACGCCGGAGCCGGGGTGCTTGGTGAAGCCGTCCTTCTTCTTGTCGGCCACATAGAACCGGCGCTTATGGCCGGAGGAATCGTCCTCGACCTTGAACCAGAACTCCGGGACATAGACCGCCGAATCGGTGGAAAAGCTGAAGCCGCCCGCCCCCTTTTTGGGGCCGACAGCATTGCCGGTGATATTGTAGATCTCCATGCCGGACCAGGGCAGGTAGGCGTCAAAGGGAGAACTGCCATCGCCGCCCCCGGTAGCTGGGCTCGGGTCGGTGTCGATATCCACGTTGACGAGCTTGCTCGGGTCGTTGGCTTTTTTCAGCCGGGTCAATGCGGTGTTCTGGCTGCTGTAGTCCCAGCTCACGCCGAAGATCTTGACATAGGACAGCTCCAAGGTGTAGCCCTTGTACTCGGAGCATACCACGCTGCCCTCAGCCGTCTGGTCGTCCTTGGAGGCCGTGGCCTTCCAGGTGCCCGTCTCGGGCAGGTAGAACTTGGTGCTCCCGCCCTCGGTGGGGTTCTTGGGGTAGCTGTGGCTGTCCTTCGTCACCAGCAGATTGCTCCCAGCGTCGATGGTGACGGTCAGGGTCAGGAATGGCGTACTTGTGGAATAGCTGGTTTCATCGGAAACCACGACCGTCTGCTGCTTGGACTTGACGCCATTTATGGTGGCGTAGACGGTATAGGAGCCGCTGTAATTGACGGTGAGGTCGCAGGTATTCCCGCCAGTGCAGGTGCCCTTGAACTGGTGGCCGTCCATCTCGGCGGTGACTGCCGCGCCCTCCTCCGCGGTCACTTTGATGGTGGCTGCGAAGTAGGTCAGCGACACGGCGTACTGCTTCACCTGGTCCACCACCACGGCCACCTCATTGGAGGTCTTGCCGTCCTTCTCCGCCTTGACGGTCCAGGTGCCGTAGCTGGGGAGGTCGATGGTGACGGAACCGGTCACGCCCTCCTTCACGATGTTCTTGCCATTGCAGGAGGCGGTGACCTTGGACTGTCCGTCGCCGGCGATGGCCACGACCAGCTGTGGCTTCACGGCGCCGCCGCCACCGGTGGCCATCCACCCATAGGGGCCCTCCCCGCCGCCGTCGTCCGTGCAGAGGTAGGTGTCGCCGGTGTCCAGGTCAACATAGGTCTGGCCGACCGCGCCCTTGGTCTGCTCGTCTGGCGGGCCGTTGCCCGTCAGCGTTTTACTCCCCTCCGCGGCCTCGGAGAGCCCGTCCAGGGTGTCGGACAGGCTGCCGCCATTATAGGTCAGATCGGATGCGTCGGTGGCCCCGGACATATCCCACTCCTCGCCGGTAAAGACGTACTCCTTCCCGGAGTTCGTGTCCAGATAGTGCTGGCCGACCTCGGCGTGGGTACTTCCCATTGGCGCTCCCTCCCCTTTCAGCAAGGGGTAGCCGTAGTCGGTCCCGGCTTCTGCGGCGGTAATGTTGCCGTTCTCGTCGGCTTTCAGGATGCCGGAGGCGGTGATTTTGTCCTGCTTGTCCTTGCGGTTCGCGGCGATGCTCGATATCAGCTTCTCAATGACCGGGTTGACGATAGTGCTTGCCTTTACCGGGTCCTCGTCCTGGATCTTGCGGATGCTGTCCAGGCTGTAGGACGGCCGCTCGGGTACGGCATAAAATTCATCAGGCATAGTCGAAACTCCTCCCCTTAAAATTCGTCGTCAAACTCAAAGACAAAGATCACGTCGCTGTCCTTGCGCTTGGGGTACATATTCTTGATGGCGACCACATCCCCGTCTGCGTCGATAAGCGCCGCCTCGGACACGCTGGCGCTGACCATGGCGTCTTTTGGGATGGTGACGGAATACCGGGCCGTGGTGGTCGTGGGATAAGTGACGCCATCGATATCGAACGACCCCAGCTGGTGGTTGAGGTTGGTCTGCGTCTCGTCCGGGGTCTTCGGGTTCCCGGTCTCGTCGCACCCCTGGTCCCCAAAGGCGATCTTGGTGATCTTTGCAATGGGTTCCCCGGTGCTGGTGCCCTGGCAGAGCTTTTCCCTGCGCTTCTTTGTGATGACGCTGTATTCGTTCATCAGATTTCCTCCTCCTTGTTTTCGGCGTTAAAGTGTCTCGTCCCGTTAAATTTCGCTGACCCGTCCCAGTAGTACATACCTTGGATGAGGATTCGTCCTGAGAGGTCTTCCGGCTCCCGGAAGGAGGTCTTGACGGCGAACGACGGAAAGCCGATACTCGCCGCGCCGGTGTCCCCCCACAGGATAGACCCGTCAAACAGAACGCTCCCGTCAAAGATGGTCGCCGGCGCTGTGGAGTTCGTGAGACGAAACCGCGCCAGGAACTTCACCAGATCAATAACTTCCCCCCGCTCCGGTATCCTCTCGGACCAGCCGTAGATGATGTTGTCGAGGTGGCTGCGCAGGTTCTTGTAGTATTCCAGCCGCTTCAGGACGCCCTCCCGCTTGGCCGGATCCTCCGCGCCCTCTGCCTGGTTGATTTTGACCCGGAAGTGGTACGGCTGTCCGCCCTCATACTCAAACCACTCTTCCACCTTGGAATCGGGGAAGATGGCGGACACAGCCCTCTCCACGGCGGCTTTCGTGCCCAGACGCTTGTGGACGGCCCAGCTGCTTTTCAGGACACGGCGCTTTTCCTCCACGCTGTAATCCGGGTCCCACCAGTCCACCTTGAAGTCTTTTGCTAGAATATCCAGCAGGTCCTCCGGCAGCTCGTCGATGCGAGGGTAGATAAGTACGCTGCGGATTTCCTCCACCCTGTCGGCGAGGGTCTGGCTGATTGCGGTTGCCAGGGCCAGCAGTTCCTCGTCCCCGGCCAGAGCGGGGGGCAGGGATGCCAGCATATTCTTTGCAGTGATGGCGTGGGCGTCATTCATCCTCATAGCCCCCGTTCGTCACACTGATTTCCCCCACCTTGGCGATCTGCGGCGTGTACTTTGCCAGGTGCGTCTCGCCGTCGATCTCGTTCCCCGTGTGGAGGACGGTGAACTCCGGGGCGGTGAGGACCACGCGCTTCACGCCTGCGTCATACAGGTACTCCCTCAGCTTGTCCGGGTTGATGTCCCGCCCGAACTTGGCGCACTGCCAGGCCACATACCGCTTGACGGCGGCGTCTACATCCGCCTCGATGGCGGCGGCGCTCTTCCCGGAGTCCGACTGGATGTAGTAGGTCAGTGTAATATCGTAGTCCGACGTCTCGGCGTCGGCGGTCTCAACCAGGTCGGTCAGCGGCCGTCTGTTGTTGGCATTGCAGGCCTCCAGCACAGCCTTCTTGATCTCCTCCGCAGCGAGGGTGCCGTCCTCCATGAGAACGTACAGCTTGACGACGCCGGGGGTGGGGCTGTTGGCTACCACGTCGCCGATCTCGGTGGATACCTGCTTCGCCCAGTAGATGTAGCTCCCCATGGCCCCGGCGGTGCTGTATGCGTCCATGCTGGCGCGCATCAGCTGATAGAATTCCTCGTCGGTGGCCACGTCGGAGCCGCCGTCGCTCTCCGTGGTGTTTTCACAGGAGAGGTAGTAGTCGAACACGTCCACGATGGTATTGATCTGGCCGGCGGCGTACCCGTTCCCCACCACGCCCGGGGTTTGGCAGTAGACGTGCAGGTCGATATGCGTCTCACTGGGGGTGATATAGGCGTCTTCTCTGGTTTCCCAAATGAGGGTGCTGCTTGCATCGGTGACTCGGGTGCCGGAGGGGACCAGGATGGCGGACTCCTGGGCCTCGCTGATGTTGAAGCGCACGGTGCAGACGGCGCTCGTCGCCGGCGGGCGCTCCAAGGCAAAGAACAGCTCCCCCAGGGCGTCCAGGTTCTGCCCCTCGGCCCTGCTGGGGATGTTCTGGTTGCCGGTGTAGTTGTTGTCCACGCGCTCCAGGAGGATGATGTAGGCCACCCACTCGATGAACAGCCGCTCGGGGCTGCCCGGGTGGATGCTGGCGCCGGTGATCTTCTCATAGGCGGCGACCAACTGCACCTTCAGCTCCTCGGTGTCTGTGCTGACAAACTGATAATCGGGATTTCTACCGCTCAATGATCTCCACCTCCACTGTCGGGATCAGACGGCCCGGGATGGCCGGGTCCTCCTGGAATGTCACGTTAACGACCTCCGCGCGGGGCTCGTATTCCTCGATGGCCTCCTTCACGTCAACGTAGAGCATGGGCTTTGCGATGGGGGTGGGCTTATCGACCGACCGCTGGTCCAGGCCGAAGCCCCGGTACATGGGCACCGTCCCTTTCCGGGTGGAAAGGATGAGGGCGATGTTCTGCAGAACGGACGTCACCGTGTCCTGCTCGTTGAGCCGGATGTTGGTCAGGTCCGCCGCGCTCACTTTGAAGCTCATGTCACCACCTCACGACCGCAGGTATTCTTGTAGGCTGACGGAGACGACGGCGGAAGTGACGTCGCCCTCGTTGTCAAAGGTTTGCATCTTCATCTTGTGGTCCACAATGGACCACCGGTATTTGCCATAGGCCTTATTGCCTATGACCAGCGGGACGGCCTGGCCGTTCCGCTCGTAGTTCCAGATCTTCACCACCTCCGCATTCGGGTTCACACCCAGATAGGCGGAGAGGACGATGTCAAAAGAGATTTGGTCCGGGTCTATCCCGGTGAACTCGGTGAGGGCGTTGGTGCCGTGGCGCTGGTGTACGCCGTACCGCACCGAGCCGGACCAGACCATGTTGTCGATGGTCTCCACCGTCTCGGAGGACACCTCAAAGACGATATCGCCCAGACAGCCGATCATGCCCATAGTCAGATACCTCCTAACACAAAGCCGTCCCCGTTGAACACCGGCAGATAGAGCACCAGCACCGTATCATTCACCAGGGGCATCCAGGGCTTGATTATGAGGTCGTGCTTGTGGCTTTCAAAGGCGGCGTCCCCTGACCCGCCGCTCTCATACTCGGTGCGCTGTGGCTGGTTATAACCGGGAATATAGGGCTGATTGGAGAGGACCTTCAACCAGGCGGACGTGATGCCGGTATCTTGGAACTTTACACGGGCCAGCCGCTTCCCGCTGTCCACGGCTGTGACCGTTCCCTCCCGAACAAGGTTCAGCACAATCTTCTCTTGGTCAGGCGTCATTGTCAGTATCCCTCCAATACGCGGCGCAGTTTGACTTGGGTGGTGTAGCCGCCCGTGGCGTCAACGCTATGCACCGCCTGCTTCACGATGTATTTGCCGTCCCATCCGCCCCAGCCCTCCAGCATGACTGTGACGCCGGCCGTCACGTTGGGATTGCCGGGGATAGTGAAGGACGCGGAGCGGGTGTACTTGTTGTGGAGCCGGAGCCGCTTTTCCGCCAGGGCCTTGGCTGCTGCGGCGTTGGCTACTTTGGCGGATACCTCCAGTTGCTGGTTGTTCTTGGCGTCGGCCTTGTAGTCCTCCACCTTTGCCACGCCCTCAATGCACTTTCCCGTGGCGGGGTCTACATAGCTGACCCGGCAGGAGGAGTAGAGGGTGTCGGCGGAGCCCACGTCCAGCTTGTACTTCGTGTAGGCCCCACTCCCGCGCTTCAGCGTGAGGACTGCGCCCTTGGCCTCATACGTCGCCTGGTCGAACAGGACCAGGATGTTGTTCGTGGCTTTGAGGGAGACCCCTGCGTCATGGCACAGCGTGGAGAGAAAGGCGATATCGCTGGTCTTGTACTGCTCTACCCGCTCATAGTAGGGGTCGCTGGCGGATTCGTACATACAAGCCATGCCGTTGGACGACGCCATTTCATTGGCGATGCCGGAGAGGTTGTAGGCCTCCCACGCCTTAGACTTCTCTGTCTGGCGCACTTGGGAGGTAAAAGGCAGAGAGGTCGCTTTCAGCGCAATGACGGCCGGTGGGCCGCTGGCGTTCACCATATCCAGCTCAAACTGGCCGCAGTCCAGCGCCAGGTCTTTCCCGTCGCCGTTCCAGTTCTTCCGCACGATGACGCACTGGATTTTGAGGACGGTGCTGGGCCCCTGGTTCTGCTGCTGGGGAGCCTCGGCCTCTCCGACCGGCTTGATGTAGTCCGCGCTGACATAGGCGGTCTTGCCGCCGTAGCTGATGGTCGCCCATCCACCGGAGATCCCGGACACCTCAATGACGGTGCCGCACACCAGGGCGCCGTACTTCTTGTGGCTCGTTCCAGGCCCTGCACGGACGTTCAGCCCTATCTTGGGTGTTACCTTGTAGGACGTGACAGCGGCCCCTTCAGAGGCCTCAGAGCCCCCGGACGAGGCCGCAGCGTCAATAGCGTCGTTCAGCCACTTGGTGAGCCAGATGCTGTCCCTGTCCTGGAGCCGGATCTGCAGGTCGTCGGTTTCGTCCTCCTCATTGTCGGTGTAGGTGAGGGAGAGCAGATAGGGCCGGATGGACGTGGAGATGTCGGTGCCGTCAAAGGTGATCTCCACGTCCGCCCGACGTGCCATGTTCCTGTCGCTCATCCCACCACCTGCTTCCATGGCGGCAGGGCGTTGCCGGCGGCTTCAACCACATCCGGCAGGGTCAGAACGATGCCGGCAGGGAGCGTGTAATACTTGCGATACTGCTGGTTGAGATTGATAAGCTTGTCGGTGTATGCCTCGCTCCCCAGCTGGGTATAGGCGATGCTGTCCCACATATCGCCCTGGACGGTGGTATAGGTCTTCATCGGTATGTCCTCCTCGCCGTGTCAACGCCGACCTCCTCCAGCCATTCCAGGAACAGCGTGTAGAGGCCTGCGTCGTGCTTCTGGAGGACGGCTTCGAGCTCGGCGGCGTTCGCTGCGCCGCTGATGTTGTAGACGGGGGCAAACGTCACGATATAGCTGCCCCCTCCGCTGTAATCGCCCACTTCGGCAGATAGGGGGGCAGTTGATAGGGTGTCGGCTCCTACAGCATCGACACCGGCCCCGGCGGTACCGGCCATAGCCGCCTGCACCTCCGGACCCAGGGCCTCGGTTTCCTGGATGTAGCCCTGCCAGGTCATTTCGGCCTTTTCCGCCATCACCCGGGACGGGCTGTGGATCTCCAGCTTGGCGTCAATGGCGTCGATTGCTGCCTGGGCGATGCGGCTGTACGCTGCCTCCACCTGGGCCTGCATCCCGGACGCCCCGTCGATAAAGCCCTGGATGGTGGCCTTGCCGCTCTTTGCGGCCTCGGTCCCCAGGTCCATGGCTTCAATGTCGGCGTCGAGTTCGGTCGCTATCTCGTCCATCGTGGCGGTGAAGTCGGTCTTCAGGTCCGCAATGCTACCGGACGCCGCGTCCTGCTCCGCCTGGAGTTCTTGCCAGTTGGCCACCATTTCGGCCAGGTCCTCGTCGCTGGCGCTGGCGAGGCCGGCAATGGCGTTCACGCTCTCGGCGGACCCGTCGGCAAAGCTGGCGATCATGTCGCTCAGACCTTCGATGTCCCCGGTCCTGTCGGTCAGGGATTGCAGGTTGGCGTTGTAGTCCTGCCAGTAGGTGATCTGGCTTTCCAGGGCGGAATTGATGCTCCCGGCGCTGGTTGCCACCACGTCGGCGGCTTCGTCCCAGAGGGCGTACTGGCCGCTGATGCTGTCATAGGCGGCGCCGTATGCCTCGTTGTAGGCCTCGGTCAGCGCGGCCATGCGCTCCCTCACGCCCTCGATGGTGCCTTGCAGTTCCTCGGTTTGGCGGGCCGCTTCCGCCTCAGCCTCGGCCTGTTCTGCCGTTGCCCCGGTCAGTTCCTCAATAGCAGCTTGGGCAGAATTGATCTCTGCCTCGGCGGCTGCCACAGCCGCGTTATCCTCTTCAATGGCTTTGTTAAGGTTTTTGATCGTTTTCTCGGCCTGGCTGATCTCGGCATCGTAGTCGTAGAGCGAGTTTTGCAGGTCGTAGTATTCACCGGAGAGATATTCCCCGCTTTCTGCGGCCTCCTGCTGTAGCTCGTTCATTCGCTCCACGGCGGCAGCGCGGTTTTTCTCGGCAGTCTCCAGCTTGATTTGAGCCTCGGTCAGTTTGATGGAGTTGCCGGCCGCCTCGGTCATCACGGCGTTGTACTCGTCGTACAGGGAGTTCATGTACTCTTGGTACGCCTGGGCCTCGGCGTTCTGCTTCCAGGCATCGGTTTGCTCCCGGAGCGCGGCGATTCCGCCCTCGATGGCCCCGGTTTCCAGGTCTATATACTCGGTCAGTTCCGGGATGGCGTTGCAGAGCAGGGCCAGTGTGTTGAGGTAGGTCTGACTGTGCTCGTTCGATGCGTCGGTACCTTCTCCCAGCTCCTCCAGCTTGGAAATGTAGGTGTCCGCGACTTGGGCCGTGGCCAAGGTAGCGGTGGCCGTCTGGTCGTAAGTTGCGGAGGCTTCGGCCATGGCTTCGTCCATGGCCTGTGCCGCCTCGGTGAGTTCTTTAACTGAGGGGACTCCCTCGTTTGCGGCAGACACCAGGGCCACGATGCCGGCGGTCAGAGCGGCGACGCCCGCCACCACGCCCATGATGATGTTGACGCCGGGTATGGAGGCGGTGAACAGCTGCATGAGCGGGATAACTACCTTCGTGATGGCGGCATAGGCCGTCAACGCGGCGACTCCCGCCCCGATCACGGCTGTAAAAGTGACGACAGCTTTCACCAGTGCGGGGTGCCTTAAGAGGAAATCGTTGACCTCCGTCAGCACGTCGGTCATCACCCCATAGGCCCCCTGCATGACGGGGGTGAACTGTTCGCCCACGGTGGTCTGCACCGCTTCCCAGGCGGAGTTCATCAACGTCAGCTGGCCGTTCATGTTGTCCAACTTGACAGCGGCCATTTTGGAGGCCGCTCCGGTACAGTTGTTGATGCTCGTAGTTAGAGACGCATAGTCCTCGTCGGTGGCGTTGAGGATGGCGAGAAGGCCGTTATAACCGCGCGCTCCGGCTATGGTGATGGCGTTGTTGACACGTTCGGCCTCGGTCATCTGGTCGAAGTAAGTCCGCAGTTCGTTGATGGTGTCGCCAAAGCTCTTCGTGGTACCGTCCGACTTGACTGCGGAATACTCATACTCGCCAAAGGCGTCGCTGGTGAGCGTGACGCCCTCCAGCAGACCGTTGAAGGTGTTTTTGAGCGCGGTGCCGGCTACGCTGCCCTTGACGCCGCTGTTAGCCATCAGGCCCACGGCCACAGCCACATCCTCGACATTGTATCCCAACGCTCCGGCGATGGAGGCACAGTTCTTGAATGTCTCGCCCATGATGCTGACAGAGGTGTTGGAACTTGTGGCGGCTGCGGCCAGAACATCGGAGAAGTGGGCGGTGTCGGCGGCTGTGAGCCCGAATGCGCTCAGGTTGTCGGTGACGATATCCGACACCATAGCCAGGTCTTCCCCGGACGCCGCGGCAAGCTGCAACACGCCATCCATGCCGCTCACCATCTCTTGGGCGTCCCAGCCGGCCATCGCCATGTACCCCATAGCGTCGGCCGATTCCTTGGCGGTGAATTTGGTGGTCGCGCCCAGTTCCTTCGCCTTATCGCTCAGGAGTGTCATTTCCTCGGAGGTGGCCCCGGACAGGGCCTCCACATTGGACATAGACTCCTCGAAGTCTCCGGCAACGGTCACGCACTCCATGTAGGCCTCGTAGATCTCGTGCAGTGCCGCAGCGATGCCGGCGGCGGCGATTGCCTGCTGAATGGCTCCAAATGCCTCGGCCGACGTGTCCCCGAAGCTTTGGGCCCCGTTCGCCGCCTCCTCCTGCCGGGTCTTCAACTCCCCGATCTGTGCGCTCAGCTTGGAACTCTCACCGGTGAGGTTCCCGGTGTCAACGCCCGCGTCCCGGAGGGCGGTATCCATCTGCTGGAGCTTTTGGGTCTGCTGTTCCAGGGAGGCAGAAGTGCGGTCGATCTGCTGTTGGTTGGACAGCAACTTGTTCTGGAGGTCGGACGAGAACTCGCCCGTCTCCTTGATCTCCCGCTGGATGTTGTCATACTGCTGTTGGAGGACGGCCAGCTTATTGCGGGTCGCCTCCACAGCGTTCTGTTGCTTCTGGAAAGCGGAGATATCGGCCTGGGTCTTGCTCAGGGCCTCGATCTCCTTCTGCATGGACAGGACGGCGTTTTGCGCGGCCTTAAAGGCGCTGTTATAACTGCCTCCCAGCTGAGCGTTCAGCCGGAATAGCATCTCATACTCTTTCCTGTTTGCCACGCGCACACCTCCTTACCTGCGCCTGCGGGACGGCTTCTTGGGCGGATGGTAGGGGCGCGGCTTGAGCCCGTTGCGCTCCCGCTGCTCCCGAACCTCTTTCACGATGCGGTTACTGGCCTCTATCCATGCGGACAGCTCCCGGAGGGAGATAGACAGCCAGTAGGATATAGGGGTATGACTGTTCTGGGAGAGGACCATGCACTGCCTGCGCAGCCACTGGCCCCCGTCGCCGGTCACGACCCCGAGCGGAGTAAAAAAGAGCGCACCTGGTTGCAGATGCGGTTGAAGTCCCTGGCCGGGAGCGCCATCAGCACGTCGGAGCCCACCTTCTCGACACAGGCCCTGGCCGCAAAGCGGATCTGGTACTCACAGCTGAACTCGCGGACGGGTACGGCGATGCCCTGGGAGCGAAGCTCCTGCTCGATGGCGATACAGCCGTAGCCGTTGACGGAATCAAAGTCGAAATGCATCTCGGTAAAGGTGCGCCCCTCATAGGAGAACGGCTTGCCGAGGGTATGGGTGTAGACGTCGGCGCTGGTCTCCGCCTCTTTCTCCGCGGCCTCCAGCGCCTTGGGGTCGATGATGGTCGGCGTCTCGCCGGCGGGGGTGATGTTGGTGACTTTTTCGCTCATGGGAAAGCTCCTTTCGTCTTATCGTCTTAAAAAATACCCGGGGCGGTCTCCCGCCCCGGGACGCTGGATCACTTGCCGAGGGCCTTGCGGACAGGGGCCAGATAGTCCACGCCGTTGACCTCGCAGATAAAGTTCAGCTGGTCAACCTCCCGGACCTTCTTGCCATCGATATAGGTGGCCCAGTAGCGGACGGCGTACTCGCCGGATCCGTCGTTGGGCGCGGCCGGGGCCACGGTTCCGGCGTTGTCCACCTTGGGGACGACCACCAGAATGTGCTTCACGGCCTGGACCTCCAGAGCGCCGGCCACGGTGTTCTCCACCTGCTGGGCCACGCGCAGGTCAATGGTGTGGCGCCGGGGCTCGGACAGACGGATGGTCTGCGGATTAACGGTGCGGAAGCTGAGGCCCAGGGTCAGGGCGTCGAAGTGGCCCAGAATGACCGCCTCGATGTTGCCGGCGATGCCGGCGCCGGAGATAGCCTGGGTCAAGGCGTTCAGGCTGGGCATGGTCGCGTTCGCCATGCCCATGTACTCTACGCCGTCTTCGTAGACGGCAAAGTTGATGGTACTCTCGTCCATCTGCTATTCCTCCTTTCAGCCCTGCAGCGCGCTGGTGACATAGCTGGCGTCGTACTCCAGCACGAAGTCGATCTCCTGCGCGGGGCTGGGTGGGGTCATGTAGATATGGATCCTGATGATACCGGCCATGAGGTCGGTCAGCGGGTTCTCGGTCTCATTCATCACGGCCCGGGCGCCCAGGAGGTAGCCCATGCCGACCAGACCGTTGAGCCAGATGTTGCAGGTGTCTAGGACGTTATCGATGAGGCGGCGGTTCATCGGCTTATCCAGCTTGGACCAGAAGGTGCGGATGACCGTGTTGCCCACCCAATCGAACATCCGGGAGACGGGGATGAAGTAGTCCTTGACATCGGTATTGGCCGGGTAGCAGGCCGTGTAGTTGCCCCAGGCGGTCCAGCCGGAACTCATGTAGTTCAGGCAGGTCACGATGCCGTTGGAATTGAGGATGTTGGCCTGCTCCAGCGTCAGGTTGATCTCGGTGCCATCCTCCAGGCAGGAGCCGTCCATCTGGAAGTTCTTGTTGCTGGGGGACTCATAGGGACAGCCGCCGTTGTTGGTGTCCACCTGGCCCATCAGGCCGGCAAGCTGGGTGCTCATGTGGAACTTGTACTCGCCCAGCTTCAGCATAGGCCAGCACAGGACCTGGTTCTCGTCCACGAAGTTGTTGGTGTTCTTGGCCTGCACCGCCTGGGAGTAGTCCTTGACGCCGCTCCCGCCGCAGTCCAGGTCCATGACAGCCTTCGCCCGGAACAGGCCGTTGATGGACGCGGCCTTGGTCGCCATGACAGCGGCGACGGTGGTGATGTGGGAGAAGCCGGGGGCGCAGATCAGGTCGGGAATGACGCCGACCATGCTCATGCAGGCCTCCACCACGTTCAGACCGGCAACGATGTCCTCGGCCTGGACCTCACCGGTCTTGACGGTGTTGCCCTTCACATGGACCTTGGTCTGCTCATAGGCATCCCCGGAGCTGAGCAGGTCGATGTAGCAGGCGGCGTCGTCGGAATCGTAGGTCACGGTATAGTCCTTGTCCTTCGCGTAGACAGAGCCGCCGCCTTCGCTCTCGCCCTCGGAGATAACCAGGTTGGAGTCGTTGATGGTGCCGAAAGGCAGCTTCACGCGGTGCTCGGTAACGTCCTTGTCCTCAGCCGCCATCGCCTCGGTCTTGGACATATCCAGCACATTGCAGAAAATCACCGGCTGGCAACCGAACAGCTGGAAATGCGAGTACATGAACTCGCACAGCGTGTAGGTCTTCCAGTCGTAGGAAAAGCCCAGCTTTTCCACGGCCTCGTCCCAGCTGGTGACGAGGATAGGAGCGTTGGCCTTGCCGGGTTTGGCGGCGGCCTGGGTCGGGGCAAGGCCCACGACGAAGGGGACGCCGGAATCAGCGACTACGGGAGTGCTGACGGCGGTCGCCTGCTCCTGCACATATACGCCATGATTGGGCATTGTCTGAAATCCTCCTTACTCACCCCGGATGATGCGCTGGTAGATACGGTTCAGCGCGGTACCGGGTTTCTTCACGTTGATACGGTCAACGGGCAGGGCGTCGCCGGGGACGATCAAGGTCTTGATAAGGGGGTGGCGCTCGATGGCCGGCGCAGCGGCTTTCAGTGCGCCCTCCCTCGTCCCCATATAGACGGTGCCGTTCTGGATGAGGCCCCGGATGGTGGGGCCGATATAGCAGTAAAAGCCGGCGCTTTTGGCGTCGGCCTTTACCTTTGCCGCCGAGGGGCGGGCTCTCGGCTTGTTACTTACAGCCATGGTCTTACCTCTCTTTCGATGGCCGGGAGCTTCCAGGTGGTGATGATCTCCCCGGCGTAGTAGGGTGCGGTGTCATCCGGGTAGGCCAGACATTCCAGCCCCGCCTCCAGGTCAAGCTGGAACTGGTTTGCAATGACCTCTTTTCGCAGAAGGTGGACCCGCAGGCGTTCCATCAGGCCCAGAAGCGCAAGTCCGCCCTGCTGCTCGTCGTGGTGGTACACGCAGATGATGGAGCGGACGACGGCGCTTGCCTCCGGCTGCTCCTTCGGGGTCTGGGAGTCCTTGCTGGTGATGAACTGATGGAGGATGTACGGTGCCTTTTTCTTGGCCGACTTGCTGTCCGGTAGGCGCATCAGGTAGACCTCCGGGGCGCGGGGCGGGGGATCGGCGGCGTCCTCTTTCTGCCGGGTGACCGGCAGGAGGAGGTCCTGCGTCGCCTCCTGGCTCTCCACCTTCAAGGCTTCAAGCAGATTTGTCCTCGTCATGATTACCCTCCCCATCCGTTGAGGACGCGCAGGATCTCATGCTCGATACGCGCCTCGTAGGTCGTTCTGATCGTCTCGTCCATCTTCTCGATCACCTGCTCGTTCTGCATCATGTGGCCGGTGGATGGGCCGAATTTCTGCTCCACCGGGAACCGGGGGACGGCGACACGCTCAAAGACAGCCGCCCGGCCGAAGATATTTGCCACGAAAGCGTGTTCCAGGGCCGTAGCACCGCCGTTTCGCTTGACCTGGGTCTGGACCCGGCCGTCACGGGAAAAGCGCGTGTTGAAGCTGAGCAGGGGCAGGACGTGGCCTGCGTAGGAGATGTCCATGGACACCACGCCCCCGGACCCGCCTTTGATGTGCGATTTGGTGGTGACGTTCCGCATGAAGTCGCCCTTGCTGACGGTGTACTCAGCTGCGGCGAACTGTCCCGCCTTGGTCTTGGCAGTGTCCCCAGCCCTCTTCAGGGCGGCGGAGGTCGCTTTCCAGACGCCGCCGGGGATCCCGGCGAGAAGTTTGTTCACGCGGTCGAGACTTCCGCCTCCAACCTCGTCTACGCGGATCACGCTCATTCATCGATCGCCTCCAGCCAGACCTTGAGCAGTCCGTTCTCTGTGGTGGACTTGGCGACGTAGTAGGGGTGGAAGAATCCACCGCTGCCCTCCTCGTCGTTGATCAGGAGCTTTTGGCCCTTTTCGGGCCGGTTCCCGCCTAGGTCGGAGAGGGCGCAAAAGAGCAGATCCGTCGCCTGGTAGAGCCCTTGAACATGGTCGTTCTGCATCTGGGTCCGGCTGTCCTGCACTACCTCGTCCAGCACGACGGGGATATCCTCGTATCTCTCGCCGTCATAGATCACGGTGCGGTTCTCGCCGAACTCGTCCACGTTGAGAAACGTGGTGTGGATGTCCCGGGCGACCATATCCTTAAAGGCGCTCATGCGGTGGGGTCCTCGGCCCCCAAGCTGGGGGCATCCGGGTCGGGCTCGACCTCCGGCTCCGGGGACCAGGCGGACTCGCCGGCGAAGTGGGCGTCCAGAACATCGATCACGTCCTGCTTCTTCTTGGCCTTGGACACGTCCAGGCCCAGATAGGCGGCGATACCCTGGAGCTGCTTCATCGTCATGCCGACGTCATAGCGGATGGGCTTGGAGGACTCCTCCTCGTCGTTCTGCTCGTCGAGATCCACGACGTACTCAGCTACGCCCCTTTCCACCAGCCGGGCCTCCTGCTCGGGGTGGAGCAAAAACGGGCCATCGCTGGCCCGTTTCAGCTCTCCTTTCACGGCGCAAGCGCCGCACTTCATCCAGATCATATTTCATTTCCCTTCTTTCTCCAGCTTAAGGCCGCTGGCCTTGTAGACTTGCTTCCGGGCTTTCTTGCCGCCGGTGACGGAGATCGTCATGGTCGCCTCGGGATTTTTCACCTTCCACACCAGAACCCGGTCGCCCTTCGGCATGGTCTGCTCGCCGGCGCCAGACGTGCTGGACTCGTACTTTACCTCTTCATCCTCTGTGGCGTTGATGTTCATGGCGAGGTAGTTCCCGTTCTGGTTTTCCGGCGCGCTCGAAAACTCCATGTAGCCCTTCACATAGTGCAGCGTTCCGTGGAGAACGCCATCCCTGTCAGCTGTGACACCCGACTGCAGGTCGCTGACCTTCTTTCCGTACAATTCCGTGTCACCACGGAAGAAGGTGATCAAGGGTCCAGCACGTCGCTTGCCACGACCCAGGGGCTGGCCTGGACAGGCACGAACAGGGGACGGCAGGACAGCTGCGTCTCCTTTGCCGGGGGCCGGATGGTGAAGATGTGCTGGGGGACGCGGGTACCGGCGTAGGTGTGGAACTGGCCGTCATTCTCCAGCTGAGTGACAGCGCCATAGAGGCCGCGGCCGCAGTTGGGGGCGGTGACGATGACGGTGCCGTTGGGGATGTAGGGGGTGTCCTTGTCCTTGCTGTCCCGGAAGGTGCCGTCGCTCACCAGGAGATCCAGCCGGCGGCCGTTGAAGTTGATCACGCCCAGGTCGGTCACGTACTCGGTCAGGACCTCGGGGGCAATGCGGCCCATCTCCATGCGCCGGTTGTCCAGAGCGGCCATGATCCAGGGGTCTTCCATCAGGAACGCGCCCACGTCGGAGGACACCAGCACCTCACGGGCCGGCAGGCCGCGGCTGATGAGCATCTTGATCATGGCGCAGATATCCCAGTACCAGTTGCCGATCACCCAGGAGCCGGAGGCCTTGGTGCTGTGCTTCCAGGCCTCGGTGGGGGTGAACTTGGCGGGGTTGTCCTGGCCGTCGTAGAACTGCACCTTGACGTCCTGGTAGACGTCCTCGCGGTCGGTCTGGTGGCGCATGGTGCAGCCGTTGTTGAGCATGGTCTGGATGGACAGCCACTCCTCGGTGCGGGAGATCCTGGCGCTCAGCTCGGTCAGGTCGTTGATGAGCAGCATCCTGGCGCGGTCAGCGGGGGTGGCCTCGCTCATAAGTGCCTCGCCGAAGCCGCGCTTCTGCAGCTGGTCCACGGTGAGGGGAATGGAAATGCTGATGTTGCCGGGCTCCAGCTCGTAGGTGCTGAAGCCGTCACGCCCCACAGGCAGGCTGCCGATGCGGGGCAGGACGAACGGGGCCATCTTCTGGCCCTCCTCCTTGTAGTCCGCCAGGACCTTGGAGGTGCCGAACACGTCCATCTGGACGTTCGTGGGGAAATACCGGCGCTTGAAGAAGGTGTGCTCGGGGCGCATCGCCCTCACAGCCGCCAGCATGTAGTAGGTGCTGTAGATATCCATGGTTGTCCTCCTTACTCCATCGTGTCGGTCAGGAGAATGCCGTCTTTGCGCAGCTCCTCCCGGTCGGCCTCGCTCAAGGTGTACCCCTCCTTGAGCATCAGGGCCTTGGCGTTGAAGTGGCCAGTGCGGTAGGCAACGGCGACGGCCTCCGCCTCGGTGGCGTCAACGTCGTCGGCCAGGATGCAGTTGGCCTTGCCGGTAGTCTCGGTGGAAAGTAGGGTGTACTCACCCTCATTGAGAGCCAGCACAGAGCCGCGCTTCAGCACACCCTCGCCGGACTTCACCTTGACGGCGAACGTCTCAGCGGGGGGCCAGAGCTTGGCGATCAGATTGTCTTGGCCGACCTCGCCGACCTTTCTGCACAGATCAGTGTTCATTTCAGCGCACCTCCATCATCTTCTGGAAGGCCTCAACGTCGGCTTTCGCCTGCGCTGTGATGGCCTCCGGGCTGTCGGGGTCGGTCTCCGTGGCAGGAGCCGCCGGGGTCTGTACCTTGGGGATGCCGCTCTCCTGGAAGTCGGCGGCGGTACCGGTCAGGTGTGCGCCGGCCTGAGCGGCCTGGGCCTTCATCGCCCGGAACGCCAGCTCCTGGGCGCTGCAAGGGTGGCCGTACTTGGCGTCCTCCACCAGAGCCTTGTCCAGGATGTTCGGGGCGATCTCGTCGATGGCCTGGATACGGGCGCGCTCAGCGGCGACCGGATCCTCGGCCGGGATCGCGGCGGGCGCGGCGGGGGTCTGGGTAGCGGGAGGGGTGGCGGGCGCACCGGCTCCGGCAACCGCAGAGGCTCTCGCCTCGTTTTCGAGCTGGGCGATCTGCGCGGGGTACTCCGCCCTCAGCTCTTCAAGGGTCTTTGCCATTTGGGTTCCTCCTTCGTTGCCGGTGATGGCCGGCGTAGTATTTATTCCTTCCGCCGAAGCGGGAGAAATCACAGGGATTTGGATGCTGGCCGGGAGAGGCCGTCCGGGGGTAGCCCATACGGGCTGGCCGCAGTAGTAGATGGTGCGGCGGTCCGCGCTGGCGGCGATATCCGGGGCCTCGCCGTCAATCAGCTCGTCGGCAAAGCCCTTGCACACCGCCTCCTGGCCGGTCATGTAGGTCTCATTGCCCATCATGGTCAGCAGTTCGTCCTCAGACAGCCCGGTCTTGGCGTGGTAGATAGCCACCTGCGCCCGGTCGATGGTATCATTGCGCTCGGCGGCTTTCCTCAGCTCGTCGGCGTTCATGGCGTCCCAGTTGAAGGACCAACACTTGTGGATCATCACAAGGCTTGCCGGATTGACCTTGACCTTATCGGCGGCGCACATAATGAGAGAGCCGCCCGACATGGCGATACCGTCAACGATGACGGTGATCTCTGCGGACAGCTCCTTCAGACGGTTGTGGATGGTGATGGCGTCGTAGGCGTTGCCGCCGGCGCTGTGGATGCGGACGGTCAGCTTGGTCACGTCCTCAAGGTCCTTCAGGTCCTTCATGAACTCGCCGAGGATGATGTAGTTGCCCTCGCTCGGCTTGCCGGTGTACCAGTCATACGGGCGGCGCTGTACGATGTCCCCATACAGGGTGATCTCCGCCTCCGTGTCGCTGATACGCTGCAGACAATAAGGGGCGCTGGGGGCGGTTATAACCGGCCCTGCGCCCTTTGTTTTGGTGCTCCGCATGAAGTTAAACGGGTTCATTGATTTTCTCCTTCCTGGCCGTCTCCGTCCCCGTCCGGGTCGGTGTCCTCGTCGGGGCCGTCCGGCTCGATGGCGGCGCTGTCGCCTCTTGTTTCGCCCAGGCGGGCCTTCTCCCGCTCAAGCTGGTCCATGTTGTCCTCCCAGTCGCCGCCGCCCATCTCCACGGTCGCCTGCTCATGGGTTTTGAAGCCCTCATGTACGGCGAGGATAGCCGCCTTGACCTCCTTGCTCGGGTCGATCTGGCTCTGGGCGGGGCCGATCCAGACTGCGCCGCAGTAAGCCGCGCGGATCAGGGGATCCGCAAAAAAGCCCGGGGCGTAGATACGTCCTCGGGCTACCGCTTCGGCCAACCAGACTTCATAGACCGGCTGGCACAGACTGGACACCAGCCAGGTCCGCTTTTTCATGAAGAAGCGGTACGCCTCCAGCAGAGCGCCGCGGCTGGCGGAATAGCTGGAATTGAACTCTTTGAGCAGGATATCCCGGGGGATCTCCAGGGCGGCGCCTATCTGCGTGGCCACGGATTTGACAAAGGCGTCAAAGCCGTTCGTGGGGATGTTCGGGTTGCCGAAGTTGACCTTTTCCCCCGGTTTCAAATGGATGACCTGTCCGGCCCCCATTTCGTACTCGTTGGGGTCCCGGCTGACCTCCGGCTCCTCGCTCCCTACCTCGTTCGTCGGAAACATGGACGGATCCGTGTCCGTCTCGATCCAGGCCGTGAAGAACGACTGGACCAGTGCCGCCATCAGCTCAGATTCCGTATAACGGCGGATCTGGAGCAGCTGCTCGATAATGGGCGCGAGGAACGTGACGCCGCGGTACTGGCCGATGCGCTCCGGGTCTACGATATGCAGCACATTTGGCTGGCCCGTCCGCTTGCCGTAGGCCTCCACCCGCACCCACTCCCTTGGCTTTCCGACTTGGGTCAACTCAAAGGGATAGCGGTTGCAGATGTGGTAGGCGACGATGGCCGAGGTGTTCTTGTCTACCTCCACGCCGTCGTAGATGAGATTACCGTTGGGGGCCGTTCCCTCGGTGATGGTTCCCGGCATGACGCCCATCGTGTCTGGGGTGGATACCAGGTCTGCCTCCACCAGTTTCACCCGCAGGCCGTATGGGGAGACGGGCGTCGGGTTTACATGGAGGAGCAGGGCAACGCAGTCCCCGGACATGAGCGCGGCCGCAAGCGCCAGCTGCTGGATGCCGTTGAAGTTGCACATCCCCGCAGCGTCGCAGTTCTGCTTTCTGTCTGCCCAGAGCTTCCATTCGGCCTCGGCGGTCTTCTGCCATGCCCTAGCCTGCTCCGGCGTCATGCCCAGCAGCTCCCGGTCAACATGGCTTTTCATCTTCAAGCCGGCGCCCACGACGTTGGTGCAGGCGGTTCGGACGGCGCTCGTAGCGATAGGCGAGGCCATGTAGAGCATCCGGCCCCGCTGACGTAGGGTGAAGTTGTGCATATCGATATCGTCCCGGGGACTCCCGGAACGGGCGACGAACGCCGCAAGAGCCCTGCGGGCGTAACTGGCGCCGGCATCGCCGTAGCCCATAGACTGGGGCTGTGCCCCGGTTGCGCGGATTTCCGTGTTGTCCACCTCCTTGAAAGTTTTTATGAGGGTGCCCGGCGGGGTGAAAGGAACGAAGCCCCCCGCCGGGTACCCGGTAAAGCCCCACCAGGGGCTATTACCCATGATTACCAGTCCCGGGGGACTACCCCCACGGACCGGCGGGGCCTCCGCCCCTCTGCCTCGGCTTCCAGCTCGGCGATCTCGTCCTCCAGCTTCTTGATCATGGCCTGGATGTCGGCAAGGTCCGTGCTGTACCTCTGCAGGTTACGGGAGCCGATGCCGTAGCTCTGCACCGCGTCCGGGGAGAGCATATATTTCTCCCGTTCCAGGTACATCTGCAGGCGTTCTCGCTTCATGGTCAGCTTCACGGTGATCTCTGTCCTCGTCATTCCGGCACCTCCTTACCACTCGTTGAAGAATCTGTCGATGCCCCCACTCTTGCGGGGGGCTTTGGCCGGCTGCCGCTTGGGGGTGGCTGGTTTTTTGCCGCCGTCTGCCAGTGCTTTCAGCCGCTGGGCTATCGCGTCCAGATCCGCGCCAGTTGCCTTGAAGGCGGCGTTGGCGTAGTTCCGACAGTCAAGGGCCTCGTTCCGCTCATGGCCGGGTATCTTCTCCCATACCCACGGATTCTGACGGCCCTGTTTGTAGACCAGACGCTCAGACAGCAGGCCGGTGAAGAACTCCGTTCCATAGCCTAGGTCCTGGTTCTTGGGGAAATGATAGTATTTCGCCCCGGGCTCCCGGACGCGCAAGGAGTCCATGATAGACTGTTTGCCGGAATCTACGCCCAGGGTGTAGAGCCAGCACTGGCCGATGTAGCGGCCCTTGATGACAATGTTGGTCTTCTTGGGCGGCGACGTGTAGGGAACGCCCTCACCGCCCCGCCCCTTGATAGCGAACACCTTGCGGTACATCCTGTCCCGGCAGGCCGCATACACGTCCTGGGTGTAGTGACCGCCGCTGTCAACAAACGTCGTGGAGATCTTCAGCTTCACACCGTTGGCAAAGCTGTACTGATGGTCCACGATATCGTCCAGGGCTTGCCAGATGTCGGTGGTGTCCGGCCGGCCCATGATGATACCGCGCTTGATGCCCCACTTTTCACCCCACCGGCCATGTCCCACGACCTCGTATTCCAGCCGGTCGTCTTGAGTATCCACGCCGCAGGTGAGGACCAGAACGCCGTCCGGGAGCTCGGCGTCGTAGGTTTCCCGCCGGCCCATGATGGTTTCCTCGTCCTCCAGGTCGCCGCGGTCCTCCCACAACTCCCCGAATTTAGTGTTGTAGACCACCTGCAGCTTTTCAGAATTGCCCAGGGCTTCCAGGTAGGCCAGGATAAGCGAGGACCAGGACGCCCAGGGAGAGGAAAAGGCATTCAGCCAGAAAGAGCGCACCCCGTTGGCGTAGGCGGCGGGGTTGGCCGCTACCCACTTGGCGGGCTGCGCTTTCATTTCCCGCTCGGAGTGCGAGGTCTCGCAGGAGGGGCAGACCCAGGATACGCTCCTGACGGTGTAGTGCTTCTTGCCCCGGATCTCGGTGGTGTCGTACTCAAAGCGGATGTCGTTGAAGATGATATTGTGATACTCGCCGCACTCCGGGCATCTGTGGTGCCACCGCTCCTGGGTGCCGGTGTTGAACAGGTCGGCAATGGGGCTGTGTCCCTTGATGGTCGGGGTGGATACGGCCAGTGATTTGGCGTTGTAAAAGGTCGTCTGCCGGGCTTTTGCCAGCTCCCACGGATTACCTTCATTGCCGGCGCTCCCGGCCCAGCGGTCCAGCTCGTCGCCTACGATGTAGCGGACGGGCGTGGAGGCGAGGGCAGATGCGCTGTTGGAGCCGCAGATGGTCAGCATGCCGCCCGGAAAGGACTTCTGGAGGATCGTGTTATTGCTGTCCCGGCTCTTTGGGTCGGCCACCTTGCCGCGCAGGGTCCGGCAATCCCGCACCATGGGGGCGACACGGAGCTTGGAGAACTTCTTGGCGTCGTCGATGGTGGGGTGGATGTAGAGAATGCTGCCGGGGTCTTGGTCGATGATGTAGCCGATGGAGTTCAGTTCGAACTCCGATTTGCCTACCTGGGACGAGGCCACCATGACAATCAGCTTCACCTTTGGGTCGGTGACAGCGTCCATTGGGTCCTTTAGGTAGGGCGTTCTGGATGTGCGCCACGGCCCCGGCTCTGCGGAACTCTCCGGCGACAGGCGGCGCTTCTTGTCGGCCCACTGGGTGACGGTGATATCCTCCGGCGGGGTGAACGCGGCGACGGTCCCGGAGATTGCCGCATTCAGTTTCTCGGCGTCGCTACTGTACGTCCTCATCGATGCCCGTCCATTTCTGCCGCTCGTTCACCAGCTTTTCATAGGCGGCCGGGTCGTACTTGAAATTGGACAGCTCCTCCAAGACGGCGTTGACCTCCCGGCGTATCAGCACCGAAGCCTCGGCGGCGTCGGACACGCCAGCCACGTCCACGGCCAGACGGCCAGGGAGTGCCACGAGCATCCCCCGGATGGTGAACACCAGCTGCTGGGTCATCGCTTCCACATCCTCGGAGCGGTGCATCTCTCCCCGGAGTTCGGCCAGTTCCAACTCGGCGTAGTCAGCCCGGGCCTCCTTGATGCGGACCTCGGCGGCAAGTTTCTGCTGCTCCTTCTCGGAGGCGGCGTCATCCTTGTCGCTCCGGCCAGCCGCCTTTTCCCGCAGGTACTTGACGTAGGCTCGGGTGGCCTCGACCACGTTGTACCGGGGGCCGACCTCGGTTTCATGCTTGCGGAGGATGCCGTTCCGGGTCAGCTCCCCCACCCATTGGGCGGTGATGTCAAAGAGATTTGCCAGGACAGCCGTCGAACAGTACCCGGCAGGGTCCGGCTTTTTCTGGACCATCCTGGTCAGCTCCTTTCCTCGGATAGTGCCGGTTACAAGTAAAGTCCCCGAAAAAAATTTTCCGCTAACTGGACGTTTTTCGGGGTCGTCGAGCCCGCGACAGAGGGGTCGGCCCCTCACAGTACCTTTTTTCGACCGTGAGAGACCGACCAACCTCGTCTTTTTGGCCTGGAAGACAACAGCAGGCCTTGTGTGCCTTTTGTCGTTCTTTGGGTATGTGGCTACCTTGCTTGACGCAGACGTATGACACATGGCCTGCCAGGGGCTTAGATGGTGGTATACATCTCCGCCTTGCTATATGTGGTCTTGCCACGGATCATCATTTCCAGGAAGTCTTCCCTGGAGAAGTCGGATAGCCTGAATACCTCCTCCGGCTTCATCCCTAACTGCTTCCCTATCTCTTGTACCGTCTTGCCTTCATTCAGCAGACGTTTCACGATGGCCTTCATAGGCTCCAACAAATGGGTGCCTCTGGCCCTGTTGTGTGTGACGGTGCCGTAGATGTCCTCGCTCTGGTCCTCGTGGTAGACCTTCACCACAGGGACCTTGCCGTCGAGCTTGGACAGCAGGGGTTCTTCACCGGATACGGTCCATCTGTGAAAGCCGTCGATGATGGTATAGTCAGGACGAACCACAATAGGCAAAGTCCAGCCGTTGGTGAGGATGGACTTTGCCAGGAGCTTCAGGTTCTCCTTGCTTACCTTGTTGGGGTTGTAGTCATTGGGCCGGAGCAGGGTGCGGTCCACCCATTCCAGGGTAGACAATGGGGCTGTCAGCTTTACGTCAGCCATGCGCCTCCACCCCCTTTCGCTCAGCCTTGGCATCTTCGATGTACCGGCTGTAGATGATCTGGTAGAGGGCGCGGTATGAGCGCAGCTTTGGGTCGCCTTTCATAAGGGCCTCATACATCAGCTGATAGTCCTTCGGGGTGGCGAACAGGCCTATCTTCACGAACAGGCTGCGGTAGGTCTTGGCGATGCGGAGCTTGCTGGGGGTGTTGAAATACCGGGGCATATTGGCGAACATTTCCGTGAGGATGGCCTTGTAGTCCTTGGTGATGGCCTCCCCCTCGGTCTGACGCCGGGTGCGGGATCTCCGCCCGAACATTTCGCTGTCCCAGTAGAGGGCGGCGAGGTAGGCGTTGGGCTCCCTGCGGATGATGCGTTCCATGAGGTCGGGGTAATACTCGTTCATCTGGACCAGGGAGCGCGCTGTGTCCACGGAGAAGAACTGCGACACCCGAAGCTGGTTCCGGTTGGTGCCGGACTGCCAGAGGTAGAGGTAGATCTGCGGGATCTCCACGCCCTCGTTGCGCAGGTAGAGCCAGACGTCGTTGGTGGTCCAGTCGTAGATGGGGAAAATCTGCTTGCGGCCGGTCATGCCCTTGCCGCCGGTGTTCAGACGGGCCATGTATTGGAGCCGCTGGACGGACTCTGCCGCCCGGACGCCGGTCATGGTGATGCCGTCCATGCACACCCTGGGCATGAAGCTCTGGTAGTTGTCCTTCCGGGGCTTCAGCAGGGGGTGGCTGGTGATGGCGAAGGGCGGCGGCTGGCGTACCCACACGTCCCGCTTGCGCTTGTCCCAGCAGATGAAGGTCTCCTCCTCCGACAGCTCATTGAAGCAGTTGAAGTGCTTGACCTCCACGCAGTACCACTCAAACTTGGCCCCGGCGTAGAGAAAGCGCCGGCGCCAGTCCATGACGGTCTTTTCGATGCAGGGGAAAATGGCCTCCTCGTCCACGAATTGGACGGTCAGGAGGGAGGGGTCTACCTCGCCCCTCTGGATGAGGGACATGGCGACCTGGGCTAGAGCCAGGCTGTCCTTGCCGCCGCTGAACGACATATAGACCGGGACGCCGTTGCGGAACGCATTGCGCACCCGGGATGTGGCAGCTGTCACCACGTCCATGTCGGAGCGGATCCGCTTCACAGCCATATCTTCTCGCCGCAGTGGGGGCAGACCACATACTGACGGACGGGCTCTCTGGCCTCGCCCGCCGGCTGGGTGTCTTCCTCTGCCGGCGCCTCCGGCTCCTCGTCGGTCTCCTCCAGGCCCTCGGCCATGTAGAGGTCCTTGCGCTTCCGGGCGGCTTTGATCTCCTCGATCTCGCTCTCGTCGAGGGTGCCGTACTCCTTCAGCGTCTCGGTGACTTCCCCGGCCTGGGCTACCATGCTCCGCAAAAGGTCCTCGTCGAAGCCGGGGATGTCCAGGTCGTCCTTCAGCTCCACCAGAAAAGCGTCGAAGGAGTCCAGGTCGTCCACGCCCAGGCCGAAGATCTTGTTGTCGGCCAGCATGAGCTTCTTCTTCTGGTTCTCGGTCAGGCCCTCCATCTGGAGGACGTCGGCCTCCTCCCAGCCCATGCGGAGCAGGGTTTCAAAAAGGCCGTTGCCGGCCAGAATAACGCAGGCCTCGTCTACCACGATGGGCCGGAGCTGGCCGAACATGGAGACGCTGCGCTCAAACTCCTTCAGCTGCTTTTCGGTGTGCATGCGCACGTTCCGCTCCGGCCGCTGGAGGGAGGCAAGGGGCATCTTCCTGATGTTCATTCTCCGGCCACCTCCAGACACGCCCTCGCGCCGGGGAAGTGCTCGGCGGCGGCGGTGACGATGCTCTTGTCGATGGCGCAGACCTCCCGCCAGCCGTTCTCCTCGCTGCCGGTCCACTGTCTGGCAGGCCAGGGATGGGTGCCGCACAGGTAGCCGTTGGGCCAGCCGTAGATGGGAGGCAGGGGCAGGTCGTAGTAGTGAATGAGGGCCAGGACGTACTCATGGGGCCAGTCCGCCAGGGGGCTGTACCGGGTGACGCCCTTGCCGTCCGTGTAGATGTTGGTGCCGCGGCCGACGAAGTTGCCGTCCGCGCGGCGCCGGCCCAGGATGATGAGGTCCAGGTTGTGATCCCGGAAATACTGCATCTGGGCGCGGTGCTGGACGATGGAGAACCACCGGGCGGCGGCTTTGCTGTCCTGGGGGAACAGCATCTCCGGGTGCTTCACCAGCCAGGCCATATCCTGGCCGGTATTGATGACCTCGCACCCCTCCGGCTTGTTGGCCTCGATCCAAGCCGCAAAAGCGGGGTATTCCAGGTTGCACACGCCGATCATGCTGGCGGTCACGCCGGCCATCTGGCACAGCTTGCCGAGGGCGATGCTGTCCTTGCCGGCGCTCCACGCATAGGCGGCGGATCTCCCCGCCGCCTTCGCCCGGATATCCTCCACGGTGCGCCCCACCATCTCGTCGAGGTCCTTGCGGCTCACCGTCTCCTCGATATGGGCCATGGCCTCAAGCCAGGCGTCGTTCTTGATGCTCTGCTTTCTGCCCAGCTTCATACCGCCGCCTCCTTCCGGGAGGCCAGGAGCGCAACGATGCCGCTGGCAAGAACGGTCAGCAGGCTTCCGGCGGTCTTATACACGGCCAGGTTGAGGATGTTCCCGACAGCAAAGACGGGAAGTCCGACACACAACGAGGTCACGATACCGGCGAATACGCCGTTGGCGTTCAGACGCCGCCCCAGAAGGGTCAGCACCGTAGGGAGCAGGGTAGACGCCCGGAGGGTTCCGTAGAACAGGAACAGGTGCGTCACCGTCAGGTCGGGGATGTTGGCGACTAATATGCTCGTCAGGAGCAAAAGGACCATCATGCCCCGGGAAAGCCGCAGTTTCCCTCGGGAATCTAACTTGCCGGTAACTTGCAGGTCGGTGGTGAGGGACGCCGCGGCGCATAGGTTGCTGTCCACCGTGGAGAGCAGGCCGGACAGCACCATCAGCAGGAGCGGGGCCATCACCCAGGCCGGGAGCAGGGAGCCGATCAGCTCCACGTTCACCATGCCGGGGTCAGCCGCCGCAAATCCGGCGCCGGCCGCGGCGAAGCCCAGCATACTCATAGACAGGGGCACCAGGGCAAAGAGCAGGGCGCCGATGCTGAACGACCGCCCCAGCCGGTCCTCCCGGATGGAGAATACCCGCTGCCAGAAGCACTGGTCCCCGAACGGGCCGGAGATCAGGCCGATGGCGGTGGGGAGGCCGAAGCCCAGGAACACCGCAAGCCCCGCCTCGGAGAACAGCGAGGTATAGTCCCCGGTGGAGCCGCCCAGACCGGCCAGCACCGTACCCATCCCTCCGGCCCGTGTAAGCGTCCAAGGGACGAGGATGGCGCAGCCTATCAGGATTATGGCAAGCTGGATAACGTCGGTTGTAACCGATGCTCTGAGGCCGGAAAAGCACGAATAGGAGCAGGCTACCACCGCAAGGATGATAGTCACCATCCAGAACGGTATCCCGGTGATGGAGGACAGCAGTTTTCCCCCGGCCAGGAGCTGGACGGCGGTGGAGAGGATAGCCAGGGCACCAAGCTGGAGCGAGTACGCACCCTGCACTTTCCGGGAGTGGTAGGTCTCGGCCATGAAGCCGGACAGGGTGATCCCCTTCGGGTACCGGGCCCTCATGCGCTTGGCGAATGGGATAAAGAGAAGCAGGCACAGCACGTTGGGGACCAGGAACCAGAAGATCCCGGGGATGCCGCTGGTGTATGCCTTTTCCGCAGACACAAAGAGGGAGGGCGCCCAGATCCATGTAGCGGCTATGCTCATGGCGGCTACCCCGGTCCCGATGCGGCGGTCTGCCACATGGAAATCCTCGGCGTCGTGCGTCCGCTTTGTGAATACCGCCGTCGCCCCGATCATCAGGGCGGCATAGGCGATAAGCACGATGATACCTAACATCAAAAAACCTCCTTTGCATTGTTCCCGCTGGCGAGGCGGGGGCGGCGCAAAGGGGCGGCGCAATACGGCCTCCTTCCCAAAATAGTGAAGCCCCCACGCTCTCCCGGGGGAGAACGCAGGGGCTCCCGGCATGATTAAGATTTTACATCTTGCAGTATAGCACTTTTTGGATTGCCCTGTAAATGAACGATTTTTGCCCTCAGATTGTCACGTTTCCTCCAGAAATCTAATCGTGACCTCAGTCCTGGGACTGTTTGGGTCGAACAGCACCCGGCTCCCGTCGTGGGAGACGATGATCTTGCTGTCGTCGTCCTTCAGCACCTGGTACTTCACCAGCACGTCGTCGATGGCCTCCAGCAGATTGGTCAGGTCCACCCGGCGGCGGGTCGGCATGTAGAACAGGCAGACCACCTCGCACCTCCGGGCCAGAGCCGCCCCACGGTGCGGAAGAAAATAGCCGGCGTCCCGCTCATACTGGACGTAGGCCTTGCTGGGGAGTATCTTGCTGTAGTCCCCGCAGTTGGCGATGCGCTGCGAGTTCTTCTTCGTGACCGGGGCCAGGGGGATGGAGAACTTAATTTCTTTCATCCCGGTTCCCCCTCAGCCACTTGGCCGTCTCGTCGGCCATGGCGTCGAGCATCTTCTGGATGAGGGTCAGGGCCTCTCGGATAGGCTTGCCCAGGTCTTTGGCGCCCTGGGTCCACCGGGCGGAGATAGTGACCGCCGGCCGGCCGTCGTGGTCGAAGAAGAAGCAGGCATCCACGGTATCGCAGTAGAGATAGGACGTCTTGTAGGGCATCCCCTTGCGGTAGCTGTTCAGCATCAGCTTCTCGGCGTAGATGTAGGCGTCTCCCTTTCGCTCCATGTGGGTGATGTGCGCGTCCAGGCCCAGCCTCCGGGCGGCCTGGTACAGCGCCGACTCCTCTTGGTCAATCGTCAATCGGTTCATCGGTTTCCTCCTCTGGCAGATAGTTTTTTCCGAACTCCCTGCGGAAGTCCTCAATGGTGGCGTTCTGCTCCCGCATAAACTTCCTCTGGCCGTACTCGTGGAGCCGCTGGGCCGTCTCCCGGTTTCGGTGTGCCGCATGGGGGCCGTTGCGGTGGCAACGGTCCCCACACAGGTACACGGTCAGGCCGTACTTGGTGGACTTTTTGCGGAGGGCGCCGCCGAAGATGTGGTGCTCCTCCAGGTGGCCCCAGCGTCCGCAGAGCCAGCAGTAGCCGTCCCGCATCAGTTGTTCACGCACAGGATGATGCAGGGCTTCCAGTACGGGTCATACTCGGCCATCTTTTTCTTGACGAGGGCGTCAAACTCCGCATCGGTCTTCCCCTCGGCCTCGTCGTTGTAGTAGAGAATATCGGCCAGGGCCTCCTCAAAGTTCTCGCGGTCGGTGTAGCACCACTCGGAATCAACCTCCTGCTGGCAGTCGAGAAATTCCCCGACCTCTGCGACGACCGAAGTACAGGACATATAGCTGTAGTCCCCGCTGTTGCATTCATCCCCGGCGAATACCAGCAGAGGCAGGTCCGGGTGCTCAAGCAGAAGTTTCCTCAGCTCGTCGCCGGTATGGAGCAGGTCGGTTGGCCTTTTTTCGCATTCTTTCATTGTTCAATTCTCCTTTTCTGGCCGGCGGCGGTAGGTGCCGGGCGGCTCTGGAAGCGGCATCCAGTAGACGACCTCAATATGTTCATCTGGAAATTTTTCGTTCATCGCTCTAATGTATTCGCATCCATGGCAATAGCTCGTAAGCCATTCTCCACTGTCGCAATACCCGTAAAAAATGTTGTGGTAAATTTTCTTTCGTTCCCCGTGTCTGCCGTATGTTTCGACCGTTTCAGTGAAAAGCAAAACATCCTGTTCATCATCTGGCAACCCGTCTTTAACGCTTATCCACCGTCCTGGCACCATCTGCCCGCTCTTCTCGGCTTTCTGCTGGGTAATGGATCTATTAATTTTTATTTCCTTGTAGGCATCCAAGAGTTGCGTAACGTTCTCGAATCCGCTGTCCTGCAGGTCTTTGCTTATTTGCCTACCTCCAGCCGATGGCCCAAACATTGCGAATTCCGCCCACTGAATAATGTTCACTTCCTGTGCCCGATCATAATACAGTGTCCAGATACCATCTCTGAAATTAACAGCATACATCGAATTGGTGTTGTCCTTTTTTCCGTAATATAGGCCGGGAGTTTTGGGCGGGTCATCCTTGGCATCGTGCCAGATTTGTTCTCTCCACTGCTGCTCTCGGAGGGCAGCAAGGGCCATCCGGTACGCCTCTTGATACACAGGCCATGCGGTATGCCGTGCGCAATACTCAATGTGCTTGATTGCATCCTCAATCTTCATGGTCAAGCCCCTCCAATTCGTATGATTCTCATTTGTCCCCCTCCAACAGCTTGAAGTTGGCAAAATCGGCGTCATAACAGCCGTGGCAAAGGGACTCCTCCAGCCGGGGGCAGCTGCCCCAGTCGAGATCCATGCAGGTCCAGCAGAACTTGACCGGCTTGCCATTCATCCAGCCGTGGTCGCCCTCGATGTAGCTGGGGCATTCCTTCCCGCAGGTGACACGGGGATTGTTGGCGCACTTATCGCAGATGTCGTCGGCGTGTTTCTTGACCATCCCGATATAGAGGTCCCGGAACTTCTGAAGCTGGGCATGGGCCTTGTTATACTCCCGCAACAGGCACTCGATTTTGCATTGGTGCCGCCGGTCCTCGGCGGCGGTGATCTCCTCCGGCGTCATGCCGGTTTCCTCATAGGCGGCGAGGCGTTCCACAACGGCCCTCATGCCCCGCAGGGTGTTGAGCTCATATCCCTCCACCACGCCCCAGCCGCCGCACATTCTGCGCGTCAGTCTGTCCATCACATGTACCCCTTTTCCTCGGCTTGGCAGTCGGTGCAGACGTCCTCCCACTCACCCTTGACCTTACGGCTGATCCAGCCGGCGTCCTTCTTGGCCTGGACAGCGGAGTAGAAGTCCTCCTCGGCCGGGAGGGTGGCTCCGCAGCAGTCGCAGGTGGGGGTGTAAAACCGGTAATATCGTTCGATGCTCATATCGTCACCCCCTTACCTTCCGGGCGAGAGGTAGTAGGGGACAGTCTTGAAGTGTCTGTCATTAGTACCCCCCGCAAGGGTGACGTAGGCCCTGGCCTTTCCGTTGAGCTGGAGGTCGATGGGAGCGCCGCAGGAAATACAGTTGATGGAGATAGTCTCTGTGGTGGCGTTGGTCATGTACTTGAAGGACCGACCGCACTTGCACCTGGCATGGACGGGCCGCATGGCGTTGATGTCCAGCGGCGTCTCGGTGCCGCAGGCCTGGCACGGACTGCTGATGATGGGCGTCTTACTGCAAAAGGCCCTCTTACGGCCGCAGCCCTCGCACTCCACGATCAGAAAGCCCCGGGCTGTCGGAAGGTCCTCCGGCGGGGTAGCCGGGGGCTGGTTCCAGGTCTCCCTTTTGCCGAACATCCGCTCCACGCGGCTCAGGGGCGGTTTCGGCTCCGCGGCCTTGGTCGCCGCCTCTCCGGGCATCTTCACGCCCAGACGGTCAGCCAGACGGCGGACCTTGCTGTCCATGTGCTCACACACCTTGTCGTTGAGGTCATAGATCAGCCGCAGCTGCTCCAGCATGATAGTCACATCGGCAACCTCATCGGCGAGGGCTTCCATGTCCCCCTTGCCCCGGTAGAGCTTGCAAATCTCCTTGGTCAGCTCACTCATTTCCTCGACGGCCATCATGATCTGGGCCTCGGCACCCCACTTCTCCATGGCGGTCCCGTAGATGGCCTTGCGCTCGTCATAAAATACAGCGTTCATTACTGTGCCTCCATTTCCTTTCTCAAAGATTCTTTGATGTAGTAATCCAAGCACAACTCCTGGCAAAGCGCCTCCGCCCTTCTCCCGAACTCCGCCCAGTTGATGTCGGACGGCCAGTAATTGAGCTTTCCGATTTTCACGCGGTCGATAAAGCCAGAACAATCCCGGATAATATCCAGCACATCGCCCGGGCAGATTACCGGCTCAAACGATACCCACGTTTTGAATCCGCGCTTGTGGGCTTCGTGCAATATATCGAGCCTCCTGCCGCTAAAAATAGTCGCTGGTTCTGCTTTCACCGTTCCTCCGCTGTATGTGATCCCGTACCAGTCCCAGCCGTCCAACAGGTCAAAGTCCCGGCTGCCGTCTCCCTTTGTGAGTATCTGCACATGGTTCCCGCTGACCTTGATAGTCTCAATGACTTTTCGTGTGATGGTCGTATCATAGCCGGTGGGATACGGGTCGCAGGTGAAGCAGAGGTGGATGGTCTGCCCGGTTATGCCCTCCTTGGCAATCTGGGCTTTCAATGCCTCCACGATGCCGGGGCGAGGTTCCACGTGGGTGTGGAATTGTTCCCGCTCACGGTGCAGTACGGACGGCGCAAAGCAGTAGTAGCACCTGTGGGGACAGCCGGTATAGATGTTCACGGCGTAGTCTCCGTACTCCTTGGCGCGTACCTTGGGCACATAGAGCGGCTTCATGTCAGGTCCTCCAGGCTGAACACGATCCCCACGCAGAACAGTCCGCCGTCCTCGCAGACCTCAAACGTCTCGTGGGGGATCTCCGTCTCATAGGTCCAGCAGGGACTCCCTTCATCGTGCCACACGGCCTTGATGGGGGCGGCGGCTTTCCGGGCGGCGGCGAAGTGGGGGCAATCCTCTGCCATATATGAGGCGCAGTCCGGCTCCTCCAGAACGCCGCCCTTGGTGATGTAGGCGGTTCCGCCGTCATAGCAGCCCACCTCGTCGCAGATGGCGCCCCGGAGCTCCATGTTGTCGTCGGAGTATCCGAAGACCACGACGAGACCGGCGTCCTTGGCCTGCTTCATTTCTTCGGTGGTGATTTCGCTCATGTACTCTCTGCTGGATAGCAAGGTAGCGAGTTCCTTTGCTGTCATATCATGTTCCTTTCCGGGCGTAGCCCTTACACATATTCGGGAGGCGGTGTCGGGATCACCGTCCCGTCGTTGGGCCTCCACAGGTGGAGGCCGTAGGGGTGATCGTTGATGTACTGGCTCTTGGCCGGGTGGTACTGCACGACAACCTCCTCCGGCTCAAAGAACATATCCTTGATGGCGCACATCTCGTCCCAGGTGGGGCAGGACTGGCGCTTGCGGTTGCAGGGGATCACGCTCACATGATCCCAGCCGCCCCCGTGAGAGGCGATCACGAAGAACGAGCGGCCCCCGACGTAGACCTTGAAGGCCCCGTTCTTGCCGCCCCCGCGGCAGTGGTAGTGGGCCAGCTCATAGTCGGTCAGGCGGTACTTGTCCAGTGTGTGCAGATCTTTCACTGGTTCAAATCCTCACTTTCCTTGTCCTCGTAGGTGAAGCAGCATCGGCTTTCCCGGTGCCGGTCGCAGTTGAAGATTTTGCACATCTTCTTGCGCACTCCATCACCGCCTTTTCAGGCCATCGACGCCGAACATCAGAGCGGCGATCCGCTCACAGGCGATGTCGATGTCTTTGTAGATGGTGCGCTCCACCACGCCCTCGGCTTTGGCCAGCTCCGGCACCGTCCGGCGGTTCTCGCTGATGTAGAGGGCGTCAATGACCCGCCAGCGGCGCTCGTCCTCCGGGGTGCCGCTCATGGAGCAGTAGGCCTTGTAGAGCGTCATCATGGTCTCCATGTGCTTGACGATGGTGGCGGTCCGGGCCACGGACTTCTTGATGCTCTCCACAAACAGGGTATTATCCCGCCCGGGCATCATCAGGTCGGTCAGGATCTCCTCGGGGGATTCGTAGTCCTCCACCTCAAAGACCGCATTGGCGACGTGGGCCTGGAACACGCGGTAGTTCCGCAGGAGCAGTTTGGTATTTCGGAGGCGGCGGTCCACCGCCTCCCGGCGCTCACGCTGGTGCTCCTTGTCCAGCGTTTCCATGGCCGCTTTCGCGCCGGTTTCAGCGGCCAGCTTAATGATGTCATCGGTGTTCATTGGCAACCCCCCTCCTCGGGCTGGTTTGATGTGATGCGATATTTATCCCGGTCCAGTTTCTCCAGCATGGTTTCCAGGGGCCACCGCTCCGGGCAGATGTAGATTGCTTTCCAGCGGTAGGTATGCACCGGGTAGCTGTGGCCCCCCAGGATATTCGGCTTGGTGACGGCCTCGCGCCGCTCCAGGAAGTACACGGCGGTCATCCTCCTTTCTTGCCAGCGTGGATCCGGCACCATTTCCGCTGGGCGGCTTTTTTCCTGGCCGTCCTGCAGGCTTGGCAGAATCGGTTTTCTGTCCGCTCCATAAACGTACAGCCGCACCGGGCGCAGTATTGGGGCCTTATGCGCTTGAACTCGGTACAGGTGTCGCAGTCGGTACAGCCGGCGGTGCATCCCTTGATATCGTCCCAGTTCATGCACATGGCCTTTTGCCAGAAAGGTTCGTACCCGAGCGCCGCCCGTCTGCGGTAGCAGATGGTGAGCAAGGCGGACAGGTCTTTTCGGACGGCAGTCCGGCATCTGGACAGGCTGAGCGCCTGCTTCACCGTTGGTACCGGCGCCCCGGTTCCCCAGGGGCCGTCTCCCATCATGGCGCGGATCTTGTCGGCATCCTCCGTCAGATACACGAAGTAGACCTTTCCGCGCACCGCCTTTTCCGAACGGCCTACGGCCTTCCCGATGGCGATGTAACTGTCGCCCCGTCGTATCCCTTCGGCCAGGGCTTGAAAGTCCTCCTCGGTCCACTCGTTTTCTTTTGCTCCCGCCGCTACCCGGACCGGCCTGTCTTTGACGCCCAGGGCACAGCACCGGCGCTGGATGGCGCCTGCGGAGCGGTGGAGCATTTCGGACAGCTCGGCGTAGCCGTACTTCTGTTTCTTCAGCAGCATCAGGAGGCGGCTGTCCTCGTCCGGGGTCCAGCGGTCCTTGCGCTGGAGAGAACAGGACCGGTAGTCTTTTCTTCTCTGCTCCGGTACCCAGTCCGGCTCCGCTCCAAGCGTCAGGGGTTCCATCTTGGAGAAGTCCAAAAACGAGCGGTTCTTTTCCGCCCAGGCCCAGAATTCCTCCAGGTAGACGACCCGCACCCGCTTCTCGTTGACCAGCTTGGTCCGCATCGGGAATCCCCGGTTCTTCACCCAGCTTTTCAGCTTGTAGCCGTCACTGCTTGAACCATATCCCAGGGCGGCAATAAGCTGGTGCATCGTTATATAATCTCCGCTGTCCAGAAAGCCCTTCAGGCCCAGCTTCTGCTTTCGCGTAATGATAGACGCCTCGGAGCGATTGAGGGCCTTGCACATGGTTTTAACCGGTACTGTGCCCCAATTCTCGCATAGGTAGCTCTCTTCCTCGGCGGTCCACTTCCGCTTGCCGTTCGGCTTTGCTCCCCGCCTTATCAGCCCCAGGGACACCCCACGCTGATAGATGGCGTGGGGTGCCCTGTTGAGGGCGGCGCCGGTTTCCTCGTCGGTCTGGTCGCGCCAGTGTTCCCGGATGTAGGCGTCTTCCTCCGGGGACCAGTCGGCGGGGTTGATCTTGATGCCGAGGTGGTAGCGGATGGTCTGGACGGCCATCCGGGATCTCCCCAGGGCCTCCGCTATCTGCTGATCGCTCTGCTGGGGCCAGTTTTCCCGCAGATAGCGGAGTTCCCATTCCGCCCACTGCCGGCCGTTCATGCCCTCTCGCTGGTTTCCAGCAGTTCGTGGGAGCCGTTCTGCATAGCCTTCTCCTCGTCGGACATTTCATAGCCCAGGGAAACGAGGAAGTCATAGAGCTGGTCGAGGTCGTCATTGGGCTGGTAGACGTAGCGATAGGCGCCGTCGTGCCACTCGTAGGTCCAGTAGTCGTTGCTGTCGTCGTCGCAAGAGGCATAGGCGCAGGCCAGCAGGGTATATTCCGGGTTGTCCTCCATACGGCCCTCGGCCATGGCCCGGAGCGTGGGGTAGTCGGTGTTGTCGTCGATATCCAGATCCAGCAGCTCGGCCAGTAGCTCGGCGTTTACCTCGTCCCGGCCATACTCGCCGGTTCCGATGATGATGCCGGAGGCGAACTTCATAATCTGGAGGGCGTTCCGCTTGGCGGCGCCGAACTCGGAAATGAACTCGGACCGGAGGGAGAAGTGCCGCTCGGAGATCTCCTTCAGCTCGGCTTTTTTGCGATCGGACTCCCGCCGCCGCTCCTCGCGCTGGCGGTCCTCCTCTGTCTCGCCCCGCTCCTGGTGGTCCCGGTAGAGGTCGATCTGATGGTCTCCCACGCGGTAGTAGTACCTGACGTCCCCGGCGTCCTCCGGCTTCTCCACCATCTTGTCCTTGGGGGACCACCAGCCGTAGTTGGTGACGTAATCCATGGGGACCACAGTTTCGCCCACATAACCGTTCCTCTCGATTTTGAGGGCGAAGGCCTCCAGGTCTGCCTCCCACTGGGCCATACGCCGCTTGTTCTTGTCCTCGTCGATGGCCTTTTTCAGCGTGTCGCGGAAGTTGGCCGTCCCGATAGCGTCCAGGGCCTTGTTCTTCAGCTCGGGGTCGCTGATCTTCTCCAGCTCCAAGTAGTCCTGGAGGGTAGCGCCCCTGGCCTCGGACTTCTTGAACTTGTCAGGATCCAGGTCCAGGAGCCGCACCCGGCGGCGGACGGTGCTCTGGGAGAAGCCGCTGTCCCGGGCGATGCTCTCCACCGTCTCACCCATGTCCAACATCAGCTGGAAGCCCTGGGCCTGCTCGTAGACGGTGAGGTCGCTGCGCTGGATGTTCTCCATGAGCATGGTCTTCACCTGCTCCTGGGGGGTCATTTCAGCGATCACGCAGGGGACCTCAGAGACGCCGGCCTGCTTGGCAGCGGCCAGGCGCCGGTGGCCGATGATTACGGTGTACCCGTCGCTGAGGTCTGCCACGGAGGGGTCCGCATCGTACATGGCCCGGGCGGCGTCCTTGGTGACACCCTCCGCTTTGGCCATAGTCGCGTATTCCTCCCGCGTCATTCTGTGCCCCACGACCACGGTGAGGTTCTGGAGGACGCCGTTGGCCTTGATGCTCTCGGCCAGCTCGGCCAGGTCCCCCAGGTTCTTGCGGGGATTGTTGGGATTGGGATGAAGCCGGTCAACCGGCAAGTAAATCATTTCAGACATATTGCGCTCCTTTCAGCGTCGGCTCAGAACAGCGTGAGCTGTCCGGCCTTGGTTTCTTTGAGGGGCTGGGCCTCCGGTTCCGGCACGGCCGGAGCTGGGTCGCCGCCCTCGATGGGCTTCATGTTTCCTATCAGATGGTCCACCTGCCACCAGAGGCGCCGGTAGTGCCACACGTCCCGGAAGTACATGGGGGTGTACCAGATATGCTCCCCGTGTACTGGGATAAGGGCGCGGCCGTCTATGCAGGTGCAGGGGTTGGTGAGGGTGTTGGCGATAACGACATACCCAGGGCACCCAAGCAGGCTCAGTTGGATGTAGCACATACACCCGACAATCATGTCCACGTCCTGGGCGACGAATAGGACGGAGGTCTGGTAGTTGACGTGCTGCTTCACGCACTCGTTGGCAAAGGCCACAAGGAGAGCGCCGGCGCCGCAGGCCGGGTCGTTGACAGAGATCCAGTGCTGCTGTTCTATCTGCGCCTTGAGGTCCCCGCTGGTCATGGATGCCATCGCCTTGCACACGTTATACGGGGTAAAGAATTGTCCAGCGTGTTGATTACCGAGTTCCAGGGCCATGTAGAGCTCCCCGAGGAAGTCCTGGTCTGGACACTCGTCGATGCCTACCGTAATCTCGGCAAACATCCTGCCAAAGCAGTCGATTTCTCGCTGGTTGTACTTAGAGGCCAGGGTCATGTAGGTGGATTCCCTGCGCTCCGCATTGCTTTTATCGACGGTGTTTGATATGGCGATAGCGGCCATCACTACAAAGTCCGCCCACACCTGCCACCGGCTGTGACGGTAGCAGGCCTTGTCGAAAATCCGCACAAGGTTCTTCTGCCGCTCGTCTCTTAAGCTCCGCGTGACGCTCCTGGCCATTTAATCTCCCGCCTCCCAGTAGTAGGGGTAGCAGAAGACGTGGCCTCCGATGCTCCCCCACACGTTGTCGTTCTCGCCCTTCTGGCTAAAGAACACGACTTCCAGCGGGAGGATGTGCGGCCCCTGCAGAGCCGTCTCGATAGCGATGTACTGTGTCTCCATCGGCTCGGCCTCCGGGATGCGGCCGGCGGTGGAGAACTGCCCCCGCTGGTAGATCACTTCATCCAGCGTGTCGGGGAAGGCCGTGGAAAGCATACGGTTGAAGACCACCTCGGCCACGGCCTGCTGACCGTCAAAGGGCTCCCCTCTGGCTTCCAGCCAGATTACCCGGGCCAGGGTGTCCCGCTCGGTGTCGGTCAGGCTGATGGCGTCGTATCTGCCAGTGACAGGCGGGGGAGTGCTCGTCTCGGGCTCCAGCGTGACAGGTGTCGTGATGTTGCTGGTTGGGATGGTGGTATATTGGGCGTCGGTAAACTCGTCCCCTGGGGCCTCCTGGGTACCCTGGCAGCCCACGAGGGCTACCAGGGCCAGGAGGACCAGGACGAGGGCGGCAATAGCTGCCTTGCTCATGCTAAAAGCCTCCTTTGTTGTCTTCCAGGTCGAAGTCGTAATCCTCGGCCTGATTGAGTGTTCGTATTCCGCGCTGTGCCAGCCGTGCCAGGACGCCGTTGATGTAGCGCCAGTCCCCAGGCTTGCCGATCCGTGCCGCCTGCTCGAATGCGTACATGAGCAGGTCGATGTTGTCCTTGGGGAAGGTCACTATCCATTCGCCGGTGGCCTCGTCCCTCTCGCTTATGCGGAGGGCCTGGAACACATTGGCTCGGTCGGTGTCGGTCGGGGTGCGCCTGGTGAACTTTGAGAATATGACGTCGGTGTAGGCAGAGACGGTAGCCAGGTGTTCCGGGGTCACGCCGAAGTAGATGTTGGCGTCGAGGTCCCTTCCCGCCATGTAGTCGGACACGATTCTCTCCGCGTCCGCGCGCGCGTCACCACCACCAGAGAAAGAATTTTTAACCTTACCTACCCTTTCCTCACCTAACCTATCCTCACCTACCCTATCCTGTGTATCCAAACTGGACACATCGGCTGAAACCGTTGGTAATGCTGGATGTTCACATCCTGCATCCATTTTGGATACAGAACGGATACATGGTTTTGCGCCGTCTCCGGGGTGGTCGGTGTAGGCGCCGCCGGGCTTCAAAAACAGGGTGCATTTTTCCTCTTGGTACAGCGTGGGCTTGTAACGGTCCTTTTGGATGTAGTTCGATATTTTCCAGTGCTTGATAACAACGACGCCGGAGCTGAAGGCCAAAATAAACCGCTTTGCCATCAGGATCCGCATGTCGTCGTCTGCGGCCCCGACGAGCTTCTGGACGCGTCGGGCGTTGCTGACGAACCCATCATCGTCTGCCCTCATGCCAAGGTGGAAGTAGAGGGCTTGGGCGGAGAGGGGCATATCCATAAAGGCGTCGGTGTCCACGATTTGGAGAGAGAACATTCTCCGCTGGGCCATCGGTTCTCACCTCCTCAGAACGGCAGCTCCCCGTCGTCCTCCTCGATCTCGCGGAATTGGTTGTCCCCGTAGCCGCCGTAGTCGTCGGCCGGGGGTTGGTAGCCCTGGCCGTATCCGCCAGGGGCGTCATAGCCGCCCTGGTTCCGGGGCGCACCGTCGCCGTCCCGCTTGGAATCCCCGAAGTAGCAGTTGTCAGCGACGACCTCAATGGATGTGCGCTTGTTGCCGTCCCGGTCCTCCCAGCGGCGGCTCTGCAGACGGCCCTCCACGACCATCATCCGGCCCTTGGTGAAGTACCGGGAGACGAACTCGGCGGTGCTCCTCCAGGCCACGACGTCCAGGAAGTCTGTCACCTTCTCGCCGCTGCTCTTGTCCTTGAAGTCCCGCTCCACGGCCAGAGAGAACGAGGCGACGGGAGTGCCGCTCTGGGTGTGCCTCAGCTCCGGGTCACGGGTCAGACGGCCCATGAGAATGGTGCGGTTAAGCATCGCCGTTATCCCCCTGCTCCGGGTCGGTCGTGCCGCCCTCGTCGTGGATTTTGATGGCGATAAAGCGGCTCAGGCGCACGTCGATGCTCTTGATAATCTCCTCTAGGACGTAGCTCCGGCTGGATTTGTAGACGTCGATGATGAGGTTGAGGTATACGCTCCGCTCCAGC
>CAYPEE010000003.1:0-259 GCA_964409665.1 uncultured Oscillospiraceae bacterium
GGCGCGGCCAAGCAGAAGGTCTCCCTGGAGGAACTGTTCAGCCAGATCCAGGCCGGCGAGATGAAGGATCTGAACATCATCGTCAAGGCCGACGTGCAGGGTTCCGCCGAGGCGGTCCGATCCAGCCTGGAGAAACTCTCCAACGACGAGGTCCGGGTGCGGGTCATCCACTGCGCCGTGGGCGCCATCAACGAGTCCGACGTGATGCTGGCCGCCACCTCCAACGCCATCATCGTGGGCTTCAACGTCCGCCCGGACA
>CAYPEE010000003.1:269-36924 GCA_964409665.1 uncultured Oscillospiraceae bacterium
TGCGGATGTACCGGGTCATCTACGACTGCATCAACGAGATCGAGTCCGCCATGAAGGGTATGCTGGCCCCGAAATTCAGAGAGATCCCCCTGGGCGAGGCCGAGGTGCGCCAGGTGTACAAGATCACCGGCGTGGGCACCGTGGCCGGCTGCTACGTCACCGAGGGCAAGGTGGCGAGAAACGCCCGGATCCGCCTGGTGCGGGACGGCATCGTTGTCCACGAGGGCGTGATGAACTCCCTCCAGCGCTTCAAGGACGCGGTCAGGGAAGTGGCCCGGGGCTATGAGTGCGGCATCGGCATCGAGAAGTACCAGGACATCAAGGAGGGCGACCGGATCGAGGCCTTCGTGATGGAACAGGTGGAACAGTAACCGTTTCGAGGAGCGGGCGGCATCGCCCGCCCTCCTCTCATGTCAGGGAGGATTCATCGTGAGCCATGTATCTCTCATCGCCGCCGACAGACCGCTGTCTTTGCGGCCCCCCATGGTGGGCCCCCACGAATACTATCGGAGCGCGGTTGACGAACTGGGCTTTGCCATGAAGCCCTTTCAGTACGAACTGGAACCGGGGCGCTGCCAAGCCGACCTGGACCATCTTCTGGCCTATCTCGGGGAGAACCTTTCCTCTGGCGAAACCGTTGAACTGTGGTCCCTCTGGGTGGGAGACGGCGGCGGGACCCGCCCCCGGCGATACCGGGGAAAGCTGTCCGCATTCGATCTGGACACATTGGGTATGCTGACGGAGACGCAATACGAGCCCGATCTGACCGGGGAGTTCCCGGACGGGCTGATCTCCCAGATCTGCCTCACCGTCGATATTTGAAGGCCCTTGCAGGGGCCGATGTCCCCATCGGCCCGCCTGCTTTTCCCACGGGCCGCCAAAGGCGGCGGCCCCTACGGGAGTTGAAACGAACGCAAAGGAGGCATCCCATATGCCAAGCAATCGCATGGGCCGGGTCAACGAGGAGCTCCAACGGGAGCTGGCCGCCCTCATCCCCACGGTCAAGGACCCCCGGGTCGCCGGGATGATCTCGGTCACCCGGGTGGACACCACCCACGACCTGCGCTATGCCAGGGTCTACGTGTCCATGTTGGACAAGAGTTCCGCCAAAGAGGTGATCAAGGGCCTCAAATCCGCGGCGGGGTATCTCCGGCGGGAGGTGGGCCGCGCCCTGAGCCTCCGCTATACCCCGGAACTCGTTTTCATCGAGGACGACTCCATCGGCCGGGGGGCCCGCATTCTGGAGATGCTGCGGGATCCGGAGGTGGTCAAGCCCCCCAACCCGGCCAACGCCGGTATTATCCTGGACGACGAGGAGGAGTGATCCATGACCTGTCTGGAAGCGGCGGAATTTCTCAGAACCCGCGACGGCTATCTCATCCTCACCCACAAGCGGCCCGACGGGGACACCATTGGCTCCGCCGCCGGCCTGTGCGAGCTGCTGCGGGCCATGGGTAAGACTGCCTATGTCCTGCCCTCTCTGGACGCCACCAAACTGCTGGCGGGCTATCTGGAGGGCTATACCGCCCCGAAGGGGTATGCGCCGAAGACGGTGGTCAGCGTGGATGTGGCCAGTCTCGGTCTGCTGCCCCCCAACGCGGAGCAATATCGGGACAGGATCGCCCTGGCCGTCGACCACCACCCCTCCAACGAGGGGTTCGCGGAGCAGACCTGCCTGGAGGCCGACAGGGCCGCCTGCGGAGAGATCATTTGGGAAATCTGTTGCTGCCTGGGGATCATGAACCCCGCCATCGCCACGCCGCTGTATGTGGCAGTGTCCACCGACTGCGGGTGCTTTGTCTACTCCAACACCACCGCCCACACCCACCGGGTGGCCGCGTCGCTGATGGAACAGGGCATCCCCTATCAGGCGCTAAATAAAAAGCATTTTCGGACCAAGTCTTTAAAACGGCTGAAGCTGGAGAGCCTGATGATCCAACGCATGGAGTTCTATCATGGGGAGACAGTGGTGGTGGCCCCCATCACGCTGGAACTGCTGGACTCCATTGGAGCCACCAGCGAGGACACGGACGATATCGCCGCCTTTGCCGGCCAGATCGAGGGTGTGCGCCACTCGGTGACCATCCGGGAACATGAGGGGGGGGAGTACCGCATCTCCCTGCGCACCAACGCCGGACTGCTCAACGCCTCCAAGGTGTGCGCCCGGCTGGGAGGCGGCGGCCATGCCGCCGCCGCTGGCTGCACCGTCCGGGGGACCGTGGAGGAGGCCAAGGCCGCCATTCTGGCCGCCATCGACGCGGAACTGGCGGAGGGCGGCAATGGCTAACGGCATCCTGATCGTGGACAAGCCCCAGGGCTGGACCAGTATGGACGTGTGCGCCAAGCTGCGGGGCGTCTTCCACGAAAGGCGGGTGGGCCACGGGGGGACGCTGGACCCCATGGCCACCGGGGTCCTGCCGGTGTTCGTGGGCCGGGCTACCCGGGCGGCGGAGTTCGCCGCGGGGGCCGACAAGGAGTACGTCGCCGCCCTGAAACTGGGCGTCGTCACTGACACCCAGGATACCGCCGGGACGGTCCTGGAGAAACGTCCCGTCACCGCGGCGCGGGCCGATCTGGAGGCCGCGCTGCCCCGGTTCCGGGGGGAGATCGCGCAGATCCCCCCCATGTTTTCCGCCGTCCGGCGGGACGGGAAAAAACTCTACGAACTGGCGCGAAAGGGCCAGGAAGTGGAGCGGGAACCCAGGAAAATTGTAATCAAAACGCTGGAGATTACCCGGAGTATCGGCCCGGACGAATACGAACTGCGCGTTGTCTGCTCCAAAGGCACCTATGTGCGGACCCTCTGCCACGACATCGGCCAGGCCCTGGGCTGCGGGGGCGCCATGAGCGCCCTGCGCCGGGTCGGGGCGGCGGGCTTTGGCCTGGAGCAGGCCGTCACTCTGGAACAGGCGCAGAGGGCCGCCGACCCCGCCGCCCTGCTGCTGCCGGTGGACGCGCTGTTTTCCGGCCGGCCGGCACTGTTCCTGCGGGAAACGGGGGAAAGGAAGATCCGCAACGGCGCCGCCGCCGCCCTCCCCGGCGTCCCCGACGGGGAGTACCGCGTCTACGGTCGGGACCGGGCGTTTCTCGCCCTGGGCTGGGTCCAAAACGGGACTTTGCGCGCCGTCAAAAGCTTTTTTGAGGTCTGATATACATGGAACAGGCAAAACGAGTCATCGCCCTTGGCTTTTTCGACGGGGTCCATCTGGGCCATGCCGCCCTGCTGCGCCGGGTGGCGGAGCGGGCGGAGGAACTGGGGGCCGTCCCCGCCGCCTTTACCTTCGACAGGCACCCGGAGGAGGTCATCCGGCCCGGCGAGCGGGTGCCCCTGATCAACTCCCCCGCCGACCGGGAGGGGCTGATGCGGCGGCTGTACGGCGTCCGGGAGGTCATCGTGGCCCCCTTCGATCAGGCCATGATGCACATGGACTGGCGGGAGTTCGTCACCGGCTATCTCCAGACCCGGGGGGCGGTCCACCTGGTGGCAGGGCACGACTTTCGCTTCGGCTACCGGGGGGAGGGCAACCCCCGGCGGCTGAGGGAACTGTGCGCGGAACGGAAGATCGGCTGTGATATCGTCCCCCGGGTGGAGTTGGACGGGATCGCCGTGTCCTCCACCCGCGTCCGCGCCCTCATCGCCCAGGGAGAGATGGAGGAGACGGCGCGTTTTCTGGGCCATCCCCACGTCCTGTCCGGCCCGGTGGTCCACGGGGAGGAACTGGGGCGGAAACTGGGCGCCCCCACCGCCAACCTGTCCCTGCCCCGGGGCGTCCTCTCCCCCGCCTTCGGGGTGTACGCCTCCCGGGCGGTCCTGCCCGACGGGACCGGCCGTCCGGCGGTGACCAACGTGGGGGTCCGCCCCACGGTGAGCGACGGCCGCACCGTCTCGGTGGAGCCGTGGATCCTGGACTTCAGCGGCGACCTGTATGGCCGGACCATCCGGCTGGAATTTTATAAACGGCTCCGGCCGGAGCGGAAATTCGCCTCGGTGGAGGACCTGCGCGCCGCCATCCTGCGCGACGCCGAGGAGACGCGGGCCTACTTCAACAGATAGAGAGGGATCCTCCCCATGCCGGCAACCATCATCAACGTCATTCTGGTCCTCATCGGCTCCGCCGTGGGGCTCCTGTGCAAGAATCTCATCCACGAAAAGCTCATGTCCGCCATCACCCACGCTCTGGCGCTGTGCGTGTTCGGCATCGGCGCCGGCAACCTCATCGGCACGCGGGATATGCTCTGCGTCATCGTGTGCATGGTCGTCGGCACCGTCATCGGAAACGCGATCGACATCGAGGGGCGGCTGGAGTCCGCCGGGAACGCCCTCCGCGCCCGCATCAGGGGGAGCGGCAACAGCCGCTTTACCGAGGGGTTTGTCAACGCCTCCCTGCTGTTCTGCGTGGGGGCCATGGCCATCACCGGCTCCATCGAGGCGGGTCTCAACCACAACTATGAGATCATCATCTCCAAGGGGGTCATCGACGGGGTCACCGCCATCTCCTTCGCCGCCACCATGGGGATCGGCGTGGCTTTCTCCGTGATCCCCCTGTTCCTCTATCAGGGGGCCATCACCCTGCTGGCCGCCTGGGTGGGGCCTTATCTGCCGGCCCCCGTGATCACCGAGATGACCGCCGTGGGCGGAGCCCTCATCGTGGGCATCTCCATCAATATGCTCGCCCTGGGCAGGGAAAAGATCAAAGTGGGGAATATGCTCCCCGCCATGTTCCTGCCCATCGCCTACCTCCCTCTGGCCGACTGGCTGTCCGGCGTGTTCGCCGGGCTGTTCTAAGCGGGTCCCGGGCCGTCTTCCCCCTTCGCGAGGCGGCCCTTTTCCCGTCCCCGGGGAAGGGACCGTTCGGGGAATTTTTGGGGGAAAAGACACAAAAATTTCTTGCAAAAAAGGCTGATTTGCGGTATAGTGAAACAAGGAATGGGCACGCGGGCCCTTCCGCGAAAAATCGCCGGAACCGGCGGACCTTCGCGGCGGCGCCCGCTCCCCGGCAGAACCGTTTCAAATCTTGTTTCATAGGAGGAATCGCGGATGTCATTTGTAAAGTATGAGCAAAAAGGCCCGGTGGCCATCCTGACCATCGACCGGCAGGAGGCGCTGAACGCCCTGAACAGTCAGGTACTCGACGATCTGGACGAGGCCATCGCCAGGGTGGAGGCGGCCGGCGACGTCTTCGCCGTCATCCTCACCGGCGCGGGCCGCTCCTTTGTGGCGGGCGCCGACATCGGCGAGATGGTCCAGTTCAACTCCATCGACGGCAAGCGCTTCGGCGTCCACGGCGGCGGCGTGTTCCTGCGGCTGGAGAACCTCGCCAAGCCCGTCATCGCGGCGGTCAACGGTTTCGCTCTGGGCGGCGGCTGCGAACTGGCCATGGCCTGCGACATCCGCATCGCCTCCGAAAAGGCCAAGTTCGGCCAGCCCGAGACCGGTCTGGGCATCACCCCCGGTTTCGGCGGCACCCAGCGGCTGCCCCGCATCGTGGGCGTGTCCAAGGCCATGGAACTGATCCTCACCGCCAAGACCATCGGCGCGGCCGAGGCAAAGGAGATCGGTCTGGTGTCCGCCGTCTATCCCCCCGAGGAACTGATGGACCGGGCCATGGAACTGGCGAACGCCATCTGCGCCAACGCCCCCATCGCCGTGCAGGAGTCCAAGCGCTGCATCCGCATGGGAATGCAGACCGACATCGCCACCGGTGCCGCTTTCGAGGCCGAGGCCTTCGGCGTCACCTGCGGCACCCAGGACAAGAACGAGGGCATGGGCGCCTTTTTGGAAAAGAGGAAGGAAAAGCACTTTCAGAACCAGTGAGCGATCCACATTAACATAATAAGGAGGAATTTACATTATGAGCAAAGTTGGCATTATCGGCGCCGGCACCATGGGCCAGGGCATCGCCAAGGCGTTCGCACAAAGCGGCTGGACCGTCGCTCTGTGCGACATCCGACAGGAGTGGGCGGACAACGGCAAGGCCAGGATCCAGAAGGGCTACGATAAACTGGTCGCCAAGGGCAAGATGGACCAGGCCAGGGCGGACGCCATCGTTGCCGCCATCACCCCCGGTTTGAAGGAGGACCTGTGCGCCGACTGCGACCTGATCGTGGAGGCCGCCTTCGAGGATATGAAGGTCAAGCAGACCACCTTCACCGAACTGGACAAGATCTGCGGGCCGGAGTGCAAGTTCGCCTCCAACACCTCCTCTCTGTCCATCACCGAGATCGGCAAGGGGCTGAGCCGTCCCCTGATCGGGATGCACTTTTTCAACCCCGCCGACCGGATGAAACTCATCGAGGTCATCGCCGGCGCCAACACCCCCCCCGAACTGGTCTCCGACATCGTGTCCGTCTCCGAACAGCTGGGCAAGACCCCCGTGCAGGTCAACGAGGCCGCCGGTTTCGTGGTGAACCGCATCCTCATCCCCATGATCAACGAGGCCGCGTTCCTCAAGATGGAGGGCGTGTCCAACATCGCCGGCATCGACACCGCCATGAAACTGGGCGCCAATCACCCCATGGGCCCCCTGGAGCTGGGCGACTTTATCGGGTTGGACATCTGTCTGGCCATCATGGACGTGCTGTATCACGAGACCGGCGACGGCAAGTACCGCGCCTGCCCGCTGCTCCGCAAGATGGTCCGCGGCGGCCAGCTGGGCGTCAAGTCCGGGCGGGGGTTCTATCTCTATCACGCCGACCGCACCAAGACCCCCGTGGACGAGTTGTAAGACGGCAAGCCGCTGAAAGGAGGATTCTGTATGGATTTCAAACTGACCAGGGAGCAGGAGATGCTCCGCAAGCTGTACCGGGAGTTCGCTGAGAACGAGGTCAAGCCTCTGGCCGCCACGGTGGACGAGGACGAGATGTTCCCCGCCGAAACCGTAAAGAAGATGGCCAGTCTGGGCATGATGGGCATTTACTTCCCCAGGGAGTACGGCGGCTCCGGCGCCGACTACCTGTCCTATGTCATGGCGGTGGAGGAACTGTCCAAGGTGTGCGCCACCACCGGCGTCGTCCTGTCCGCCCACACCTCCCTGTGCTGCAACCCCATCTTTGACTACGGCACCGAGGAGCAGAAAAAGAAGTATCTGCCCAGGCTGTGTTCCGGCGAGTGGCTGGGCGCCTTCGGCCTGACCGAGCCCGGCGCCGGCACCGACGCCCAGGGCGTGCAGACCACCGCCACCTTGAACGAGAACGGCGAGTGGGTGCTGAACGGCTCCAAGATCTTCATCACCAACGCGGGCTACGCCAACGTGTTCATCATCATCGCCATCACCGGCACGGTGGAAAAGCGCGGCCGCAAGCAGAAGGAGCTCTCCGCCTTCATCGTGGAGCGCACCGACCCCGGTTTCTCCGTGGGCAAGCACGAGAAGAAGATGGGCATTCGCGGCTCCTCCACCTGCGAACTGATCTTCGAGGACTGCGTGATCCCCGGCGACCGTATGCTGGGCAAGAAGGGCAAGGGCTTCAACGAGGCCATGGCCACTCTGGACGGCGGACGCATCGGCATCGCCGCCCAGGCCCTGGGCATCGCAGAGGGCGCCATCGACGAGACCATCGCCTACACCAAAGAGCGCGTCCAGTTCGGCCGCCGCATCAGCCAGCAGCAGAACACCCAGTTCCAGCTGGCCGATCTGTACGCCAAGACCCAGGCCGCCAAATTCCTGGTCTACTCCGCCGCCATGAAGAAACAGAACCATGAGAACTTCGGCGTGGACGCCGCCATGGCCAAGCTGTTCGCGGCCGAGAACGCCAGCGACGTGACCCGCCGCTGCGTGCAGCTGTTCGGCGGCTACGGCTATACCCGTGACTATCCCATCGAGCGCATGATGCGCGACGCCAAGATTACCGAGATCTACGAGGGCACCAGCGAGGTCCAGCGCATGGTCATCTCCGGCGCCATCGGCGTGAAGTGAGAAGGAGGAGAGCGCGTTATGAAAATCATTGTCTGTGTGAAGCAGGTGCCCGACACCTCCGGCGTGGTGGCCGTGAAAGAGGACGGCACCATGGACCGCGCCGCCATGGCGACCATCTCCAACCCCGACGATATGAACGCTCTGGAGGCCGCCCTCCAGATCAAAGACGCCAACCGGGACGTGAAGGTCGTCGTCGTCTCCATGGGCCCGCCCCCCACGGAGTCCATGCTGCGGGAGTGCCTGGCCCGGGGCGCTGACGAGGCCTATCTGATCTCCGCCCGCGAGTTCGGCGGCGCGGACACCTGGGCCACCTCCTCCACCATCACCGCCGCCATCAACAAGATCGGCGTGGACAAGGACGACATCGTGATGTGCGGCCGCCAGGCCATCGACGGCGACACCGCCCAGGTGGGCCCCCAGATCGCTGAAAAGCTGCACCTGCCCCAGGTCACCTACGTCACCGCCATCGACTACAAAGACGGCAAACTCACCGTCCGGCGCGAACTGGAGGACGGCTACATGACCATCGCCGTGGAGACCCCCTGCGTGCTGACCTGCATCAAAGAGCTGAACACCCCCCGGTACATGAGCGTGAGCGGCGTCATGGAGTGCTACTCCAAGCCCTATACCGTGTGGGACTTCAACGCCCTGTCCGGCGACCCCACCATCACCGTGGAGCAGGTAGGCCTGAAGGGCTCCCCCACCCAGGTGTACAAGTCCTTCTCCCCGCCCGTGAGGGGCAAGGGCACCATGATGGAGGGGGCCGACAAGGCCGCCTGCGAACAGCTGGTGTCCATTCTGGGCGAGAAGCACATCATTTAAGGGAGGAGTGGAACTATGGCTTTTAACAGTAAGGACACCGCCGCCTTCCATGGCGTGTGGGTATTTTGCGAGCAGCGCGACGGCGTGATTCTGGGCACCGGCTATCAGCTGCTGAGCGAGGGCCGCAAGCTGGCCGACGACCTGGGCGTGGAACTGTGCGGCGTGCTGCTGGGCAGCGGCGTCAACGAGCAGTTCGCCAGGGCCCTGGGCGGCTACGGCGCCGACAAGGTTTACATCTGCGACCACCCCCTGCTGAAGGACTACACCACCGACGCCTACACCAAAGTCCTGTGCGACCTGGTGGAGGAGTACAAGCCCGAAATTTTCCTCATCGGCGCGACGAACATCGGCCGGGACCTGGGGCCCCGCGTGGCCGCCCGGCTGCACACCGGCCTCACCGCCGACTGCACCCACCTGGACATCGACGTGGAGAAGTACAAGGCCTTCCTGAAGACCACCTCCACCATCGACGTGGACAACACCAAGTTCGAGGACACCAGGAACCTGAAGATGACCCGTCCGGCCTTCGGCGGCCACCTGATGGCCACCATCGTGTGCCCCGACTACCGCCCCCAGATGTCCACCGTCCGTCCCGGCGTGATGCAGACCGCCCCCTATCGCGAGGAGACCGCCGCCAAGACCCAGCTGGTCCGGTTCGACGTGCGGCTGAGCGAGAGCGACATCCATGTGGACCTGATCGAGATCAAGAAGTCCGCCAAGAAACTGGTGGACCTGATCGGCGCCGACGTGGTCGTCTCCGTGGGCCGCGGCATCAGCAAGGACCCCAGACGGGGCATCGAGATCGCTGAGGAGCTGGCCAACGTGCTGGGCGGCGTCGTGGGCGCCTCCCGCGCCGTGGTGGACGCCGGCCTCATCAGCCAGGACCACCAGGTGGGCCAGACCGGAAAGACCGTTCACCCCAAGATCTATGTGGCCCTGGGCATCTCCGGCGCCATCCAGCACCTGGCCGGTATGCAGGACTCCGAGGTCATCATTGCCGTGAACAAGAACGCCTCCGCCCCCATTTTCGACGCCGCCACCTACGGCATCGCGGGCGACCTGTTCAAGGTCGGCCCCATGCTCACCGAGGCCATCGCCAAATATAAGGCCGCCAAGGCGTGATTTTGCGGGACTGTCCAAAACGGCGCGCAAGTCGGCAGACGGGGCGTTCCCTGTGGAAAACGACAGGGAACGCCCCCGCTTTTTCCCCATCCTTGTGAAAATCAACCCGTTGACGGCGGGGAGAGGGCGTGCTATAATTAACCCATCAAGTAAATAGGTTTTTCAAAGGCGATGAAGAGAAGAGTAGGCGCGGAGATACGGCACAGAGAACCCGGGCAGCTGGAAACGGGCACGCAGAGCCGCGCAGAACATGGTCTTGGAGCCGCGCGGCCGAGCGGGGGACCGTCAGGCCGTGCCGGGGGCGCCCGTCACAGCGCGGGAGTATGTCAGTACTCTGTAAGGCCCGGAGCCGCGAGGTCCGGGTGAAGCAAGGTGGTACCACGGAGCCGAAGGCCCTCGTCCTTGACGGAATGTCAAGGGCGTTTTTATTTTAATGTTCCGCGCGCCGCCTTTTTTGTGATTTTCCGGCCAAAAAACGGCGGTTTCCCGCCCAAATTCCGGACGCGGGATCGGAGGCAAAACGCGTTTTTTCCGGTTTGGGCCAAATCGGGCAAAAAAACTATTGACAAACGCCCGCATTTGTATAAAATAGAACTGACTAATTTGTTTACGCTTTGCGGACAGTTGTGTTTCCATCGTGAGCGAAACGGCATTACGGCCAGCGGCCGCTGGCCGTTTCCGTCCCGGTTTACCGGGACGCTTTCGCGGGGCAAAGCGATAAACAGACACTTCCCGGGTTTAATCTCCCGGCGGCCCGTTCCAAAAAGCCGCCGAAAGGTTAAAGATATTCATTAAGGAGGAAACCAAATGATGAAGAGAACCTTTGCTCTGCTGTTGGCCCTGGTCATGGCGTTCGCACTGTGCGCCTGCAATAACCAGCCCGCCGACAACTCCGCCCCCGCTGATAGCGGCGCTCCCAGCGAGGCGCCCGGCGAGAGCGAGACCCCCAGCGACGCTCCCGCGGCCTACACGGGCATCGACTGGGAAGCGCTCGCGGCCATGGACCCCGACGAGGCCGATGAGACCATTTACGATTTCGCCCTGGGCGAGTACGGCGCCGCTTACGCCGCCGCCAAGGAGCAGCCCGGCGGCAGCGCCACGCGCCTTGCCATGTACGCCCAGGCCGAGGCCAAGATGCTGGAGGCCGGCGTGTTCCTGCCCGTCATCACCAATGGCGGCGCTTTCAGCATGGGCCGCGTGGTGCCCCGGACCAACGCCGCCACCATTCTGTGGGGCCTGGACAGCTACCGCTATCACACCCTGCTGATCACCAACGAGATCATCAAGGCTGAGGACCGCGCCGAACTGCTGAAGATGTGGTCCGCCGCCGAGGACGCCGACGCCTACCATCAGCAGGCCAGGGAGTACCTGGAGGGCAAGGGCTACACCTTTAAGGACAGCTACAACCTCTCCAACGGCTACAACGTCAACATCTGGGACGTGATCGCCACCTCCTACACCTCCGACTCCTTCTTTATCGCCGGCACCTATGACAGCCTGCTGGAGTATGACTGCAAGGGTGAGCTGCAGCCCGGCCTGGCCGAGAGCTATGAGGTCTCCGACGACGGCACCGTCTACACCTTCCACATCCGCCAGGGCGTGCAGTGGGTCGATCACCAGGGCTCTCCCATCGGTGAGGTCACCGCTGACGACTGGGTCGCCTCCATGGCGCACGTGGCCGACAACAACGACGCTCTGGGCTATCTGATGAGCGCCGACGGCGGCTGCGGCATCAAGAATTACGACGCCTATCTGGGCGGCGAGGTCGGCTTTGACGAAGTCGGCGTGAAGGCCGTGGACGACTACACCCTGGAGTACACTCTGGAAGCCCCCTTCACCCCCTTCACCACCATGATGGGCTACGGCTGCTTCGCCCCCCTGAACCGGGCCTTCTATCAGTCCCAGGGCGGCACTTTCTCCGCCGACGGCGTGGAGTACACCCCCGGCGACTACGGCAAGACCCCCTCTAACATCGCCTACTGCGGCCCCTATCTGATCACCAGCTTCACCGCTCAGAACGCCACCAAGTATGAGGCCAACCCCACTTACTGGAACGCCGACGCGGTGAATATCAAGTCCGTGACCTGGACTTACAACGACAACACCGACGTGACCCGCTCCTATGAAGAGGCGAAGAGCGGCGTCATCGACGGCGCCGGCGTCACCGTCGCCAACCTGGAGAAGGCCAAGACCGAAAAGCTGGAGGGCGACGAGGGCACCATCATGGACACGTACTGCTATGTGTCCGAGGGCGACGGCACCACCTTCTGCGGCTGGATGAACCTGAACCGCGGCGTGTGGACCAACTATGACGATCCCAGCATCGGCGCCTCCCCGAAGAGCGAGGAGGAGCAGACGCGCGCCAAGAACGCCATGGTCAATCAGAACTTCCGTCTGGCTCTGCTGATGTCCTTCGACCGGGGCGCCTACAACGCCTGCACCGTGGGCGAGGACCTGAAGTACAACCGTCTGCGCAACGCCTACGTGCCCGGCACCTTCCAGTTCCTGGATGAGGATGTCACCATTGACATCAACGGTACGGAGACCACCTTCCCTGCCGGCACCGCCTACGGCGAGATCGAGCAGGCCCAGCTGGACGCCGACGGCTATCCCATCAAGGTGTGGAACGAGGAGACCTCCTCCGGCGACGGGTTCGACGGCTGGTATAACCCGGACAACGCCAAGGAATATCTGCAGAAGGCCATCGAGGAACTGGGGCAGATCGGCGTGGAAGTCTCCCCGGAGAAGCCCATCTATGTGGACTATCCCTACCTCAGCTCCGACGAACTGAGCACCAACGAGGCCAACGTGCTGAAGCAGTCCATCGAGGCCTCCCTGGAGGGCAATGTCGTCATCAACCTGGTCGCTTTTGACACGCAGACCGATTACGAGGGCGCTACCTACCGGTTCAGCGCCGGCAGCGAGGCCAACTTCGACCTCTCCACCGGTTCCGGCTGGGGCCCCGACTACGGCGACGCGCAGACCTACCTCGACACCATCCAGGCCTACGGCTATATGTGCAAGAACATCGGCCTGTTCTGATCCAGACCTGGCCCAACGCTGTCATGTAAATCACTGCGAGGGGGTGGGGGGTATCCCCACCCCCTCGCGCTTATTCAGAAAAGAGAGGCGAGGTCAGAGTTATGGGAAAATACATTGTCAAACGGCTGCTCCACGGCCTGTTTTCCATAATCTGCGTGGTGCTGATCGTCATGGTGCTGATCTACTCCCTGCTGGACCGGAGCAAGATCTTCGCCGGCGACCCCAACTATAACCATACCCAGAGCAATAGCCGCATCACCTATGAGCAGAGCCGCTATGAGGCTTTCGGTTATCTGGACTATGTGCCCTACGCGGACTATGTAAACAGCCTCGTGCAGAGCGGCGAGATCGACGCGGATCTCCGGATCGACGCCGCCAAGATCGGCAACACCCCCGAAAAGGACAACGAGACGGCGGCCAAATACATCGCCCAGTTCACAGAGTACTATCAGTCAAAGGGCTACACCGTGACCCGGCTGGACGCCGATAAGAAGCGCAACGGCCAGATCCGGGACGGCGGCCAGCCCGCCCTCTTCGCCACCAAGGACACCCCGCTGTTCGTGCGGGCCATCCGGTATTTCACCGAAATGTTCGACATCGACAACATCCACTACGTCCCGGAGGACGCGGAGCTGGTAGGGGAGCGCGGGCTCACCTTTACGCTCCACGACCCGGTGTACAACCCCACCGGGACGGAAAACGTGTTCTCTCCTGCCATTATCGGCAACGGCACGGAGCATAAATATCTCCTCTATTTCGATTCCGTATTCCCCTACATCCATCAGAATTTCCTGACCATCCATCTGGGCGAGTCCTATACGGTCAACCGCGGCGTCGATGTCTTCCTCACTATGACGGAGAGCCAGGGCTCCTATGTCCTCTCCACCATCACCTATCCCACCGGGCAGGTGCTGGAGCGGGCGGACGACCTGCACACCGCCACCTACGTCCAGGGTTCCAGGGATTCCACCAGCGCCAACGCCCAGCGGTTTACCGACGATTACACCAACGTCATCACCTTTAAGAAGGGCCTCTCCAAGCTGGGCTACTCCTTCGTCATCGGCATCATCTCCACGGTGCTGGCCTATGTGCTGGGCCTGCCCATCGGCCTGCTGATGGCCCGCCACAAGGAGGGCCTGCTGGACAAGATCGGCACGGTGTATATCATGTTCATCATCGCGGTGCCCTCCCTGGCCTATATCTTCCTGTTCAAGGCCATCGGCGGCTCGGTGTTCCACCTGCCGACCCTGTTCGACATGGACTCCACCAGCAAGCTGATGTACGTCCTGCCCATCATCTCCCTGGCCCTGCCCTCCATCGCCAGCCTGATGAAGTGGATGCGCCGGTACATGATCGACCAGCAGAACTCCGATTACGTGAAGTTCGCCCGGTCCGGCGGCCTGTCCGAGTCCGAGATCTTCACCAAACATATCTGGAAAAACGCCATGATCCCCATTGTCCACGGCATCCCCGGCAGCATTATCCTCGCCATGACGGGCGCCATCATCACCGAGCGCGTGTACCTGGTCCCCGGCGCCGGCAACCTGCTGACCGAGGCCATCAACAAATACGACAACGGCGTGATCGTGGGCGTGACCCTGTTCTACGCGGTGCTGTCGGTGGTGTCCCTGATCCTGGGCGACGTGCTCATGGCGGCTGTGGACCCGCGGATCTCCTTTACGACGAAAGACAGGTGATCGACTATGGCAGATATGAATCAAAATCACGGCCTGACCGACGCCGAACTGTTCGCTCCGGTGGACCACAGCGCCCTGGAGTCCGAAAAAATCACCGCTCCCCGGTACTCCTACTGGAAGTCGGTGTTCCGGGTCTTCTTCCGCAATAAGGTCAACATCATCATTCTGGCCCTGCTGGTGTTCGTCATCGCCTTCGCGTACATCTATCCCATGGTGATCCATTACGATCCCTATGCCAACCTGATGGATCCCGCCTCCAAGCATCTGTCCCCCGCCGAGGCCATGAGTTACTTCGGCGCCAACATTCACTGGATTTTGGGCGCCGGCGCCTCCGGCGAGTCCACCTTCGACGCCGTATGGAACGGCTCCCGCATCTCCATCTCCCTGGCGTTCATCTGCGCCGCCATCAACATGACCATCGGCGTGGTGCTGGGCGCGGTGTGGGGCTTCTCCAAAAAGGTGGACCTCATCATGACCGAGGTGTATAACATCGTCGGCAACGTGCCCACGATCCTGATCGTGTCCGTCATGGCCATGCTGTTCTCCCCCTCTTTCTGGACCATGGTCTTCGCCATGACGGTCATCGGATGGATCGGCATCGCCTACTTCATCCGAACGCAGGTGGTCATCATCCGGGACCGGGAGTATAACCTGGCCTCCAAGTGTCTGGGCACCTCCACCATGAAGATCGCCATGAAGAACATCCTGCCCTTTATGACCTCCGTCATCGTGACTGAACTGGCCACCGAGATCCCCTCCTACATCAGCTATGAGGTGTTCCTGTCCTACATCGGCCTTGGCATGAGCGATATGTCCCTGGGCAAACTCATCTACGCCGCCGAGAGCGCCATGGTCACCCCCGGCTGGGAGTTCGAGTTCTGGAGTCCCGTGGCCATCGCCTCCATTATCACCGTGGTGCTGTACGTGGTGGGCCAGAACCTGGGCGACGCGTCCGACCCGCGGACCCACATGTGAGGAGGGGCGGCTATGGAAGACAAAAAGGTACTGCTGTCCGTCAAAGACCTGTATGTGAAGTTCCGTGTCCGCGGCCGTGTCCTCACCGCCATCCGGGGCATCTCCCTGGACATCTACGAGGGCGAGTCCATCGCCATCGTGGGCGAGTCGGGCTCCGGCAAGTCGGTGTTTACCAAGACCTTCGCCGGTATGCTGGACTCCAACGGCTTTATCAGCCAGGGCCAGCTGATTTTCCACGACGACGAGTTGGCCGATACCACGGTCAAACTCACCGGGTCCGCCCGCTCCATGATAAACTCCGCCCGCAAAAAGCTGGACGAGTACTCCAAGCTGGAATTCGGCGCCGGAACCTACCGGGAGATCCTGTCCCTGGAGAGCGAGAAGAAGGAGCGCAGCGGCCTCAGCGCCGAGGAGACCCAACAGGCGGAGAACGAGGTCCTGGAGCGGGTCCATGAGCGCACCGAGGCGTTCAACCTGAAACAGACCCTCGATTCCCACAAGGAGAAAGATCAGATCAGGGCCCTGACCGACAAGATCAACCGGCTGGACCGGGAGATCAAGGATCTGAAGGCCCGCAACGAGCGCATGGCAAAGGAAAAGGCCGCCGAGCTGGCCCGCGATACCGCCTATCAGACCCAGTATAACGAAAAGATGGCCGCTCTGAAGGCCAGACACGCCCAGGAGATCCAGGGCGAGATCACCCCGGAGACCCGCCGGCGCAACGAGATTCTGGCCAAGGAGATCTATCTGTCCGTGGGCCGCTACCCCTTAAACAAGCGGGTCAAGCTGATCCGCCAGCTGGTCAAGGCCCTGAAAAAGGCCATGCAGATGGGCGTGGACCTGAACGACGACGTCCAGCGCAGCGCCGTGTTCGACACAGTCGCCTTCCGGGTGCGCTATCTGGATGAGACCCCGGAGCAGCTCCACGGCACCTGCGTGCTGAACCTGGCCAATATGCACTACGCCAAGGACTGGACCCAGGTCCGCGGCAAGCGCATCGCCACCGTGTTCCAGGACCCCATGACCTCCCTGAACCCCATCATCACCATCGGCAAGCAGATCTCCTCCATCATCATCAAGCACCAGGGCTGCTCTGAGCACGAGGCCCGCAAGCGCGCGCTGGAACTGATGCGGAAGGTCGGCATCCCCAAGGCCGAGCAGCGGTTCGACGACTATCCCTTCCAGTATTCCGGCGGTATGCGCCAGCGCATCGTCATCGCCATCGCCCTGAGCTGCCAGCCCAAGATCCTCATCTGCGACGAGCCCACCACCGCTCTGGACGTGACCATCCAGGCCCAGATCCTTCAGCTTATCAAGGACCTGCAGAAGGAATTCGGCTACACCATCGTGTTCATCACCCATGACCTGGGCGTGGTGGCCAACATTGCCGACCGCGTGGCGGTGCTGTACGCCGGCCAGATCATTGAGTTGGGCACCGTGGAGGACGTGTTCTACGACCCGCGGCACCCCTACACCTGGGCGCTGCTGTCCTCCCTGCCCCAGTTGGCCCGGGACGGCGGGGAACTCTACTCCATCACCGGCACGCCGCCCTCTCTGTACAACCAGATCGTGGGCGACGCCTTCGCCCCCCGCAACCCGTTCTGCATGAAGATCGATACTCTGGAGGAGCCCCCCATGTTCCAAGTCAGCGAGACCCACTTCGCCAAGACCTGGCTGCTGGACCCCAGGGCCCCCAAGATCGAAAAGCCGGAGGGCATTCGGAACATCCACGAGAAGCTGATGGCAGCGTTCAACATTCAGGGAAAGGGAGGTGCCAACGTTGGCTAACGCGACCGCTATCAAGGCCGGCAGCCTCCACGAGGCCAAAGGCCCCATCGCTGAAAACGGCAAGGAGATCCTGGTCTCCGTCAAGGACGTCGATATTACCTTCGGCAAGGGCGACAGCGCCGTCCACGCGGTGACCGATGCGTCTTTCGACATCTATAAGGGCGAGACCTTCTCCCTGGTGGGCGAGTCCGGCTCGGGCAAGACCACCATCGGCCGCGCGGTCATCCGGGTCAATCCCCTGGCCGCCGGCGAGATCGACTACAAGGGCATCCGCATTTCCGGCAAGATCCCCCGCTCCCTGGACCGCGAGGTCATCCGCAACGTGCAGATGGTATTCCAGGACCCCGCCGCCTCCCTGAACGAGCGCGCCACGGTGGACTACATCATCTCCGAGGGCCTGTACAACTTCCATCTGTTCGAGAACGAGGCCGACCGCGTCAAAAAAGTGGAGACCATGATCGAGGAAGTGGGCCTGCTCCCGGAGCATCTGACCAGGTATCCCCACGAGTTCTCCGGCGGCCAGCGCCAGCGCATCGGCATCGCCCGCGCCATGGTCATGGAGCCCGAACTGGTGGTGGCCGACGAGCCCATCTCCGCTCTGGACGTGTCCATCCGCGCCCAGGTGCTGAACCTGATGAAGAAGTTCCAGCGGGAAAAGGGCCTGACCTATCTGTTCATCGCCCACGATCTCTCCGTGGTCCGCTTCATCTCCGACCGCATCGGCGTCATCTACAAGGGCCGTATCGTGGAGGTGGCCAGTTCCGACGAACTGTTCAATTTCCCCCTGCACCCCTACACCCACTCCCTCATCTCCGCCATCCCCATCCCCGACCCCCGGCTGGAGAAAAACAAGGTACTCTACACCTACGATCCCTCCATCCACGATTACAGCGTGGATAAGCCGGAGTTCGTCAACATCGGCCACGACCACTGGGTCTACGGCAACAAGAAGGAGGTCGAGGAGTATAAGGCCATCCGGGAGAAGGGCGTACCCCTGCAGCCCATCACCATCGCCGAGCCGGGGGACACCTCCGCCCGCACGGTGAACAACGCCAACGCCGTGGAGACGGACAGGGACGAGGAGTTTATCGACGTGCCCGCCCACGACACCGGCTCCATCTGGTACACCGTCCTGTCCTTCCTGCTGCCCGTTCTGGGCATCATCGGCGCCCTGCTCTTCCGGCACTTTCACTATATACGCAACTACAAGGCCTGCTGGAAGGGTGCCATCGCCGGATTCATCTTCCTGGCGGTGATTCTGGTCCTGTTTGTGCTGTTCCTGATCCTGGCCGTGATCTGATGGGCCGCACCGCAAAAAATCGTGATTTGCCGCATCTGCCGCCGGTGGAAAAGGTGGAACTGTCCTCCAAACACCTGGTGCCGCGGATCGTGGCCGCCGCGCTCCTGCTCCTCATCGGGGCAGGGGCGCTGGCCTATGCCTTTTCCACCCTTTTCTCCGGCGAACCCGGCTGGCAGGAGATCAAAGTCAGCAGCCGCAACGAGCTGACCTGCGGGAGCGACTTTGTCTTTACCTACAACATCGGCGCCGGCGGCGCGTCCGCCTCCTCCGAGAGCCGGGCCGTCACCGCCCTGTACACCCAGGCGGCCACTCACGCGTACCGGGTGTTTGACACCGTGCAGAGCTGGGACGGGGTCGGCAACCTCTATGACGTGAACCGCCACCCCAACGAGATCGTGGAGGTGGACCCCGCGCTGTACCGGGCTTTCGCGCTGCTGGAGGAGCACCGCAGCCGGGCCCTCTATCTGGGGCCGGTTTACGCCGTATATCAGAGCCTGTTCTACTGCCAGGATGACAATGAGGCCGCCGCTTTCGATCCCCTTTCCAACGACTCGATGGCCGCCTATGTGGCGGAGGGGGCTGCCTATGCCCGGGACCCGGCAGCGGTGGAGCTGGAACTGCTGGGAGAAAACCGGGTACGCTTAAATGTCTCGGAGGACTATCTGGCCTGGGCGGAGTACAACGAGACAGACCGCTTTCTGGACTTTTTCTGGCTGAAAAACGCCTTCGTCGCCGACTATCTGGCGGACACGCTGACGGAGGGCGGCTACACCCTGGGCGCCCTGTCCAGTTACGACGGATACGTCCGCACGCTGGACGGCAGCGGCGCGTCCTACTCCCTTGGCCTCTTTGACCGGGGCGACGCCATCTTTCAGGCAGGAGTGCTGAACTATACCGGCCCCGCCAGTCTGGTCACCCTGCGCGCCTATCCCACGGGCGGCGAGACCCTCTCCCACTATTACCAGTGGGAGAACGGCGATATCCGCTCCCCCTTTGTGGACCTGGCGGACGGCCTGTGCCGGACCTCTCTGCCCCAGCTCACCTGCTGGTCCAAGACCGCCGGCTGCGCCGAGATCGCCCTGCGAATGGCCCCCCTCTATGTGGCGGAGGAGTTCAGCCCCGCCGGGGCGGAGGAACTGGCTGGCAGCGAGATCTGGTCTGTCTGGTGCAGGGACAGGGTCATCCACTCCAACGGCCCGGACGCCGCCGTTACCGACCTGTACAGCGACAACGGCGTGACCTACACCCTCGACCGCCAATAACGCGGCAAAACGGCCCCCGGGGAGAACTCCCCGGGGGCCGTTTTTCGATTCCGCGGGCGCGTTCTGATCCATCCTTCCCTACGCCGGAAACAAGCGCCCTAAAACCGGGGTTGCCGCGGCCTGACGGCCGCGGCAACCGAATCCGGAAACGTGTTGGACAGGTTCGTTCCTCCCGGCCCTCAAACATCAATCGTCCAGGCCGGCGATGTAATCCGCGGCCCGCTCGGCGGCCAGGCGGCCGCTGTTGACGGCGTAGCCCATGGTGTTGCCGGGCAGGGGGAACAGATAGGTGTCCCCGTAGATGTCGCAGGTGTCGCTGCCGGAGGCGTACAGCCCGGGGATGGGTCTGTTGTCCTCCCGCATGACCTGGAACTTGTAGTTCACCTTGATGCCGCCCAGGGAGCCGTAGGCGCCCAGGCACAGGGCCACGGCGTACAGCCTGCCCTTCAGGGGGCGCAGGTAGTGGAAGGATTTGCAGAACTGGTCGTCCACATGGCTCTCGCAGGCGGCGTTGTACCGCTCCAGAGTGTCGGCCAGGGCGGCGGGGTCGATGCCGATCTTCTCGGCCAGTTCCTCCGCCGTGCCGGCGCAGAAGGCGAAGTCCGGGTACTGCTCGATCAGGTCGGCCATCCCCTCCTCAAAGTCGTCGGCGGGGTTGCCGGAGTGGACGCCGCCGGGGTAATCCACCCCGTGGCGGCGGTAGTACCGCATGAGCCGGTCATCCACGATGGGATAGATCCGCTTGTTCAGCTGCCGGTCGATGATGTTGGCGGTGACGGAGGCGTTCTCGATGATGCTCTCGTCCATGACCCGCTCGCCCTCGATGTTCACCACCAGGGCCGTGGGCTGGCGGAAACCGTCCAGCAGCAGGCAGTTGGGGATCTCCGACCAGATGATCTTCTCCATGTGGGTCTCGCCGTGGGCGCCGCCCACGTCCCACACCATGCGGATGCCGTCGCCGGTGACGCCGGGGGAGCGGACGTTGAAGATGTCCCTGCCCCACTCATAGCCGCACTCCTTCCGGATCATCTCCGGGTTGTCCCCGAACCCGCCGGTGGCCACGATGACCGCCTTGGAGCGGACTTCGATCTCCTCGCCGGTGACGGAGTCCCGCGCCCTGACGCCCGCGATGCGCTCTCCCTCCTGGATGAGGGAGGTGGCGGGGGTGTTCAGCAGGAACTGGACCCCCAGTTCCAGGGCGTTCTCATACAGCACCTTGTTCATGGCGCTGGCCGCCCGGGGGCCGGGCTTGCCGCCGCCCTCCGGGATCACCACGTGCCAGGTGGGGGCGGCGGAGGGGAAATACTTGGCCACGCCTGCGAACTGAACGCCCATGTCCTCCAGCCAGTCGATGGTAGAGCCGGACTTCCAGATGTACTCCCGCAATTTCCGGGGGTCGATCCGCCAGTGGGTGTACTCCATCATCTGGTGGAAGACCTCCTCCTTGGTGAGGGTGATCATGTTGTTCTTCTGGATGCGGCTCTCCACGCCGAAGGGACCCATGCCCATATTGGCGGTGCCGCCCACCATGGAGTTCTTCTCCAGCACGACGGCGCTGAGACCGTTTTCCGCGGCGGTGACGGAGGCTGCCAGACCAGAGGGTCCGGCGGCCACGATGCAAATGTCGGCTGTCAGGGTATTCATCTCGATCACTCCCACTGATAGGGTTTCAGCAGCTCCTTCACATTGGGGAGCTGGTCGGGACCGGCGGCGCAGGTCTTGATCTCGGTGGAATGCTCCAGCTTGCCGGCGTAGCGCAGCCGGGAGCGGGCCTGCTCCTTCTCGCTGAAGTGGGCGATGAGTTTGCCGTCCTCCACGGTGAAGGTGCCGTAGGTGCCGCACACGGGGCACTCGATGCTCTTTTTGTCCTGGGACACGGTGAGCATATCGCAGTGGCACACGGGGCACACGCCCTCGTGGTCGCCCCGCCAGCGGCGGCGCTCCTCCTCGTCGTCCATGTGGGCCAGGGCGTCCACCACGTGTCTGCCCATCTCGGTCATGCGGTCCATCACGGGCTGATTGCCCACCACGTGGTAGTGGGCCATGGCGCCGTGGTACTCATAGGTGTCCACCACGTCGATGCCCATGGACAGGGTCAGGCAGTACATGGTGGGCAGCATGAAGGCCAGCCAGTTCTTGGTCATGGCGCCGCCCACGGAGAAGAAAGCGCCTACGCGGGGTTTCAGGCAGCGCTGGTCGGGCAGCTTGTCGGGGTCCTTGCCGGCGGCAAGGCCCTCCTCGATGGCCACCTTGCGGAAGGACAGGTCGTGGGAGGGGCCCATCCGGTCGCACAGGGTCTTGAAGGTGCCGGTGGGGGTCATTTCAAAGGTGGGGCAGCCGAAGATCAGGGCGTCGCAGTCCATAATGGCGTCGTCGATGATGTGGCAGTCGTCTTTCAGCACGCAGCTGCCCTTGCCGCCCCGGATCATGCCCAGCACGCAGGCAATGCAGCCGGTGCAGTCCTTCAGGTCCAGATCGTTGACCCGGATGAACCGGATCTCGTGCCCGGCATCCTGACAGGTCATCAGGGCCTGTTTGACCATGACCTCGGTGTTGCTCATCTTCCGGCCGAAGGAGAGACCCAATACTTTACTCATAGTGATCCGCCTCGCTTTTTCAGAATATGGGCCGTGATCGGTTGACGTCACGCCCCGGAGAGAATGGGAACCGTGAAACGGGAGGGAGCGTGTGCCGGTCAGCGGCACACGCTCCCGCGCAAGTGAGTCTTAAATTATGAGCGCCGGTCCGCCGGCTCAGTTGAAGTCTTCGGCGGTGATGGAGGTGACGTCGCCGGTGGACTGATACTCGTCGATGGTCTCGTCATAGACGAACAGCAGGCGGGCGTCAGACACAAAGCCGTCCTCATAGGTGCCGTCCATCAAACCGGTGACGTAGGTCAGCATCTCGTTGGCGGTCTGCTGCACGGAGCCGGTCATCACGGTGCCGCGGAGGGGAGACTTGCCCTCGGTGGAGTCCTTGATGCTGTCGGTGGTGGAGTTATCGCCGTTGATGCAGAAGATGCCCATGTCGCTGTAATCGGTGACGGGGGAGCTCATGCTGGTGTAGAAGGCGTTGATTCCGTTGGCCAGGCCGTTGTGGGGGCTCAGGAACACCTTGATCTCGGGGTTGGTGGTATAGAGGTTCTCGGCGGCGGTCTGGCCGGTGGTGGCGGTCTCGTCGGACTGCTCGAACTCGGTGGGCTCAGCGGCCTTGGTGGAGTAGTCGGCGATCTTCAGCAGCTCGTCGGCCTGGATCACGCCGGTGTCGGCGGCGCGGCAGGAGAGGACGGCCACGGGGACGGAGTGGTCGGGGGCGTCGGCGTAGGTCTCGTCGATCCACTTGGCGGCCAGCTTGGCCAGATTGGAGGCCAGATCGGCGTCCTCAGCGCGCATCCGCAGGTTGTACTGGGGCAGATCGCCCACGAAGGCGACGACCTTGATGCCCTGATCCATGGCCGACTGCACCACGCCGCTCATGGCCTCGGGAGCCACGGCCCAGATCACCAGCACGTCCACGCCCATGGCGATGTAGTTCTCAGCGGCGGCGATCTGAGCCTCGGGGTTGAACTCGCCGTCGGTGTAGGAGGCCTCCCAGCCCTCGGCCTCGAAGGTGGACACATAGGTGTCGGCCAGGGCGTTGAAGAACTCGCCGGGGCCGAAGGTCACGAAGCCGATCTTCATGCCGGTGGGGTCGAAGTCGCCGCCGGGCGCGGGTCCTTCGCTGGGTTCGGAGGGCTGCTCGGAGGGCTGTTCCTCTCCGCCGGACTCAGAGGGCTGCTCGGTGGCGGCGCCGGAGGGCTGCTCGCTGGGATTGCCGCTGTCGGCGGGGCCGCAGGCGCACAGTGCGAACACCATGACCAGGGCCATCAGAAGGGCGAATACTTTTTTCATTTTTGTTTCCTCCTTAAAATATTTGGGTGGGTCCATATTTAATGACTTGCGTTTGGGCAAGCGCATTACATGGCTTTGGAGTTGCGGTTGCTGAGGTAGAGGGAGATCAGCATGATGGCGCCGCGGGCGATGTACTGGGGATAGGTGCCCAGGCCGATGAGCTGCATACCGTTGGACAGCACGCCCAGCACGAACACGGCCACGATGACCTTCCACAGGGTGCCTTCGCCGCCCTTCAGGGCCACGCCGGCCAGCACGCAGGCGGTGATGCCGGTGAACTCGATGCCCGGTCCGGAGGTGCCAGAATCCGCGTAGCCGGCGCGGGCGGCCAGCAGCAGGGCGGAGATGCCCACCAGCAGGCCGGCGAAGATGAACACCAGGACCTTGATGCGGGCCACGTTCAGGCCGGCCAGACGGGCGGCCTCCGGGTTGTCGCCGCAGGCGTAGATCTTGCGGCCGATGGAGGTCATGCCCATGATGACGCCCACGATGACGACGATGACCAGCATGATGACCACGTTCACGGGGATGACGCCGAACAGGCGGCCCTGGCCCAGATACATGAAGCTGTCAGGCAGATTGCGGAAGGACTTGGAGTCGGAGATCAGATAGGAGATGCCCTGGAAGATGGCCATGGTGCCCAGGGTGATAATCATGGTGTGGCTCTTTAGCAACTGTCCCATCAGGCCGTTGAAACCGCCCAGCACCATGCACAGCAGGATGCCCAGGATGATGGCCACGGGGACGGGCAGGAGGCCCTCGCTGATGGTCTTGGCCATGAGAACCGCCGCCACCGACATCTGATAGCCGATGGACAAGTCGGTGCCGCCGGAGACCATGATCATCATTACGGCGCAGGAGCAGACGGCGATGTGGACGTTCTGCACCAGAATGTTGGTCAGGTTCAGGGGAGTCAGGAAGTTCGGGGACAGGATGGCGAATACCACGATCAGAAGCAGCAGCAGGATGGGCATGGACAACTCGGAGAACACGTGCCCGGGCGTGAGCTTGCGGGCGACTGCGGGTTTGCGTTCAGATGTTTTTTCCATTTTTTACACCTCTCAAATCCCTGGGCCCGCATCAGCCGGACGCCAGTGTCATAACGATTTCCTGAGAGAACTGATCCCGTGTGAGGATACCGGTCTGATGTCCCTCATGGAGGACCACGATGCGTTCGGACATACCCAGCAGTTCCTCCATATCGGAGGACACCATCAGGATGGACTTGCCCTGCTGGGTCAGATCGACCATCATCTGATAGATCTCGTGGCGGGCGCCCACGTCGATGCCGCGGGTGGGCTCGTCAAAAATGAGGATGTCGGGCAGTGCGGCCAGCATCTTGGCGATGACCACCTTCTGCTGGTTGCCGCCGGACAGGGACATGGCCAGCACCTTCATGTCGGGGGTCTTGATCCGCATGGCGCTCCTGTAATCCTCCGCCTGTTTCATCTCCGCCTTGCGGTCCACGAAAGTGCCGTGGCTGAGGGTGTCGATGTCGGAGATGGAGATGTTCCAGTAAAGGGGTTTTTCCAGGAAACAGCCCTGGAACTTGCGGTCCTCCGGCACCAGGCCGATGCCGGCCTTCAGTCCGTCGCGGGGATGATGGAACTCCATGGACTGCCCGTTCATGATGATCTCGCCGCCGGTCTTTTTGGCGTTGCCGTAGAGAAGGTGCATCAACTCCGTGCGGCCGGCGCCCACCAGACCAGCGAAGCCCAGGATCTCGCCCTTGTGGAGCTCAAAGGAGATGTGTTCCACGCCGTTGCCGGACAGGTCCTTCACCTGGAGGACCACCTCGTCCCCGCAGGGGGGCTTGGGAGGATAGGTCTCGCTGAGTTCGCGGCCCACCATCAGGTTGATGAGGCCCTGTTTGTCGGTCTCGCTGATGTCGATGGTGGTGATGTACTGGCCGTCCCGCAGGACCGAGACCCGGTCGCAGATCTCGAACAGTTCCTCCAGGCGGTGGGAGATGTAGATGACGGTGACGTTGTTGCTCTTCAGCTCCCGGACGATCTCGAACAGATGCTGCTGCTCCTCCACGGTGATGGCGGCGGTGGGCTCATCCATGATGACGATCTTGGCGTTCTTCACCACGGCCTTGATGATCTCGATGATCTGCCGGTTAGCGATGGACAGATCCCGTATGATGGCCTTGGGGGAGACCGGGCAGTTGAACCGGTCCAGCAATTCGCGGGTCTTTTTGGCCCGGGCGGCGTCGTCCACAAAGATGCCCTTGACGTCCTTCATGTCCATGAACAGATTGTCCATGACGGTCATGGCCTCAAACTGGATCAGTTCCTGGTAGACCACCGCCACGCCCAGATCCAGGGCCTGGGCGGGGGTGAGCCGGTCGTAACTCTTGCCGTCGATACAGATCTCGCCGGAGGTGGGCTGGATGGCGCCGGCGATGGTTTTGATAAAGGTGGACTTTCCGGCGCCGTTCTCACCGATGAGGGCGTGGACCTCGCCCTGGCGGAAGGAGATGGATACGTCGTCCAGGGCGGTGACGCCGGGATATTCTTTGGTTATGTGCTTCAGTTCCAGCACTTCCAAGGGGAATGCCTCCTTTCAACGCGGTTTCTGTTGTCCCGGTCCTGTCTCAGCGAAGTTCATAGCCGCAGCTCTTGTACTTCGGAGGGATAAAGGGGATCTGCAGGTAGGCGGGGAAGTCGGGGCCGGTGTGGAAGGTCTGCACGCCGGCGTTCTCGGGGGCCCACTCCAGCCGCTCGAACCAGCCCTCGTCCCGGATGTAGCGGCCGGCGATCTGGAGGCGGAGCGTCTCGCCCTTGTGCCAGATGCGGCTGTATGGGAAGAAGGTGACGGCGAACTCCACGGGCACGCCCTCCTCCAGTTTCTCGATGCGGTCGAAGGTCTGCTCGGGTTTCCAGCTCTTGGACTTGGGGTCCAGATGCCGCATGGACAGGCGGAGTTTGGTCCAGGCGCCGGGGTGGGGCTCGCTGAGTACGTGGACGGGGATCTCCTTGCCGTCCTCCCCCAGCTTTTTCACGGTGAAGAACAGGTCCATATCGTCGAACCCCTTGACGGAGGCCCAGGCGTACAGGGAGATATAGCCGGTGAGTTCGGTCTCCTCGGGCACCACGTAGTCGAAGTTGAGCACGTCGTTCTTAGCGTCGAAGGAGACTGTGGCGTTCTGGGCGGGGGCGTCGGGGGACATGGAGCCGTCGGCGGCGTTCAGGTACAGTTTCCGGTACTCGGTGCGGGCCAGGGGGAACTCCTTCTCGGGGCGGTTGGTGCGGAAGTCGTAGTCGTAGGCGTCCATGACCTCCACCCGGACCTTGGGCACGAACTCGAAACCGTTGTTGATGTCCTTCAGGTACCGGTCGAAGAAAGCGCGCAGTTCCTCGATGTTATAGTAGTTATAGGTATCGGGCCACTCGAACTCCCGGTGGGCGCGCATCCACTTCAGGCGGGACTTGATGCCCCGGAAGCCCTCGAAGGAGCCCCGGTCGTGGAAGTGGTTCCAGCAGGCGGTATAGTAGGTGGGGATACGGACCTTGGAGAACTCGGGCACCTTATCCGCCCAGTAGGCGTTGAACAGCGGATAGGCGTCGGCCATGGCCAGGGGGTCCTCGATGTAGCCGTCGCCGGCCACCATGCCGATGACGCTCTCGGCGTAGAAACCGGGGATGCCGCCCTCGCGCATGGACTCGCGGTAGAGGTCGCCGGTGGCCTCCCAGGGGGCGATGCACACCAGATGGGGCGGGACCTGGGCGGCGATGCGCAGCTGGGCCATGCCCACGCCGGAGTTGCCGAACAGACCTACCCGGCCGTCGCACCAGGGCTGCTGGGAGCACCACTCGACGAAATCATAGCCGTCGCGGCCCTCCTGGGTGCCCATGAACACCGCGTCGCCCTCGCTGTGGCCGATGCCGCGGGGATCGACGTTGGCGATGCCGTAGCCGTGGCGGCACCAGTAGCCGGGGTCGGCGGACTCGAACTTGGACATCTTGGACACGGTGCGGGGAGGCACGCCCATGAGCTGCCACTCGGCGAAACCGTCTCCGGGGCGTTTGCCGAAGGGGCTCCAGGAGGCGATGATGGGCACCGGGCCGCTGTCCTTGGGCAGGAAGATGTCCACGTAGATGGTGACGCCGTCCCGCAGGGGAACCGCCACGTCCTGGTGGCAGATGATGCCGGGGGCGGCGTCGTAGGTGCGCTGGTTGAAGTCCGCCACGAAGGAAAACATATCCCGCTCCTCAGGGGGCAGGGCGTCCTGCTCTGCCCGGGAGAGGGGCTTTCGCATTTTCCGGTAGATGACGTCGATGGTCTCGTCGCCAAATTTGGTGGGGACAACCTTGTACTTGGGATCGTTCAGGTACTTCTCAGGGATCATGTTTGGCAGCCCTCCTGTCGATATTGTTGTTCCGAATGGAACCGGAGACTCCGATGGGGTGATTTCCCCTGTCTGTCCTTACTTTAAGCCTTTAAGGGCAAACTTGCTATTAATTTATTGCGGAATATCGGCCCAAATATTTGAGTTTTCCCGGAAAGAAATCCAAAGGCTGCCAGCGAAACGGGCCGATGGGCAAAAAATTGATGTTGATTTTTTACTCCCGATGCTTATAATATAAGTATATAATATGCGTATAATACGAGTATATAATATATAGAAGCAGAGTCAAAGGAGGGACCTCAGATGCCATATCAGACCAGCAATCCGCCCATAGCGGACATCAGCGTGCTGTCCGTCCAGGGCAGCTACCGCCGTATCTGGCACAACGTCTGTTTTCTGTTCATCCTCAACGGCGAGGTGCAGGTGGAGGTGGACGACCACGCCTGCTATCTCAACAACAACGGCATCATGCTGGTGGAGGCGGACACCCCGTACACCGTCACCGGCCACGGTAGCAACCTGCTGATGACCATCCGCATGGACTACGACTTCTTCGCCCAGGGCAAGTCCGGCCGGGGGCTGGGGTATCTGGTCTGCAACTCGGCGGAGGACGGGGAGCGGGACTACTCCATGCTGCGGCAGATGCTCTCTCACCTGGCCCTGAACTACTTCGAGGGGGGAGACAGCGGGGATCTGCGGCAGCTGGAACTGTGCTACTCCCTGCTGTACTACTTAAACACCACCCATTTCGTGGCCTCGGAGCCGGATCTCGCCGGGGGCCTGTCCAACGAGCGGCGGGGCCGGCAGATCATCTCCTACATCGAGAGCAACTATATGCACGAACTCCAACTGGAGGATCTGGCCCGTCAGGCATACCTGTCCCCCTCTTATCTGTCCCGGCTGTTTAAGAAGATGACGGGGAAGAATTTTAAGACCTACCTCCAGGACGTGCGCCTGCGCCACGCGGTGGAGGACCTGCGCCGCACCGGGCAGACCATCACCGCCGTCGCCTACAACAACGGTTTCCCCAACGTAAGCGCCCTGAACGCCGCCATCCGCAAGGAGTACAACATGGCCCCCAACGAGTTGCGCCGCGCCCTGGCGGAGCGGCCGCCCGAGGCGGCGGAGGCCTCCCCCTTCGAGGTGGTGGAACTGGACAGCGTGCGCACGAACCTGCAGATCCTGGCCGGCTCTGAGCCCCCCGGCTCCATGGGCACCTACCGCTTCCCGGACCAGGTGGAGTACAAGGTGGAGGACGTGAGCCGCTTTACGCCCATTCGTCCCATCTGGAGGACCATGATCAACGTGGGCACCATCCAGAGCCTGGCCAGCGTGGGCGTGGAGAGCCAGCTGCGGCTGCTCCAGGATGAGATCGGCTTCCAGTACGCCCGGCTGGAGAGCGTTCTCACCGACGAGGCCATCCCCAAGATGTCCGACGGCCACTACAACTTCTCCCATTTCGACCGCATTATCGAACTGCTCCTGTCCCTGAAGATGATCCCCTTTCTGGACCTGTCCCTGAAGGGGGACTACATCCTGCTGTCCGAGAGCAGGGTCATCTACCGGGGCGGGAAACCCCAGTCCCAGCCCTCTGACCGGGCCTTTCTCGACAAGGTGTCCGCCCTGCTCCGCCACTGCGTCAACACCTTCGGCGCCAATGAGGTGGAAAAATGGGGGGTGGAGATCGGTGCGCTGCACGACGTCATGCTCACCCTGCTGGAGCGGCCGGAGGATTACACCCGCAGATACAAGGCGGTGCGCTCCATGATCAAGGAATGGCTGCCCAATATGCTGGTGGGCGGTCCGGACCACAACATCGCCATGGAGCCGGACTTTCTGGAAAAGACCCTCCTGCTCATGCGAAAAGAGGGCGTCGCCTTCGACTTTTTCTCCCTGTGCGCGGTGCCCCACGTCCGCACCGTCCGGGAGGACGGCTCCGTCCACTTCGTGTTCTCCCCCAACCCGGATTATGTGCGGGACTGCGTTCAGGAGGTCCGGGACATTCTGGACCGGTCGGGCCTGGACCGCCTGCCCATCTGGGTCACGGCCTTCGGGCCCGACGTGCGCACCCGCAACCATGTCAACGACAGCTGCTACCAGGCCACGTTCATCGCCAAGAATACCATCGACCTCATCGGCCTGGTGGACGTGATCGGCTACTGGCAGCTGTCCGACGTGGACGCCGAGTACGTGGACACCCCCCGCATTCTCTTTGGCGGCACCGGCATCCTCTCCAAGGACGGGCTGAAAAAGCCCGGTTTCACCGCCCTCAAGCGGTTCAGTTCCATCAACACCCTTCTGGTGGAGAAGACGGGCCGGATGCTGGTCACCACCAACGCCATCAACACCTATAATATCGTGCTGTACAACTACGCCCACTTCACCAACGTCTACTGCCTGTCCAGCGGCGAGGGAGTCACCTATGACAACGCCTACACCGTCTTTGGCGACGCCGCCACGCGGGACATCTCGGTGAGTCTGGGCGGCCTTCAGCCCGGCCGGTACAAGGTCATCACCGCCACCCTCAACCGGGAGTCGGGCAGCCTGTTCGACGAGTGGCTCCGCTACGGCATCATCGACGACCTCCAGCCCCACGACATCCGCTACCTGCGGGACATCGTCCACCCCCACCGGACGGTGCGCTACCAGGAGTGCGAGGACGGCAGGCTGGAACTGACCATGCAGATGCTCCCCCACGAGGTGAAGTTCCTCAACCTCATCCGGGAGCTGTAACGGGAAAAAGGACCGGAAAACCGTCCGGAGCGGGCATCTGAGCCGCTCCGGACGGTTTTTCACCGCCGGCGACCAGGGGAAAGCGCAAAAAATCGGGGCGGTTTTTTGCGCGGTATTTCGTCTTTTCCCCGACGCAATGGAAGTATGACATTTTTTTAAGTGGAAAACCGACATGAATTCGGGTGCCGTCCGGCAGGCCGGATGATATGCTTAAATCACAATACCGGCGCCTCGCGCCGTAACGGAGGGATATTATGGACTTTCAAGCGTATAACAAGATCCTGATCTGCAAGGACGACATCGAGAACGTGACGGTGGACGGCGTGACCATCGGCTATCAGTTCAAGATCAAGTACCCGTCCTACCGGGGCGTGTTCCTCAGCTGCATCGAGGCCCTCAGTTTCAAACTGGACGGCCAGGAGATCCCCGCGGGCAGGATCTCCTTCAAGCTCAACGGCAAGGACTTCCTGCTCTCCGAACTGCCCGAGTGCTTCAAGGAGTACTGGTTTGTCCGCACCCCCGCCGTGATCTTCGTGCGGCAGGACGGCGGCATCGCCCCCGGCGAGCACAGCCTCAACGTGTACATGAAACACCGCGTACCCTACACCGGCTATTTTGGCCAGTACCTGGTGCTGGACAGCGATGTGACCGAGACCAGGACGGCGGTTTGAGAAAGGACGGTAAATTGCAATGAGCGACATCAAGATCGGCATCTCCCTCTACAGCTTTTCCACCGAGTTCATCCATGAGAAACTGGATTTTGAGGGGGTCCTGAAAAAGGCCAAGGACATGGGCTACCAGGGCGTGGAGATCGTGGCCGCCCAGATGGTGCCCGAATACCCCTATCCCTCCGACGAGTGGCTGGCGGAGTGCAGGGCCCTGCTGAAGAAGTACGAGTTGGAGCCCGTGTGCTGGAGCGCCTACATCGACATGGGCATCCGCTCCGACCGGGACCTGACCGAGGAGGAAATCATCCAGTTCACCGTCAACGACCTGATCTACGCCAAGAAGGCGGGTTTCCCCATGGTGCGCACCCAGCACGCCATCTCCCCCAAGATCTTCCGGCAGATGATCCCCTTCTGCAAGGAACTGGGCGTGAAACTCACCATCGAGATGCACCACCCCCATCATCCCGAGGTCCCCGTGTGGAAGGAGTATTTCGAGATCATGAAGGGGGAGGGCAAGGGCTGGCTGGGATTCGTGCCCGACTTCTCCATCTTCCAGACCATGCCCCACAAGCTGTATCTGGACCAGGCCGTCTCCTTCGGCTGCCGGCCCGAGAAACTGGCTGAGATCGTGGAGCTGCACCGGCAGAAGGCCGACTACTCCGTGGTGGAAAACGGCGACTTCAACGAGATCGAGAAACACACCGCCCAGGAGATGTTCGCCAAGTTCTCCGCCCCCGCCAGGATTGAGCAGTGGAAGGACATGATCGACTGCGCCTTCTATATGCACGGCAAGTTCTACTATCTGGACAACGACGAGCACGACCCCTGCATCCCCTTCGAGGAGATCATCGCTGAGGTCAAACGCCTGGGTTACAAGGGCTACATCGCCAGCGAGTACGAGGGCCACCACTTCGACGACACCATCGACTCCGAGGAGCAGCTGCGGCACTTTGTGGCGCTGATGAACAGGAACCTCAACGCCTGATCTTTCGGATACATTTTAAGGAGGAAACGACAATGAAAGACGGAAAACTGCAGGTTGGCATCATCGGCTGCGGCGGTATCGCCAACAACAAACATCTGCCCGCCCTGAAGAGCCAGGCCGCCCTGTGCGACGTGGCGGCCTTCTGCGACATCGTGGAGGAGCGGGCCGTCAGGCTGGCCGGGGAGTACGGCGCTCCGGGCGCCAAGGTGTACACCGACTATCGCGAGCTGCTGAAGGATCCGGCCATCGACGTGGTCCATGTCCTCACCCCCAACGTGGCCCACGCCCCCATCACCGTGGCGGCTTTCGAGGCCGGCAAGCACGTCATGTGCGAAAAGCCCATGGCCCACACCAGCGCCGACGCCCAGAAGATGCTGGACGCCTGGAAGAAGTCCGGCAAGAAATTCACCATCGGCTATCAGAACCGGTTCCGCCCCGAGGTCCAGAACCTGAAGAGGGCCTGCGACGCCGGCGATCTGGGCGAGATCTACTACGGCAAGGCCCACGCCGTCCGCCGCCGCGCCGTGCCCACCTGGGGCGTGTTCCCCAACAAGGCCCTCCAGGGCGGCGGCCCCCTCATCGACATCGGCACCCACGCCCTGGACATCACCCTGTGGTGCATGAACAACTATGAGCCCGACACCGTCAGCGGCAAGGTGTTCTACAAGCTGGGCCATCTGCCCCAGGCCACCGAGGGCAACGAGTTCGGCCCATGGGACCCCGAGACCTACGAGGTGGAGGACTCCGCCATGGGTTTCATTAAGATGAAGAACGGCGCCCTCATCAATCTGGAGGCCGCCTGGGCCATCAATCTGCGGGACTCCAAGGAGGCGTCCACCACCCTGTGCGGCACCAAGGCCGGCGCCGAGATCCTGTCCGGCATGGGCTATCCTGTGGACCAGCTCATCTACAACCGGGGCCGCAACGGTCAGCTGATGGAGGAGCACATCTCCGCCAAGGGCAACGTGGCCTACTTTGAGGGGGCCAACGGCGAGCCCGGCGTGGCGGAGGCCAAACAATGGCTGGAGGCCATTCTGAACGATACCGAGCCCCTGGTGAAGCCGGAGGAGGCCTTCGTGGTGACCCAGATTTTGGAGGCCATCTACCGGTCCGACAAAGAGGGCAAAGAGGTCAAGTTTTGACGGATAAGGAGGCTGCGAACTATGAAACTGGGATTTGTCAGCGCAATTCTGGACCAGTCCGGCTATGAGGAGATGATGGACATCGCCTCCTCCCTGGGCTTCGCGTGCGTGGAGGTGGCCTGCTGGCCTCAGGGCAAGGCGGAGCGCCGCTACGCGGGGGTAAGCCATATCGACGCGGAGCGGGTGCTGGAGGACGGCGCCTACGCCGCCCATATTCTGGACTATGCCAAGAGCAAGGGCGTCGAGATCTCGTCCCTGGCCTATTACCCCAACACCATGGACGGCGACCTGACCAAACGGGCCGCGGCCGTCGAGCATCTGGAGAATCTGATCCGCGCCAGCGCCAGGCTGGGCGTGGGCATGGTCACCACCTTCATCGGCCGGGACCAGACCAAGACCGTGGAGGAAAACCTGGAACTGGTGAAGGAGATCTGGCCCCCCATTCTGGACCTGGCGAGGGAACAGGGCGTGAAGGTGGCCATCGAGAACTGCCCCATGCTGTTCGGCCCCGACCAGTGGCCCGGCGGACAGAATCTGATGACCACCCCCGCCATCTGGAAAAAGGTGTTTGAACTGCTGCCCTATGATAACCTCGGCATCAACTACGATCCCTCCCACTTCGTGTGGCAGATGATCGACTATATCAAGCCCATCTACGAGTTCCGGGACAAGATCTTCCACGTCCACTACAAGGACATCAAGCTGTACCCGGACAAACTCGATCAGGTGGGTATCATGGCCTATCCCCTGGACTTCATGTCCCCCAAGCTGCCCGGCCTGGGCGACGTGGACTGGGGCAGGTACGTCAGCGCCCTCACCGACATCGGATACGACGGCTGTACCTGCATCGAGATCGAGGATAAGGCCTTTGAGGGCTCCCGGGAGGCCGTACTCAACAGCCTGCGCCTGAGCAAGCGCTACATGGAGCAGTTCGTGATCTGAGCGGGACGCCGGGACGTTTGAGCAAAGGAAGGGACCAAGCATGAAAAACATCGCTATCGTGGGCTGCGGCGGCATGGGCAGCGGTCACGCCGTGGCCATCGCGTCCGGCACCGGCAACGCCATCTGGGCGGGAGTCCCCGGCCAGCGGGAGGGTAAACTCCGGCCCAACGATTCCGACATCGGGGACATTCTCTCCCTCAGCGGCATCTGCGACATCGACCCCGCCCGGGAGGCGTGGGCCAGGGAACGGGGCTACCGCGTCTATCCCGCCTATCAGGACATTCTGGACGATCCCGCGGTGGACATCGTACTCATCGCCACGCCCAACCACCTCCACAGGGAGGAGGCCATCTCCGCCATGCGCGCGGGCAAGCATGTGCTGTGCGAAAAGCCCGTGATGATGGACAGCGAACAGTTGGAGGAGGTCTTGGCGGTGTCCGCCGAGACAGGCAAGGTGTTCTATCCCCGGCAGAACCGCCGCTGGGACAGGGATTTCCTCATTGCCAAAAAGATTCTGGACGACGGGCTGCTGGGCAGAGTGTTCAACATCGAGTGCCGGGTCCAGGGCTCCCGGGGCATTCCCGGCGACTGGCGGGCCAGAGAGGAGTTCGGCGGCGGCATGATGCTGGACTGGGGCGTTCACCTGCTGGACCGCCTGCTGATCATGGTGCCGGAAAAGGTCGCCCGGGTCTTCTGCGATCTGACCCACGTCCTCTCCGACGAGGTGGACGACGGTTTCAAACTCCACCTGACCTTTGAGAGCGGCCTCACCGCCGTTCTGGAGGTGGGCACCTGCCACTTCGCCGCCCTGCCTCTGTGGTTCCTGGCGGGGACGGACGGCACCGCGGTCATCGACAACTGGGACTGTGCCGGCAAAATAGTGCGCCTGCGCTCCTGGGAGGACAAGGACGCCAGGCCCATCCTGGCCGGAGCCGGCCTTACCAAGACCATGGCCCCCCGGGGGGACGGCTCGGTGGAGACGCTCCCCCTGCCCGAGGTGGACTTCGACAACAACGAACTGTATCTGAACCTGGTGGACGCCATCGACGGCAAGGCCCCCCAGATCGTCACCGGGGCGCACGCCCTGCGGGTCATGCGGCTGATGGAGGCCGCCATGCGCTCCGCCGAGACCCACGCCGTGGTAGAATTTGAGGCTTGACGGAGAGGACGTTATGGGACAGGATATTTTCGGAGCGGACCCGGGGCGGCGCCCGCCGGACGCCGGGCGCGCGAGCCGCATACGGATCGAAAGACGATCTTGCGATATGAAACGACCGAAAAGGAGCGATCCGACATGATTCAAATTACCATCAACGGCGCCCCCTGTCAGGTGGAGCCGGGCGTCAAGGTGCTGAAGGCCGCCACGGACAACGGGATCTACATCCCCACGCTGTGCAGCCACCCGGCGCTGGAGCCCTGGGGCGGCTGCCGGATGTGCGTGGTGGAGGTCCGCCGTCCCGGCGAGACCGCCTCCTCCATCGAGACCGCCTGCACCCTGGACGCGGAGGACGGCATGGTCATCGAGACCGACACCGAGACCGTCAAGAACCAGCGAAAACTGGCCATGGAGCTGATCCTGAGCAACCACCCCGCCGAGTGCGACGGCTGCCCCAAGTACGGCAACTGCGAACTGCAGAGCATGATCCAGTACATCGGCGTGTCCGCCGTGCGCACCGTCCACAAGCCCATGACCTCCCCCCGGAACGACGAGAACCCCATCATGAGCCATGACATGAAGCGCTGCATCAAGTGCGGCCGCTGCGTGCGTATGTGCCATGAGGTCCGCGGGGTCAAAGCCATCGACTTCACGCGGAGCAAGAAGAACACCGTGATCGTGGCCCCCGTCAAGGGCCTGCTCATCGACTCCGACTGCCGGTTCTGCACCGCCTGCGTGGCGGTGTGTCCCACCGGCTCCATTGTGGAGCGGCTGCGGAAAGAGGGCCAGGGGCTGGTTCCCTGCCAGGACGAGTGCCCCGCCCACACCGACATCCCCGGCTACATCCGGGCGGTCCGGGAGGGG
>CAYPEE010000004.1:0-16650 GCA_964409665.1 uncultured Oscillospiraceae bacterium
GACGAGATCGGCTTTTTCAACTCCTTCGTGGACAAAGGCCTGAGGGAGCGGCTGGAGCATGTGGCCTCCTCCGACTTCGGCCGGGTGAGTTACACCGAGGCCGTGGAGATCCTCAAAAAGAACAACGACAGGTTCGACTTCAAGGTGGACTGGGGCGCCGACCTCCAGACCGAACACGAGCGCTACCTCACCGAACAGGTCTACCAAAAGCCGGTGTTCGTCACCGACTACCCCAGGGAGATCAAGGCGTTCTATATGCGCCTCAACGACGACGGCAGGACCGTGGCCGCCGCCGACTGCCTGGTGCCCGGCATCGGGGAGATCATCGGCGGCTCCCAGCGCGAGGAGCGGCTGGACGTGCTGGAAAAGCGGATGGCCGAGTTGGGGCTCCGGAAAGAGGACTACTGGTGGTATCTGGACCTGCGGCGCTACGGCTCCTGCCGCCACGCCGGGTTCGGCCTTGGCTTTGAGCGGATGGTGATGTATCTCACCGGCGTCAGCAACATCCGGGACGTAGAACCGCACCCGCGCACCGTGGGGAACGCGGAGTTCTGAACGGTGGGGAAAAGGTCCCTCCGGCGTGTGCCGAAGGGACCTTTTTTGTGTCCGTGCCAGGGGTTTAGTTAGAAGGTAAGGGTAATCACATCGGTATCCCGGATCGTGTCCCAGCCGTCGGTGGTAAAAATGTGGAAAGACAACTCCATGTCCGTAATCGTCGTAATGTCGTTTTCCTCCAAATCGGAACTCATGAGGGTAAGGCTGGCAATGGCGCGCTTCCCGGGCGCCAATTCCTCTGAGAAGATGTCCTCCACCATGAATCCGTTGACAGACACATCCCGCGCCTGGACGGTGATACCCTGCTCACTGGAATTGTAAATGTACAGCATCAGAGATGTGCCAAAAATGGAATCCCCCTCGGAGAGGCCCTTGGAGACAATAGTGACCCCGTCCCCCTCGTAGAGAGGTGTTCCGCTGTCGTCATACGCATATTGATAACTGTCGGCGGCGGAGGTCTTAAGTTGGATCAGGTCGGTGTCGAGGTAAGTATCCCAGCCATCGGTGGTAAAAATGTGGAAGGAAAACTCCATATCTGCAATGGTCTCAATGCCGCATGCTTCCAGACTGGAAGACTGGAAGGTCAGGGTGTCGTTGGCCTTTTTCCCCGCCGCCACATCCACCGACATCATGGTTTCCACCATATACCCGTTGACGGAACTGTTCCTTGCCTGGACGGTCAGATCGGTGTCGGAACTGTTTTCAATGAGCAGAGCCAGTTCCGTGCCGAATATGCCGGAGGACAGGGATTTGGCCGTGATCTTCACGCCGGACTCGTCCACCAGCACTGTCTCCTCAATGGCGGCGTCCTGGGGGGTCACGGGGGTAGGCTCCGAGGTATTTTCCGGCTCGGCGGTGGGGTCAGCGGCGTCAGGCCCTGACGAGGCACTGGTTCCGGCAGGCGGATCTGTGGCCTCCGTACCATCGGGGCCGCCGCAGGCGGCCAGAGAGAACAACAGAAGCAGGGAGAGCAAAAGCGATGTGATTTTTCTCATTTTGATTCCTCCATTGACATAGAATAAGGTTTGGGACAGGCGTTGATCAATATTGCGCCCCTTTGATGTTACATAATGTAACATTCCAAGTGTAACACAATGTTACGCTCTTGTCAAGGGGGCGGCGTCATGAAGGGTCTGCGGGAAATCAGAAAGCAGCGAAATCTGAATCAGCAGAAAGTCGCCATGGACTTGAATATCACCAGGGAAGCCCTGTCCCACTATGAGAACGGGCGGCGGGAACCGTCCCTCGCCATGCTGTTGCGGATGTCGGAGTATTTCAATGTGTCCATCAACTACCTTATCACGGGAAAAGAATTTCAAAAAAAGTAGCCCTCCGGCGTGTGCCGGAGAACCGCTCCGTCCGGTTTTTCTCAAAAATCTTCCGCAAACCCTTGACAACCGGCCCAAAACCGGTATAATGTCTTAGTCTGCCCCGATACGCGGGCGGACGACATCCTTGCCTCCGGCGCGGCCGGAGGCCACAAGACCATAAGGAGGTGCAAACGCAATGGCAAAACTTTCCGGCAACTACGAGGTACTCTATATCATCAACCCGAACCTGGGCGAGGAGGACACCGCCAACCTGGTGGCCCGTTTCAGGGAGTTGGCCGAGGGCCACGGCACCGTGACGGAGGTGGACGAGTGGGGCAAGCGCAAGCTGGCCTATCTCATCAACGACTTGGACGAGGGCTACTACGTCCTGATGACCTTCTCCTCAGACCCCGCCTTCCCCGCCGAACTGGACCGTCTGATGCGGATCAATCCCAATGTCATGCGCTCCATCATCGTCAACCGGGACGAGTAAGGAGGGCCGACCATGCTGAACCGAATCATCATCATGGGCCGGCTGGCCCGTGACCCCGAGCTGCGCCACACCCAGACCGGCACGCCCGTGGCCTCTTTCCGCCTGGCGGTGGACCGGGACTTCCGGGACAAGAACACCGGCGAGCGGGGCACCGACTGGATCGACGTGGTGGCCTGGCGGGGCACCGCCGAGTTCGCGTCCAAATTCCTCGCCAAGGGCCGTCTGGCCGTGGTGGAGGGCCGTCTGCAGATGCGGGACTGGACCGATAAGGACGGCAACCGCCGCACCAGCGCCGAGGTGGTGGCTGAAAACATCTATTTCGGAGATTCCCGCCGGGACGGCGACAGCGGCGGAAACAGCTACGGCGGAAACCGCGACCGCGGCGACTACAACCGGACCCCCGCCTCCGCCCCCGCCGACTACGGCATCCCGTCGGGCGACGATCAGTTCTCCGAACTGGTCGATGACGACGGCGAACTGCCCTTCTGAACACCCCATTCTCAAATAAGGAGGTCTGCCAAATGGCTATGGATAACGCAAAGCCCCGTTCCAACCGCAAGCGCCGCAAGGTATGCGCCTTCTGCGTGGACAAGGTGGAACACATCGACTACAAGGACGCCGCCAAGCTGAAGCGGTACCTGTCCGAGCGGTCCAAGATCCTGCCCCGCCGCACCACCGGCACCTGCGCCATGCATCAGCGCCAGCTGACCGAGGCCATCAAGCGCGCCCGCCAGGTCGCCCTGCTGCCCTATGTGACGGATTGACAAAGAAAAAAGCGAAACCCCGGAGGGACTCCTCCGGGGCTTCGCTTTTTCTTGAGATCAGGCTTCGGGATCGTAGAAGTACTTCCGCACCCCTTCGCTGGCCAGGGCCGCGTCCGCGCTGATGGAAATGGTATACTGGATCCCGCTCTGCCGGGAGAAGTTTTCCAGCCAGTCCAGGAAGGGCTCCACATCGCTGTTGCCGGCGGTGGGGACCAGCTTGTTCAAACTCTCGATGAACACGTGAGTGATGTCGTAATTGCTGGCGTACAGGCCGTACAGGAACCCCCGCAGGGTATCGTAGTTCGGGATGATATATTCAGAGGTATCCACCACCCGGATTGAGTAGTGGATCTTGAAGTTCAGCTTGGAATTGTGGACGATGGCCACCACATAATTGCGCTCGTCGTCCATGGCGGAATTGATGAGGTCCACCATCAATTTGGATTTTCCGGTGCCCTTGGGTCCCATGATAACTCTGACCATATGATCACTCCTTGTTCATTTCGGGGCGCGCCCCCGTTATTGACTCCATCTTACCATCTTTTCGGGAAAATTTCAATAAGGGATTTCAGTCCTTTCCCAGATCCCGGTTGATGCGCTCCCGCAGAGCCTCGAAGGACTCCACGCTCAGATCGTGCTCGATCTTGCAGGCGTCCTCGGCGGCGATCTCCTCCGGCACCCCCAGGTGGATCAGCCACTTGGTGATGAGCAGGTGCCGCTCGTAGATGCGTTTGGCGATCTCCAGCCCCGCATCGGTGAGGGTAAGGAACCCGCCGGAGTCCATGACCACATAGCCGTTCTCCCGCAGCAGGCTCATGGCCCGGCTGACGCTGGGCTTGGAAAAGTTCAGGTACTGGGCCACGTCGATGGAGCGCACCGGTCCCTTCTCCCCCAGGGCCAGGATGGCCTCCAGATAGTTTTCCGCGGATTCATGGATGTGCATAGCCTCACCCCGTCCTGTTTTCGTTTGCCGCCGTCTGCCGATATTCTAACACAAAAGCGGAACGGTGACAACAAAAATCTCAGCGGATTTGCGGCCGTTCCCGCTTGCCATCCGCGCCCAAATCGTATATACTTACCGTGAAACCAACTTTGAGAAAGGGTGTCCCTTATGTCAGTTCTGGTATGCGGCGGCGCCGGGTACATCGGCAGCCACACCTGCGTGGAGCTTTTGAACGCCGGCTACGACATCGTGGTGGCGGACAACCTGTCCAACTCCTGCGAGGAGGCGGTTCACCGGGTAGAGCGGATCACCGGAAAGACCGTCCCCTTTATCAAGGCGGAACTGTGCGACCCGGCCCAGACCGAGGCCGTCTTCGCCGCCCATCCGGACATCGGCGCGGTCATCCACTTCGCCGGTCTGAAGGCGGTGGGCGAGAGCGTCCGAAAGCCCTTGGAGTACTACACCAACAACCTGGTATCCACCCTGACGCTGCTGAACGTCATGCGAAAGCACGGGGTGAGGAACTTTATCTTCTCTTCCTCCGCCACCGTGTACGGCGACCCGGCCAGCGTACCCATCCGGGAGAGTTTCCCCACCGGCGGCACCACCAACCCCTACGGCACCACCAAGCTGTTCCAGGAGAAGATCCTCATCGACTACTGCGCCGCCGCCCCGGAACTGAACGTGGCGCTGCTCCGGTACTTCAATCCCATCGGCGCCCATGAGAGCGGCCTCATCGGGGAGGACCCCAACGGCATCCCCAACAACCTGGTGCCCTATATCGCCCAGGTGGCGGTGGGCAAGCTGGAGAAACTCCACGTCTACGGGAACGACTACCCCACCCACGACGGCACCGGCGTGCGGGACTACATCCATGTGGTGGATCTGGCCAGGGGCCATGTGGCGGCCCTGGGCAAGCTGGAACAGAACTGCGGTCTTTTCATCTGCAACCTGGGCACCGGCAAGGGGTACAGCGTGCTGGACGTGCTGCGCGCCTATGAGAAAGCCTGCGGGAAAAAGCTGCCCTATGTGATCGATCCCCGCCGCCCCGGCGATATCGCCGAGTGCTACGCCGAGCCCCAAAAAGCCTTCGCGGAAATGGGCTGGAAGGCGGAACTGGGCATCGAGGAGATGTGCGCCTCCAGCTGGAAGTGGCAGTCCATGAACCCCGACGGCTACCGCGGCTGAACAAAAGACAGGAAGTGACGATATGGCAGCAAAACCCGTCCTGGTGGTGATGGCCGCCGGTATGGGCAGCCGGTACGGCGGCCTGAAACAGATCGACCCGGTGGGCCCCAACGGGGAACTCATCCTCGACTACTCCGTTTTTGACGCCCGCCGCGCCGGATTCGAGAGGGTGATCTTTGTCATCAGCCGGAAGATCGACGCCCTGTTCCGCTCCGCCATCGGCGGCCGGCTGTCCAAGGTCATCCCTGTGGAGTACGTCTATCAGGATCTGAACGACCTGCCGGAGGGCTATTCCGTCCCGGAGGGCCGGGTGAAACCTTGGGGCACCGCCCACGCCGCTCTGGCCGCCCGGCATCTCATCCGCGGGCCTTTCGCCGTCATCAACGCCGACGATTACTACGGCCCGGAGGGCTACCGGCTCATCTACGACTACCTGACCGCCCACCCGGACGGGGACGTGTACGAGTACGCCATGGCGGGCTATCTGCTGAAAAACACCGTCACCGAGCACGGCGCCGTGGCCCGTGGCGTGTGCGAGGTGGACGGCGAGGGGTATCTTACCGCCGTCACCGAGCGGACCCGGATCGCCAAGGACGGGGACGACGCCAAATTTACCGAGGACGGCGGGGCCACCTGGACCCCCCTTTCCGGCGGCACGGTGGTGTCCATGAACCTGTGGGGGTTCCACCGCAGTTTCCTGGACGAGGCCGCCGCCCGTTTTCCCGCCTTCCTGGACGAAACGCTGGCCCACGACCCGAAACAGGGGGAGTACTATCTGCCCTCCGTGGTCAGCCGCCTCATCACCGAGGGCAGGGCCAGAGTGAAGGTACTCACCAGCGGCGACAAGTGGTACGGCGTCACCTACAAAGAGGACAAGGAGTCCGTGAAACGCGCCGTCCGCGGCCTGGTGGAGAGCGGCCTGTATCCCGCCGCCCTGTGGGAGAACGCCTGATCCCCGATCCCCGCGCGAAGCGCCCCCCGCATCCGGAATGCGGGGGGCGCTTTTCTGATCTGTATCACATCTGGAGGGGTTCCCGTTTCTCCAGCTTTTCCCCGCAGCCGTCCAGGGCCTCCTGGCCGCCCACCACGCAGATGGAGGCCGTTTCGCAGACCTGATCCAGTATTCCGCTGAAGGCCCGGAGGCCGTCCAGCGTGGTGCCCAGCACCTCGTCCCGCTGGCGCTGGCGGTCGGCCTGGGTCCTGCCGGTGAAGTGCATGGCGGCGGCCCGCACCCCCTCCATCCGGGGGGTGACCACCGGCTCCAGATTGCTGACGGTGCTGATAATATACTTGTCAGGCGCCTCTCCGCTGCCGCAGAAGGCCCGCAGAGCGGCCCCCGCGCCGGTAAAGGTCTCCAGTGACCGGCCGCACCGGGGGTCCCGGTAGGAGGTAAAGAACACGTCGCCGTCGTCCCGGATCCGCAGGCCGGTGCCGTAGGCCCCGCCCTTCACCCGCACCTCGTCCCACAAATAGTCCAGGGTGATGAGCTGGGCGGCCACCAGCGCCGTGCCGGTGGGTTTCTCCCCCAGAGCGGTGAGATTGCCGCACCGGGCGGCGAAACCGATGTCCGCGGAGATGGAGTAGCCCTCGGCCGCATGGACGGCGGGCAGGTAGACGGCGGGGGCGCCCATGCCGCCGGCGGGCAGATCGGACAGCACATCCCTCAGCCAGCTTTTGTCCATCCGGCCGGTGAGGCTGACGGTGACCCGCTCTTTTACGAACAGCTTTTCGCACAGGGCGGACAGCTCCCCGCACAGGGCCGTCCCGTTGGTCTCGAACTCCCTCTCCGCCTTTTGCAGCCAGCGGAGTTGGGCGACGCCCTGGAAGGCGTCGTCCACCGCGCCCCTGGCGGACCACGCGGCGGAACCGTGTAGGGCGGCGAAGACGTCTCCCCGGCCCAGCACCGCCTGTTCCCGGCTGATGCGGGCCTGGCGGAGCAGGTTGTACACCTGGGCGGCGTCGAACCTGGTGTGGCGGAGTACCTCGGAGATCAGTTCCCTGGCCTCCCCCTTGCGGTGCTCCAGCAGGGCGGCGCTGACGGTGACGAGCGGGGTCGCGCGCCCCGTCTGGCCGGCCCTGGCGTAGCTGGCGGGAGCCACGGCAAACCGGCCCAGGCCGCTCTCGATGCGGCTTTGCAACTCCAGCACGCCGTACTTCGCAGTGGCCAGTTGTCCCAGCAGCGCGCCCAGCAGGGGCAGCTTGACCAGTTCGGTCAGGGGCAGGTCGGACACGTCGAAGTGCAGATCCAGATAGAGGATGCCGTCGGTGTCCACGTCCTGGTGGAGGAGGGCGCGGCCCTCCAGTTCCCCCGTCCAATAGGGCAGGGGCTTGCACGCGGCGGGGATGTCGCTCAGCGCCAGCCTGGGCAGGGAGGCCAGCTCTTCCGGGCCGTCCGGCCGCTCCTGGCGGGCCCGGAGGGCCTTGAAGTCGTCCACGACCTTCTTCCTCTCCTCCTCGGACCAGCCGGCCTTGACGGCCGCCAGGCGGGCCCGCTCGGCCTGCCGTTTCTCCTCGCCCGCCGTCCTGGAGGGGATCAGGCACAGTCTGGCCTGATGGGGGTTGTCCAGAAACACCTCCCGGAGGAAGGCCTCGAACCAGCCCTGGTCCACTTTCTCCCGGAGGGAGGCGAACAGTTCCCCGTCCCGGAGGGGCTGGGCGGGGTCGCCGCCGTAGAGCCATGCGTCCAGGGAGTTGAGGGCGTAGACGAGCCCTCTGGGGGCGGTGCCGAAGTCCTTCTCCCGGACGGCGAACTCCTGCCGGTTCAGCAGGGCACGGAGCCGGTCGTGGTCCAGGCCGGCCGCCTGCTCCTCCAGGACGCGCCGGACCGTCGCCCACACCTGATCCTTTTTGTCCAAACCGGTGTTGCGGACCAGCAGGTCCACCAAGTTCTGCTGGATGCCGCTGGTCACGCTCATGGACACGTCCTGGCAGAGGCCGGCCTCCAGCAGGGCCTTTTTCAGGGGGGCCTCGTTGGAGCCGCACAGGGCGTCGGCCAGCACGTCGGCGGCGTAGACCTTCTCCCGCTCGGACCAGTCACCGAACACCCAGCCGGCGGACAGCAGCACTTTGTCCTCCCTGTCCTCGCCGGGGCCGATCTCATAGAACTCGGCGCGCTCCGCCGGAGCCACCGGGGACTGCATGGGGATGTCCGCGTCGGGGTCGATGCGGTCAAAGTCCTTCAAAAAGCTGTCCAGCTTTGCCAGCACCGCGTCCAGGTCCATGTCCCCGTCCAGGAAGATGCGGGAGTTGGAGGGGTGGTAGAACCGGTGATAGCTGGCCAGATAGTTCTCATAGGTCAGTTCGGGCACATGATCCGGGTGGCCGCCCGACTCATAGCCGTAGCAGTTGTCCGGGAACAGTAGGCCCATGAGCCCCGCGTCCGCCAGGGTGTCCGGGTCGGCGTAGGCCCCTTTCATCTCATTGAGTACCACGCCGTTGCAGGTCAGTTCGCCGTCGGGGGAGTCCAGTTCATAGTGCCAGCCCTCCTGCCGGTACGCGTGGGGATCGGAGGCGCTGAGAGGGTGGAGTACCGCGTCCAGATACACGTCCATCAGGTTGAGGAAATCCTGATCGTTCCGGGAACACACCGGGTACACCGTCTTGTCCGGGTAGGTGATGGCGTTGAGGAAGGTCTGCAGGGAACTCTTGAGCAGCTCCACAAAGGGCTCCTTCACCGGGTATTTCTCCGAACCGTTGAGTACCGAGTGTTCCAGAATGTGGAACACGCCGGTGTCGTCCTGGGGGATGGTCTTGAAGGCGATGCAGAAGGTCTTGTTGTCGTCCGCCCGGTCCAGCCAGACCAGGTCGGCGCCGTTTTTGTCGTACTCCATGCGGTAGAGGACGCCCTTGACCTCGGGCAGTTCCTGGCTGTAACGCACGGTAAAGCCGTGGAGTTTGGCTCCCGCTCGCAGTTCCATATGAGAATCTCCGTCCTTTCCGGGCCGCGGACGCGGCCGTGTTTTGTCGTTCGTCTCTCAGTGTACCAAAAAATACGGTCCAGTACAACACCTTTTCCGCATCCCGCGGAAAAGTTTCCCGGAATGGGCCCGTCCTGTGTTGCATTCCCGGAGAAACGCGCTATAATGGGCCTGTGAGAAAATTCTCAAAAGAATTTCCTCTCCATGCAATAAAAGCCTCTCCCAAAGCATTTCTTATATGAAGGACAGGAGGTGACAGCGGATGCTGACAACGGTCACCGATACGGCGGAGCGGGAACAGGGTCCCGACCGGGCGCTTCTGGACCGGCTGCTCTCCGCCGTCGCCCAGGGCGACAGAGACGCCCTGGGACAGCTCTACCGCCTGACCCGGGGCGCGGTGTACGCCATGGCGCTGTCTGTGCTCAAGGATCCCCACGACGCCCAGGACGTCACCCAGGACGCCTTCGTGACTGTCTGGCAGAAGGCGGGCTCCTATCAGAGCCAGGGCTCGCCCATGGCCTGGGTGCTCACCGTGACGAGAAATCTGGCCAGAATGAGGCTGCGGCAGTCCGCCCGATTCGGGGAGCTCACCGACGAGGAGTGGAACGCCATCCCGGCCCAGGCCCCCAACGTCACGGCGGAGGACAGGATCCTCCTGCAGCACGTCCTGGCCGCGCTGTCCGATCAGGAGCGGCAGATCGTGATGCTCCACGCCGCCTCCGGCCTCAAGCACCGGGAGATCGCGGCGCTGCTGGAACTGCCCCTGTCCACGGTACTGTCCAAGTACCGCAGAGCTTTGGAAAAATGCAAAACCCAACTGGAAGGAGATGACCGCACATGACCGATCGGGAGTTGGAACTGATGCTGGCCCAGGCCCTGGACCGCGCCGCCCCCGACGATCTGGAGGGGGTCCTGTCCCGCTGTGGGGAAAGGAGAGGAAATGTAATCATGTTGGAACAGACCAATCAAAACAATGCGTCCCATCAGAATCCCAATGGCCGGAAACCCGCCAGGCGTTCCCGCTGGTGGATGGGACTTGCGGCCGCGTGCCTGGCGGTCGTCCTGGTGGCCGGCGGCGCCGCCGGGGGAATGTGGTACCAGAACAACCGGGCCGTGGCCAGCGTGATCTCGCTGGACGTGAATCCCAGCATCGAATTGAAGGTCAATCAAAACGAGCGGGTGCTGTCCTGCCGGGGCGTCAACGAGGACGCCGCCGCCGTCCTGGCGGATATGGACAACGGCCGCGACCTGGAGGGCTCCAAGCTGGACGTGGCGGTGAACGCCATCGTGGGCGCCCTGGTGCGCAACGGCTACCTGGACGACATCTCCTCCGCCATCCTCATCTCGGTGGAGGACAACAATACCGACCGGGCCGCCCGGCTCCAGGCCCAGCTGACCGCCACGGTGGACGGGGTGCTCCAGTCCGCCGCCAGTCAGGCCGGGGTGCTGAGCCAGACCATGACGGTGGACGCGGGGCTGGACAGCCAGGCCCAGCAGTACGGCCTGTCCACCGGCAAGGCCGCCCTCATCAACCAGGTCATCGCCCTGAACCCCATCCTCAAGTTTGAGGAGCTGGCCGAACTCAGCGTGGAGGAACTGCGGGACCTGATCCGGCTGAACGCGCCCGCCATGCCCATCGGCAGGGCCCAGGCCGAGTACAATGCCCTGGCCTACGCCGGCGCGCTGGAACTGGACTCCGCCTACACCGACGTGGACCCGGAACTGGACGACTCCATCCCCCACTACGATGTGGACCTGCACACCCAGTTCGGGGAGTACGAGTATATGGTGGACGCCTTCTCCGGCAAAGTGCTCAGCGGCCAGGAGAACATTCTCTCCGGCGCCGGCGCCCAATCCCCCGGTACGCAGCTCCAGCCCTCTCAACCCCAGTCCTCTCAGGCCCCCGCCACTGCCGCGCCTCAGCCCTCTCAGGCTCCCGCCACCGCCGCGCCGCGGCCTACCCAGGCCCCCATTGCGGACATCGGGGCGGAGGCCGCCAAGTCCGCCGCTCTGAGGCATGCCGGCCTCACCGGGAAACAGGTCCGGTGGCTCAAGGCCTATAAGGAGTACGACGACGGCCGCTGGGAGTACGAACTGGAGTTCCTCTACAACAACACCGAGTACGACTACACCATCCTGGCCTCCAACGGCAGCGTCATCAAGTATGAGACCGAACCCGTCCGGGGTGCCGGCGGCGGTGCGCCGAGTACTCCCGCGCCCGCGCAGACCCCCGCGCCCCAGTCCACCCAGGCCCCCGCCGCGGACATCGGGCTGGAGGCCGCCAAGGCCGCCGCCCTGAGGCACGCCGGTCTCACCGGCCAGCAGGTCCAGTGGATCAAGGCCCAGAAGGATTATGACGACGGCCGCTGGGAGTACGAACTGGAGTTCCTCTACAACAACACCGAGTACGACTACACCATCCTGGCCTCCAACGGCAGCGTCATCAAGTACGAGACCGAGCCCGCCCGGGGCGCCGGCGGCGGCGCGCCGAGTACCCCCGCGCCCGCGCAGACCCCCGCGCCCGCCACTCCGGCCCCCGTCCAGACCCCCGCGCCCGCCACTCCGGCCCCCGCCGCGGACATCGGGGCCGAGGCCGCCAAGGCCGCCGCTCTCCGCCACGCGGGCCTGTCCGAGGGACAGGTCAGCCGCATGGAGGTGGAGCGGGACCGGGAGCACGGCCGCATCGAATACGAGATCAGTTTCAAGTGCAACGGATATGAGTACGACTACACCATCGACGGGGCCACCGGCGCCATTCTGGACCACGAGCGCGACTGGGACGATTAAACCCGGCTCCGCGAATGGCAAGCCGCCCGACGCGTTTCGCGCCGGGCGGCTTTTCCGTCATGGGACAGCGGGGAGCGGTCACGGGCGCAGGCCCAGGCCGCCCTCCAGAGTGAGCGTCTCGCCGGTGAGATACTTGAAGTCGGGGTTGGCCAGCTGCACGCACACCCGGCCGATTTCCGTCTCGGGGTCGCCGTAGTGGCCCATGGGGGGCATTTTCACATTGGCCTTGAATGCGTCGGGATAATTGTTCTGGAAGTTCTCCAGCTGGGCGGTCCACGCGATGGGGCAGATGATGTTGACGTTGATACCGTCGGGGCCCCACTCGGTGGCGGCCACGCGGGTCAGGCCGCGGATGCCCTCCTTGGCGGCGGCGTAGGCGCACTGGCCGTAGTTTCCGAAAAGGCCCGCGCCGGAAGCGAAGTTGATGACGCTGCCATGGGTCTCCTTCAGGTGGGGATAGCAGGCCTTCATGTAGTAGAACGCGGCGTACAGGCCGGAGTACAGGGCCAGGTCGAACTGCTCGGTGGTGTGCTCGGCCAGGGGCACGCCGGAGGCGGAGGCCTGGGCGTTGTTGATCAGCACGTCGATGCGGCCGAAGGTCTTAATGGTCTCGTCCACGACGCCCTGCACCACGGCCTCATTGTCGGCGCCGGCGTTCACGTCGGCCCGGAGAATGAGTACCTGGATGCCGTAGAGCCGCTCCAGTTCCTCCTTGGCGGACTCCAGCTTCTTCACGTTGCGGCCGGTGATGACCAGGTTGGCCCCCTCCTTGGCGTAGGCGGTGGCGATGCCGTAGCCCACGGAACCGCAGCGGCCGTCGCTGAGCACGGCCCGGCCGGCGCCGGTGATGATGGCGGTCTTACCAGTTAAAAAACCCATGATCTTTTCCTCCTTATAAAATATCCAAACTTGGAATAGAACCAGTATAGCATCTCTCTGGGAAAAATGCAACGGAGCGAAACCGAATTTATCCGTCAAAACTAAAACCTGTGCGCTCTTCCACAGAAATCCAGCGGCCGCGCCTGCATACCCTTCCAAAACCTGCGGATAATACCCATTGAGAAATATAAATCGCAGGAGGAATTCCCATGAAAGCAACCGGAATCGTGCGCCGTATCGACGATCTGGGCCGGGTGGTGATTCCCAAGGAGATCCGCCGCACCATGCGCATCCGCGAGGGCGATCCCCTGGAGATCTATACCGACCGGGAGGGCGGCGTGATTTTCAAGAAATATTCCCAATTAGGCGACGTGTCCGACTTCGCCGCCCAGCTGTGCGACACCATCAGCCGGGTGGCCGGCCTTCCCGCCGTCATCACCGACCGGGACAGCTGCATCGCCGCCGGCGGTATGCCCCGCCGGGAGGTGGTGGACAAACGCATCTCCCCCCAGATCGAGCAGATCATGGAGGAGCGCAGAGGCGTTCGCCCGGAGGAGCCCGTGCCCATCTGCGACGGCATGGACAGATATCACGCCCTCATCGTGGTGCCCATCCTGGCGGAGGGCGACGTGCTGGGCGCCGTGGCCTTCGTCAGCGACGGGGACGCCCCCAACATCGGCGACACAGAGCTGAAACTGGCTCAGGCGGTAGCCGGGTTTCTGGGCCGTCACATGGAGACGTGATCAGGAGGGCAAACCCCTTTATTGACGTGAAAAGGGTGGGAAACGGAACTGTTTTCCACCCTTTTCCCATTATTTTTTGTGGTTATCGTGTTAAGTCAACATAACCCAAGATGTGGGAAGCGGTGACAACGGCGAGAAGCCTGGGGAAGAGTTGGTCAGGCCAGAAGCGGCGGTTAAAACGAAAAGCGAACTCATCAAAATACCGCTGCAAATGCTTCTTGCTCAAGCCGTGGTAAGTGCCTTGGTATTGGAGATTAGAGTGTGCACCCAGCGCAGTGCGCCGCTGTTTTTGGCAAAAACCTGATACTCATGTGAATAGGAATCCTTCAGGGCTGCCCGAAGAGACCGTTTCAAGTTTTGTGCAAACTCAAAATACAGATGCAGGAAAAGTGAATATAATTGGAAAGAGCCGGGAAGTTTTCCGGTTCTTTCCCTACCTGCATTATAAAGCAGGATTTTTGTATGTCAACAAGGGGACCGCATCGGGGGCTGCGCGCCCCCGGATCCCCTGCGGGATTCGTCATTCCGGACATCCAATCTTCGTCCGCCCGGAATATAGATCTTCGGGTATTTCGCGTTCCATTTGTCTCCAAATGCTTCCAGATTTGCCAAAGCCGTCTGCTCGTCAGGAGCGGAATACACCGCCTTCAGATCCGCCATAAGCTTTTTCAGATCCTTGTAAGAGACATATTTGGTGGACTTCCGGATCTGATGGATGATACATTTCTGGATCTCCGCATATGGGTAGACCGCCTCGATGGCCCACGGGAAACCGCTCAGTCCGTCCACGTGGGCGATCAGGATTTCCTCCGCCCCGCGGTTTTTGAAAAAGTGGGGATTATGCCCCCCCAGACACCGGTCAGCCGATGTCCGTCAGTTCGTATTCGGTGGAGCCCAGGCCCAGTTCCACCGCCGCCTGGACAGTGAGCAGGCCGTTGCGGGACTCGATGCGCTGGATGAGGGCGGCCTTGCCCGGGTCGGGGGAACTGTATACCAGGTCCAGACAGGCCTGATCCAGGGCCACCGGGTCCAGAGAGGCCAGGGCGCCGACGTCGGCCATGGCCGGGTCTTCGGCCACGTCGCAGCAGTCGCAGTCCACGGACAGGTTGGCCATCACGTTCATAAAGGCCAGGTGTCCGGCATAGCGGTCCATGACAGCCTTATCCGCGTCGGCCATGGACTCCAGGAAGGCGTCGCGGTCGGAGGTCATCAGGGCGTTGAACCCCTCCGCCCCGGAGCCGCCCACGTGGATGTGCTGCTTGCCCCGGGAGGAGGCCAGGCCGATGGACATATTCTTCAGCGCGCCACCGAAGCCGCCCATGGGGTGGCCCTTGAAGTGGGAGAGGATAAAGAGGGAGTCGTAGTTCTTCAGGTGGGCGCCCACATAGTCCACGGAGAGGTGTTTACCGCCCGCCACGGGCAGTTCCATATCGCCGTCCTCGTCCAGAATATCCACCGGGGCGACGTCGGTCCAGCCGTGGGCTTTCATGGTCTTCCAGTGGGCGGCGGTGGTATCCCGGGTGCCGGCGTAGGCGGTATTGCACTCCACGATGGCGCAGCCCACATGGTTGATCACCGGGCCCAGCAGGGCGGGGCGGAGGAAATTCTGGTTGCCGGTCTCGCCGGAGTGGATCTTGACGGCCACCCTGCCCTCCAGCTTGACGCCCAGCGCGTCGTACAGGCGGATGAGGGACTCCGGGGTGATGGTTTTGGTGAAATAGACCTTGGACTTCATACTGTGACCTCCTGTCGAATCAATTTCTTTTGGATTTCCCGTCCGGGACGCGGGGGGCGGCCCCGCCGTCCTTCTCCACCGCCAGCAGATCGGTGCTGCCGTGCTTTTTCAGCCCGAAGCGGATGAGCCGGCGGGCGATGTCGTAGATAACGGCGAACAGCGGCACCCCCACGATCATGCCCAGAATGCCCCACAGCCCGCCGAACAGCAGGATGGAGAACAGCACCCAGAAACTGGACAGGCCCGTGGTATTGCCCAGGATCTTGGGGCCGATCACGTTGCCGTCCAACTGCTGCAAGATCACGATGAAGACGAGAAAATACACGCAGTGGAGGGGATTTTCCAGCAGGAGCAGCAGGGCGGAGGGGATGGCGCCGATGAAGGGGCCGAAGACGGGGATGATATTGGTGACGCCCACCACCACGCTGATGAGTGCGGCGGACTCGAACCCCAGCAGGGAGGTGCCGATGAAACAGATCACGCCGATGATGGCCGAGTCCACCAGCTTGCCCATAAAGAAGCCGTTGAACATCCGGTCGGCGTAATGGATCTCGCCCTCGATGAGGGCGGCGGCCTTCCGGGGGAAGACGCCGTAGAGCAGCAGCTTGGCCTGGGCGGCGAACAGTTTGCGGCTGGCCAGGAAATACACCGAGATCAGAACGCCGAAGAACACGTTTTTCCAGAAGGTGAAGAACGCCGCCAGCTGGGTGGTGATCTGGGTGATGAGGGTGCTGACGGCGGGCATCAGGTCGGTCTTCGCCCAATCGTTGAATCTGTCGGTGATGGTGGAGTAGAGGGAGTCCCACAGGGACTGGAGCTGGGGGTTGCTCTGGAGCAGCTTGTGGAGCGCCTGGTTGGCGTTGGCCAGCTGGCCGGGGATGGCGTTGGCGATGGTCACGACGCTGTCCCACACCTGGGGAATGACCAGCATTACCAGCGTCAGCACGATCACCGCCGCCAGCGCCAGGGCCAGCAGGATGGCGATGCCCGCGCGGAGGCCATTTTTCTTTTTCAGGAACGGGATTTTGGACAGCAGATTCTCCAGCCGGTTGCACACCGGGGCCAGCACATAGGCGATGACCGCCCCGTAGAGAAAGGGCATCAGGATGCCCCCCACCGTCTTGAGGAAACCGGACAGCTCCGACAGATGGGACAGCAGGAAGAAGAGCAGCAGGCTCACCGCGACGACCGCCACGCCGGTGACGCCCAGCTTGATATATTTTTTGTTGTCGGGGTCCTTCATACAAGCGCCTCCAGAGGGGATCACCAGAAGTTACCTCCATGATAGCCGCCGCGGGCGGAAAAGTCAAGCCTCCGCGGGGAAAGTCGCGGAGGC
>CAYPEE010000004.1:16750-28787 GCA_964409665.1 uncultured Oscillospiraceae bacterium
CGGGAACTACAGTTCCGAATAGTCTACGAACAGCAGACGGGTATCCCGCGGGTCGTCCCGGTACTCCTGCCCGTGGTTCGCGCCCCGAAAGACCTCTCCGCCGTCCCGGTAGGCCAGCAGCGTGGTGAAGGGAACGGGCTCCCAGACGCCCCGATCCAGCGGGACCGTGGCAAACAGGCTGGCGCCGCCGAGCCGGCGGGAATAGAGAGAGTTCGCGTAATTTGTGTGAACGTACAGCAGTTCCCCGTCGTAGATCAGCAGATTGAGTTTATTGCGGGGGGCCATCTCGCGCACCGCCCCCTCTACCAGCCGGAAACGCTCCCCGGCGGTCATCGCCCGGCCCTTTTCCGTCTGCGCCCGGTCCATCAGGTCGATGATGCGGCAGAGGATGCGCTCGCTGTCCGTCCGCCCCTTCTGAACGTGGAGGTAGCCGTCCAGCGCCGGACAGTCGAATATGGTGCCGTTGTGGATCAGCGTCCAGGCCCGGTCGCGGTTATCCCGCATGACGAAGGGGTGGCAGTTCTCGTAGTCCACGCTGCCGCGGGTGGCCAGACGGATATGGGCCAGCATGGCGCGGACCTCGATGGGGCCGCGCAGCCGCTCCCGGAGATAGACGCTTTTGCAGGCGGAGATCGGTTCTTTTTCCAGGCTGACCGCGTTTCCATAGAAGAACGCCATGCCCCAGCCGTTGGGGTGCAGGGGGCTGTGGCGGAAAAATTCCCCCAGCAGTTCGTTCACCCGCACCGGTTCCACGCCGGAGACTCCGAACAGTTCACACACGGCCCGCCGCCTCCCGCTGCCGGGCCCGGGCCAGCGCCAGCCCCCGGCCCAGAAAGTCCCCCTCGAACCGACGGCGGATCTGCCAGGCGTATCGTTTCTCCGGGTCGGTGAACTTCTCCTCCTCGAAGTCCAGCACGTCCCGCGTCTCCCGGGGAAAGTCTGCGTAAAACTCCCGCATACGGCCGATGACCCAGCGCCCCGCGTCGGCTACGGAGCAGGCCCCTCCGTCGGGCACTACGATTTTGACGGTTTTCAGGTCGTAATGGGCGGCGTTTTTGAAGTTCTGGGCCGCCTGCACCTGATCCCGCACGGTGAAGGACTGTCGGGGCGTCCCCGCCAGCCAGACCAGCAGGAGCTGGGCAAACTTCAAGTCCCGCAGGTCGATCCCCGCGGGTTCCAGGGGATTTAAGTCCACCATGCGCAGTTCGATGTGATCCACGCCCTCGTTCCGCAGCCGGGTCAGGTCGTTCTTCCCACGGGGTTTGAGGCGGATGGGATAGTACAGTTCCGTGGGGGCCGCCAGAAGGCCCTCGTCCACATAGCGGCGGATACTGTCCGCGTAGGCCCGGATGTCGCGGTAGTCGAAGATGGGGGTGAAATAGTTCCAGTAACCCAGTTCGCTGCATCGGGTGGAGGCCATGCCGTTGAAGGCGGTGCCGCCGGCGCGGCCCTTTTCCACAAAGCTGGAATCCATCAGGGGGCTTGCCGCCGTGACCGCCGTCATGATCCAGCCGTAGGCCGCCGCCCGCTCCGCCAGGGCGACATAGAGTCCGTTTTTGTACTCCTGAAAATCGCTCCCCCCGGCGAGGGCGAAGTCCGCCCGCAGCAGTTCCTCCGAGAAGGAGTAGTTCACATGGATGCCGGACAGCGTCATCTTATACCGGCCGTACCGGTCGGAGAGATACTCCCGGTAGGCGGTCTTGCCCCTCCGGCCGCCCCCGAATTGGGCCACGGGGATATCGGCCTCGTTGTGGATGTACGGCGGGTTGGAGAAGGGCCACAGCAGTTCCCCGGGCTCCTGCGCGGCCAGAACCCGCTGGATCTGCCGGGTGTACTCCCACAGGCTCTGCACCGCCTCCTCCGCCGAGGACAAAACCGGGGTGTTGATCTCCGTCTGGTTCTCGCAGAAGTCCCGCACGATGTGTCCGCCGCCGGGGAAGGGATTGGGCGTATGGGCCATGCGGCCTTCCGGGGTCACCCGGAGGCTTTCCTTCTCCAGGCCGAACGCCCCTTTCAGCAGAAGGCCCCGCACGGTCTCGTTTTCTACATGGAACATAGTCGGTCACCTCATTGGCCCGCCCGTCAGTCCGGGCGGGGGACGCGCCGGGGCCGCCGGACGGGCCGCCGCGCATTATACCCATTATATGAGTAGGTTGGTGCGTATTATACTGCCGGACACCGCTCCTGTCAATAGGGGAACTGCCGTGTTTCCTGCCGCCGCCCCCGCGGAGGACAGGCGGAGCGCGGCGCAAGATGTAAAACGCCCGTGGCGGGAGGTCCCCCCTTTTGTCCGCTTTTTTTGCGTCGCCGCCAGAAGACGCTCGACCCGGGCGGAGATATGTGCTATACTGGAACAGACGGTTGGATGGGGCGCGGGAACGGTGCGGACCATCCGCGATCCTGCCGGAAAAGCGTTCGCGGTTTCCCGGCGGGGGGGGCGGCGGCCGTCCGGAAGGGATCCTCAGCCGATTTTTTGTTTCAGCGGGGTAAATCCGGATGTCCGACGAAATAATAGTAGTGAGCGGAGGCGGTTCAAATGATCTTTGCATCAGGCGCTCCGGCGCGTCAGATGTTCTGGGGTGACCTATTGCTGGCGGGCTGCTGCGGATTCTATCTGCTCTGGTGGATCCTGGCGTTCCGGCCCACGGGCGCCGTCAAGGGGATGAGATCCGGCTGGCTGCTGATCCCCGCGCTCCTCCTGGGGATCGCTGCGGTGATCCTGATCGTCCGGGGGGCCGGCGGGGCGGGCGCGACCGCGGCCGGTTCATTCTTCTCCGCCGGAACCGTCCTTCTGGCCGGCGCGGTCTCCTATGCCGTGCTGCTCCTCGTGACGCGGCTGGTATTTCACCGGCAGGTGACCACCGAGCTTTTCCTGATCGTCGGCTGGACCGCCCTGGCCTTCCTGGAGGGGAACGCCCTCTACGGCCTGGGGGCTGTCTCCCGGAACGGGGCGGTCGGCCTGTTCGCGGCGGCTGTCATTGTGGCGGCGCTGAGCATGGTCTGCTATATGCTGTACTATGGCCTGGGCGACCGGGCGGGGTACGCGGACGGAATGATCCCGCTTATCCTGGCCGCCGTCTATATGGCGGCGCTGGCCGTTTGCATCGCCCGCGCCGGAAATTAAAATGATATAGAAGTGTGGGGATGCGGAAAATGGACAAAAAGACGATCGTGATCACCGGCGCCAGCGACGGCATCGGCGCGGCCGCCGCCCGTCAGTTAAAATCCATGGGGCACACGGTCGTGATCGTGGGCCGTACCAGAGAAAAGGCGGAGGAGGTCGCGGCGGAACTGGACGCGCCCTTCCATCTGGCCGACTATGAGGAACTTTCCCAAGTCAGACGGCTGGCGGAAGAACTGAGACGATACGACCGGATCGACGTGCTGGCCAACAACGCGGGCGGCGCGCTGGCCGCGAAAACGATCACTGTGGATGGATTTGAAAAGACCTTCCAGATCAATTATCTGGCCGCCTTTCTGCTGACGAACCTGCTTATGGACAAGCTGTGCGAGTGCCGCGCGACGGTCATTCAGACCTCCAGCGTGGCCGCGAATCTGTTCGGCGCGGGCCTGAATCTTGAGAATCTGAATTATGAATCGAACTATCTGGCCGTGCGCGCCTACGGCGAGACCAAGCTCGAAAATATCCTGTTCACCCGGGAACTGCACCGGCGCTGGGGGCCAAAGGGTCTCCATGCGGTCGCGTTCGAGCCAGGACTGGTCAGAAGTAATTTCGCCTCCGAATCCGTCCTGTTTTTCAAACTCCTTTACCGCACCCCTCTGAGATACCTCTTTACCATCACGCCCGCCAGAAGCGCCAGACGGCTGGTGAGATTGGCCGCGGGAGAGCCGGGAAAGGACTTCCAGTGCGGGGAGGTATACAGCTACAAACGGAAAATGCCGGTGCTGTACCGGGACGCGGACGGACAGGCCGCGAAGGAACTCTGGGACAGGACGGAAAGAATGATCGGAAACCGGTCCTCCGGATAACGCGGGACCGCGCGGAGGCGCCTTCCCGCTCTCCCCGCCTCCCGGCGCGGGCCGACCCGTGTCCGGACCAAAAAGCCTCTGAAATCCGCCGATTTCAGAGGCTTTATTTCGCACCCGGCCGTTCGGGTCAGTCCTGGGAGCATCGGATCTGAAGCTGTTCCCATTTCTCGTCCACATACCGCTGGGCGGCCTCGATGGTCCACTCGCTGCCGGGCTGAAAACAGTGCTTGAATCTGCCCTGGAGTTTCATAAATTCCTCCACGGGCAGCTTTTTTCTGGGCACATAGTTCAGCGTCCACTTGCCCTCCACCACCTCGTACAGGGGCCATACGCAGGTGTCCACCGCCATTTTGCAGATCAGGGCCAGGTCCTCCGCCGGGTACTGCCATCCTCTGGGACAGGGGCACAGGACGTTGACGAAGGAGGGGCCGGAGGTGTAGATGGCCCGGTGGGCTTTCTCGTGGAAGTCCTTGAAATTGCCGAGGAAGGTAGTCTGGGCCGCGTAGGGGACGCCGTGGGCCACCACGATCTGGGTCAGATCCTTCGGGTCCTCCTTTTTGCCCACGCTCTCCGCGCCCGGGGGCGTGGTGGTGGCGCTGGCAAAGCGGGGCGTGGCGGAGGAGCGCTGGGTGCCGGTGTTCATATACGCCTCATTGTCGTAGCAGAAGTAGGTGAAGTCATGGCCGCGCTCCAGGGCGCCGGACAGGGACTGAAAGCCGATGTCGTAGGTGCCGCCGTCGCCGCCGATGGCCAGGATCTTGAAATTGTCCCTGACCTTTCCCTTCTTCTTCATGGCCCGCAGGGCGGATTCCACGCCGGAGGCCACGGCGGAGGTGTTCTCAAAGGCCACGTGGATGTAGCTGTCCTCCCAGGCGGTATAGGGGTACTGGAAGGAGGAGACCTCCAGACAGGAGGTGGCGTTGCAGACGACCGCTCTGTCCTCCGGTTCCAGGGCGCGGAGGATGGCCCGGCAGGTGACGCCCGCGGCGCAGCCGGCGCACAGGCGGTGCCCCGGCGCGAAGCGCTCGGGCTTGCTCATCTCCTGTCTCAGATTATAGGCCATCTCACTGCGCCTCCTCTCTCAGATCCCGCTGGCCCATGTGGGTGTAGACGGGGCCGGTCTCGCCGGTAACGGCGATTTTTTCCAGGCGGACAAAGACCCGTCTGGCCTGGTCCACGGTGAAGTCCCGGCCGCCCAGACCGTAGACGATGTCCACCATCTTTGGCCGCCGGTCCAGATTGACGCAGGCGGCGGCAGTTTCAGCGAACAGAGGCCCGCCGCAGGCGGAGAAACCCTCGCTCTTGTCCAGCACGGCCACGGCCCGGCAGTTTTTCAATGCCCCGGCCAGTTCCTCGCCGGGGAAGGGGCGGAACACGCGGACCTTGACGAGGCCGGCTTTGACGCCCCGCTCCCGCAGTTCGTCCACCGCGGCCCGGGCGGTGCCGGCGGAGGAGCCCATCAGCACCATGGCCACCTCGGCGTCCTCCATTTTGTACGCCTCAAAGAGGCCGTACCTGCGGCCGAAGGCGCGCTCGAACTCGGCGGCCACGTCCAGAATGGCCCGCTTGGCGTTTTTCATGGCCTCGGCCTGGGCCACCCGGGCCTCCATGTAATAGGGAGAGGTCCCGTAGGGGCCCACGGCCAGGGGGTTCCCGCTTTTGAGCAGGTAATTTTCCGGGCGGTACTCGCCCACGAACGCCTTCACGTCCTCGTCGGACTCCAGTTCGATGTTCTCCAGAGCGTGAGAGGTGATGAAACCGTCCTCGCAGATCATAACGGGCAGGCGCACGTCGGGCGTCTCACCGATGCGGTGGGCCTGGAGGTAGTTGTCATAGGCCTCCTGGTTGTTCTCGGCGTAGATCTGGATGAAACCGGAGTCCCGCTCCGCCATGGAGTCGGAGTAGTCGTGGTTGATGTTGATGGGGCCGGTCAGGGCGCGGCAGGCCACCGCCAGCACGATGGGCAGGCGGCAGGAGGCGGCCACGTACAGCACCTCGTTCATCAGGGACAGGCCGGCGGAGGAGGTGGCGGTGATGGCCCGGCAGCCGGCGGCCTCGGCGCCGATGCAGGCGGACATGGAGGAGTGCTCGCTCTCCACGCAGATGAACTCGGTATCCACCCGGCCGTCGGCCACATACTGGGCGAAATACTGGGGGATCTCGGTGGACGGGGTGATGGGGAACATGGCGAACACATCGGGGTTGATCTGGCGCATGGCGGTGGCGATGGCCTCGTTTCCGCTGAGACGGTCACGGATGCTCATGTCAGTGTACCTCCTTCCAGTCGATGGCCCTGAAGGGGCAGACCTTGTAGCAGATGCCGCAGCCCTTGCAGTGGTCCAGGTCGAAATCCCCGCGCCTGCCGCCGGTAACGGGGATGGAGGAATCGGGACAGAAGGGGGTGCAGAGCAGGCACTGCTTGCACTTCGCGGGATCCCACACCGGGACCTTGGAGCGCCATTCGCCGGTCATGGTCAGCCGGGAGGTGCCGCCCTCGTAGATCTCGCAGCCGGTGGTCAGATCCTGCCATGGAGAGTTTTCATGGATCTCGGCGGCTCTGGTCTTCATATCACTGTCTGACCTCCCTCATGGCCTCCGCCAGACAGTCCAGGTTGCCCTGCACCAGCTGGGGTTTGGAGGCGAATTTATGGCGATAGGACTTCTCCATATCCCGCAGGAAGTCCTCCGGGTCCACGCACCGGCTCACCGCCACCACCGCGGCCAGCATGGGGGTGTTGGGGAAGTAGGCCCCCAGATGCCGGCGGGAGATGGCCCCCGCGTCGATGGTGTACACCCTGCCAGTGTAGCCCCGCAGCAGGGGCCGCAGTTCCCCGGGCGCCCGGGCGGAGTTGATGATGACGCCTCCCTCGGGGCTCAGACCGGCGGTGACGTCCACGCTCTCCAGCAGCGTCTCGTCCACCACCGCCACGAAATCGGGATCGTAAATGTTGGAGTGGATGGAGCAGCGCTCCTCGCTGATGCGGTTGTAGGCCGTGATCGGGGCGCCGGAGCGCTCCGGGCCGTACTCCGGGAAGGACTGGACGAACTTGCCGGAGAGAAAGGCGGCGTCGGCCAGCAGCAGGCTGGCCGTCTTGGCCCCCTGTCCGCCCCGGCCGTGCCAGCGGATCTCGGTCATAGTCTTGCTCATAAGTTCATACCCCTTTTCGTTGAGACAAAAAGCGCCCGCCCCCGTAAAGGGACGGACGCCATCTTTTGACACCGTTGTACCACCCGTTACTGTGTACCAGCATACACGCTTCCGGTAACGGGGAATCCCGTCAGCGCCTACTCCGCCTGGGCGTTTGGGGCTGAAACTCCGGAGTGATGTTCGGGCAGGCCCTCTGGCGCCGGATTTCCACCGTTCACCGGCTCTCTGCGGCCACGGGCGGGCCCTGCTGTCTCCCTCATCGTCTTTTGCAAGTGAAATTGTATCTATCTTAATCAAAGAGCCGCCGGCTGTCAAGATACATCTTTGACAAAAAGGGCGGAAAATTCGCCCGGAATTCCGGTTTTACGCCCGTCCGGAGATGATCCAGGGGGCGGGTTCCGCGTCAAAGGTGTTCTTGGGGGACAGTTTGGACACGGAGATCTGGAGCATCTCCATCTCACCGACGCCGTACCGCTGGAACAGGCCGGGCAGAGAGGCGGCGCACCGGAAGTCCAGGGTGTAGATGACGAACTCCATGTGGGGGTTCCGCTTCAGCAGGCACTCCATCTCCTGTTCCATGCTGGCGGAGGCCACCAGAAAGGTCAGGGACGGCGCCGGCAGGTCCTCTATGGTCTTCGCGTCCACATGGTCGATGACGGTGACGTTGTTGAGGCCGAACTGCTGGGCGTTCTCCTCCACGGTGCGGCGGTCCCGCTGGCTGTACTCCACGGCGATGACGGTGCCCTCCGGGGCCAGGATGGCGGTCTCCACCGCGATGGACGCGCCCCCGATCACGCACACCGTGTCCTGGCTGGACACGTGCATCTTGTTGAGGATGACCGCCCGGATCTCGCTGCCGACATAGTGGACGGAGCCCCGGAAAAAGTCGGAATTGCGCATACCGATCTTCGTGGTGGAGCGGGCGCTGGGGTTCAGGATCAGCATACCGGCGGAGGCGTTGATGCCCCGGTTGATCATGTCCTTCACCAGGGAGTGGAGGATGGGGCCGGCGGGCTTGGAGCCCTCGTTGTACCACACCTCGCAGTCGCCCAGGCCGACGTCCCACATTTTATAGAAGATGTCGGGGTGGCCCGCCTCGGTGAACACCAGCACGGCGGGATGGGATTCCACCGTGGGGATCAGGTTCTTGTTCTTCCGGGTGATGTCCAGAATCTTGACTTTCTCCAGGTCTACCTGCGTATTTTCAGCGAAGTAGGTCAGCCAGGCCAGAATGTGGGCGTTGGTGAACATATTTTCCATATCGAACCCTCCGTTGCAAATGATGCGATCCGCTCCGTGCCGCTTTCTGAGGGCGTATTGCCCCGGCTCCCGCCGTCAGGTCAGTTCCAGATACAGATACTTGTACAGTTCCGCGGAGCGGTCCCAGGATACGTCCCTGTCCATATCGCGCTGGACCATCTCATCCCAGCGCCAGCGGTCGGTAAAGAACAGGGTCTTCGCCCGGTTGATGGCGTCCAGCAGCAGGCCGGTGTCATAGCGGTCGAACGTAAAGCCGTTTCCGGTGTTGGAATACATATTATAGGGCTCCACCGTGTCCTTCAGCCCGCCGGTCTCGCGGACGATGGGGACGGTGCCGTAGCGCATGGCGGTCAGCTGCGTCAGTCCGCAGGGCTCGAACCGGGAGGGGACCAGCAGGGCGTCCGCGCCCGCGTAGATCCTGTGCGCCCTGGTCTCGTCGTACATGATGTTGGAGCAGACGCTCCCCCGGTAGGCGTCTTCATAGTACCGGAAGGAGTCCTCATATACCCGGTCGCCGGTGCCCAGCACGGCAAGCTGGGTGTTTCCGTCCATGATCTGCGGGAGGATGGCGTTGACCAGATCCAGTCCCTTCTGGTCGGTCAGCCGGGAGATCAGGCCGATCACAAATTTATGATCATCCTGCTCCAGTCCCAGTTCCTCCTGCAGGGCGCGCTTGTTTTCCCGTTTCCTGTCCAGCACGTCGGTGAGGTCGTAATTGACGTACAGGCGGCCATCGGTCTTGGGATTCCAGGTCTCGCAGTCGATGCCGTTCACGATCCCTCTCAGCTTGCCGGAGTGGTATCTGAGATGGGCGTCCAGGGTCTCGCCGTACTCGGGAGTCTGGATCTCCCCGGCATAGGTGGGGCTCACCGTGGTGATGGCGTTGGAATAGGTCAGCCCGCCCTTGAACAGATTGGCGTCCACCCAGTTGACCGTCAGCGCGTCCTTGTTGAACACATAGTCCGGCAGGCCGGTCCAGTATTTGATGTGGGGGATGCTGTAAATGCCCTGGAACTTCAGGTTGTGGATGGTCAGGATGGTCTTTGCCCGGGCCAGTTTGGTCTGCGCGAACTGCGTGCGCAGGTACACCGGGACCAGGGCCGCCTGCCAGTCGTGGCAGTGAATGATGTCGGGGATCCAGTCCAGATAGTTCAGCGCCGCCAGCGCCGCCTTGGAGAAGTAGCAGTACTTGGGGATATCATCGACCAGGTTGGTGTAGGGGCTGCCCCAGCCGAAGAACTCCTCATTGTCGATGAAGTCATACACCACGCCGTCCCAGACGTACTCCATGATGCCCACATAGAAGGACTTGCCGTCGGAGCAGAGGTCCATCTGAAACGCGCCCCGGTAGACCATCTTCTCCTGGTACTCCCAGGGGATGCACCGGTAGCGGGGGAGGATGACTTTTACATCGCAGTTCTGCCGGACCAGCGCTCTGGGCAGCGCGTACATGACGTCGCCCAGGCCGCCGGTCTTGACGAACGGATAGCACTCCGAGCCGATAAACGCCACGCTCCGTCTGGGCGTCGTATAGGTTTCCGCCCGGGGCGCCTCCGCCGGGGTCTCCCGGACAGCGGGCGCCTGGGGCGGGATCTCCGCGGCGGGCTCCGCCGGGGCGGCCTTGGGTTCCGCGGCCGCGGCGCTCTCCCCGCCGGCCGCTTTGGTTCCCCGCGATTTGGCGGTTCCGGCTTTCGCCCTGGCGGGTTTGACTTCTTCGGCGGGCCCGGCTTCCGCCTTGGCCGGTTCGGTTTCTTTGGCGGACTCGGCCTTCGCCGGGACGGATTTGGTCTTCCTGGCGGACGCAGTCTTCGGTTTGCCGGCGGCAGTCTTTTTGGCGGTCCCGCCCTCGGGTTCCGCGCTGACCGCTTCCGGGGCCGTTGTGTTCTGATCGGTTATGGTTTCAGATCTCTTGGCTGTCATATCAGCGCCTCCAAAAGTAAAAATGGTCAGGGGCCTGAACCTAATATTACTATATTATCGGCTGCAATTCAATTTCGTATTTCACAGTTTTTCCCTTCAAACGATCCCGCTTTGTTGGATATTCTGAGCAGATTTCCCCCGCGGGAGGCATCAAACGCGGTGTATCGGCCCACCGATCCGCGCGGGGTATGCCGCGGCGTCAGGAAAACAGCTCCGCCACGGTGCGGGCGTAGAGGCGGGCGGCGGTGAGGGCCTCCTGGAGGGTGTTGCCGTGGGTGCCCACCTCCACCAGGAGCATCCCGGTGGACATATGCTGATTGAACCGGGTGGGCCGCAGCACGATAGGCCGGGCCAGGGTGGCCCATTTGTCGGTCAGCCTCTTCTGGATGGCCAGCGCCAGGGACAGATTCACCTTCCAGTTGGGGTGGATCTGGCCGCTGTTGTCGGTGCCCATGACCATCATCACCTGGGCGCATCCGTCCAAGGTGCCCACCGCGGTTTTATAGATGGTGCCGTCGGCGGCCACCAGGGCGTCCCGGTGTACGTCGATGATCAGCGCGAGGGAAGGGTATTCCTCCAGCCATTTGGCCACCCCGTCGGCGGAGCGGTAATAGGCGTCGTTATAGCTGGGATAATCGTACAGAGTCTCGTCGTGAATGACCTCGAACCCCGCCTCCTCGAACACCTCCGTCATCTCCCGGCCCACCCGGACCATGTTGTAGTTGGTGTCCAGGGTGCGGTGATCCCCGCTGGGCTCGTACACGTCGGCGCCATCCGGATGATATGCCTCGGTGGCGTGGGAGTGATAGATGAGGATCTGGGGGCCCTCCCCCCTGACGAGATGGGGGGCGTTGTCCAGCAGGGGCGCCAGATCGAGGGGATAGCTGGTGCGGTTGTAGACGGACACATTTCCCAGCGTGACGTACTGGGTCGACGAGCCCGCCTTCAGCGTCCTGGAGAGGACGCCGTCCGGCGCGGCGGTAGCGGCGGGAGGAGGGAGGGGGTCGTCGTCCTCGTCGTTGATCTCCGGCACGGCGGTAGGGGAGGGGGAGGGCTCCGCCGTGGGGGAGGGGGACGGCCGGGCGTCGGGCAGCGCCCCGCCCAGCAGGGAGGACTGCCCCAGCACCAGTTTGTCCAAGGGGGACAGGCCGCCCTCCTCCGGGGAGGCGCCGAGTTCCGCCGCCAGCAGGGAGGCGCCCACCTCCGCGTCGCCCGCCAGAGCGGCCAGCTCGTCCAGAGCGGCGGCGGGGTCCCCGGTGAGCCACACCAGCCAGAGGGCGATCGCCGCCAGAAAGACCGCCAGCCCCCGGCGGAGGGCCTTTCGGAGGGGATGGGTTGTCCGGGTTTTTTTCATTCGCGTTCACCTCCCTGTACTTTATGCGGGGGAGGGGGAAAACAGAACCGCCGCCGGGATCCGGCGGCGGTTGGGTCAGGGGATCAGGCGGCGCATATCGCCGGCCAGGGGAACCGCAAAAATCAGCCGCTCCCCCGTGACGGGGTGGGTCAGTTCCAGCCGGGCGGAGTGCAGGGCCGGCCGGGCGATCAGGGCCCGGTTCTCCGTGCCGTAGAGGAAATCCCCGGTGAGCGGACAGCCGAGATGGGCCATGTGGACCCGGATCTGGTGGGTCCGGCCGGTCTCCAGCTCCAGTTCCACCAGGGAGCGGGGACCCCGGTCCAGTACCCTGTAACGCGTCCGGGCGGGGAGACCGTCCGGGCGGA
>CAYPEE010000005.1:0-27127 GCA_964409665.1 uncultured Oscillospiraceae bacterium
GGGGGCGCGGCCCGTCTATCATATGTTCTTTATATATATTTTTTTGACGGCGTTTTTTTGTGTAAAATAACGCTTTCATGTTGGGGGAGATGCGTGTATACTATCTTTCAAACTATACTGTTTACGGCGGCCGTCCAGAATCCGTTCCGGGCGGCGCGAGCCGGGAAAGGAGTTTTCGCAAGTATGTTGAAACGGTTAATGGCGTCCATCCGGGAGTTCAAGGCGACGACCATCGCCACGCCCATCCTGGTGTCCTTCGAGGTGATCGCGGAGTGCGTCATCCCGCTGGTCATGGCGGAACTGATCCGGGAGATCGAGGCGGGCTGCGGGCTGGACGTCATCGTTCGGTACGGCGGAGTGCTGATCCTGCTGGCGGGCTTTTCCCTGCTGATGGGCTGGGGAGCCGGCGCCACCTGCGCGACGGCCTCCACCGGGTTCGCCCGGAACCTGCGGCAGGATATGTTCTTCGCCGTCCAGGGATTCTCCTTCGCAAACATCGACCAGTTCTCCACGTCCTCTCTGGTGACCCGGCTCACCACCGACGTGAACAACGTGCAGATGGCCTTCATGATGCTCATCCGGAACGCCATCCGCGCCCCGCTGATGCTGGTGTTCTCCTTCTTTATGGCCTATACCATGGGCGGCTCCATGGCTTTCATCTTCCTGTTCACCATCCCGGTGCTGGGGGTGGGCTTGGCCCTGATCATCTGGAAGACCATGCCCCTGTTCCGGCGGGTGTTCCGCAAGTATGACCAGCTGAACGAGTCCATCCAGGAGAACGTGCAGGCCATGCGGGTGGTCAAGTCCTTCGTCCGGGAGGACTATGAGAAGGAGAAGTTTAACGCCGCCGCCGAGGACGTGTGTATCGACTTCACGAAGGCGGAGAAGATCCTGGCCTTGAACAGCCCCATCATGCAGTTCTGCGTATATGCCGGGATGCTCCTCATCGCCTCCCTGGGCTCCTGGATCATCATCAGCACCGGCGGCACAGCCCTGAATGTGGGCCAGATGTCCGCCCTGATGACTTACAGTTTCCAGATTCTGATGAGCCTGATGACGCTGTCCATGGTGTTCGTGATGCTCACCATGTCGGTGGAGTCCGGCCGCCGCATCGCCGAGGTGCTGGAGGCGACCCCCACCATCTCCAGTCCCGAAAATGCCGTGGAGACGGTGAAGGACGGCTCCATCGACTTTGACCATGTCTCCTTCCGCTACTCCGAGCACGCCCAGCGCATGGCCCTGTCCGACGTGGATCTGCACATTCGCTCCGGCGAGACCATCGGCATCCTGGGCGGCACCGGTTCTTCCAAATCCACACTGATCCAGCTGATCTCCCGGCTGTATGACGTGACCGAGGGCAGCGTGAAGGTGGGCGGCGTGGACGTGCGGGACTACGATCTCACCGCCCTCAGAGACGCGGTGTCGGTGGTCCTGCAGAAGAACGTGCTGTTCTCCGGCACCATCAGGGAGAACCTGCGCTGGGGCGACCAGAACGCCAGCGATGAGGAACTGGTCCGCGCGTGTAAGCTGGCCCAGGCCGACGAGTTCATCAGCCAGTTCCCCGACGGGTACGACACTTACATCGAGCAGGGAGGGACCAACGTCTCCGGCGGCCAGAAACAGCGGCTGTGCATCGCCCGGGCCCTGCTGAAGAAGCCCAAAGTGCTTGTCCTGGACGACTCCACCTCCGCGGTGGACACCCGGACCGACGCCCTGATCCGCAAAGCCTTCCGGGAGTATCTGCCCGCCACGACCAAGATCATCGTGGCCCAGCGGGTGGCCTCGGTAGAGGACGCCGACCGCATCCTGATCATGGACGGCGGCACCATCACCGCCGTGGGCACCCATGCGGAACTGCTGGCCTCCGATCCCATCTATCAGGAAATCTACTACTCTCAGAACAAGGCGGGAGGTGAGCAGGAATGAAACCAAACGTAAAGTTCGGCCCCACCCTGAAACGCATCGGCCGCACCCTGATCGGTTTCTACCCCGTCATGCTGCCGGCGGCGCTGTTCTGCATCCTGTTCAGCGCCGCGGTGAGCGCCGTCCCCTCGGTATTCATGCAGAAGATCATCGCGATCATCGAGGAGTGCTATCCCTCTCTGGACTGGGCGGGGGCCGCGGGCCGGATCTTCAGAATCATCGTGGTGATGGCGGTGCTGTATCTGCTGTCTCTTATCAGCGTGTTTCTCTGGAACCGGCTGATGGCCATTATCACCCAGGGCACACTGAAAAAGCTGCGCTGTAAGATGTTCGACGGAATGCAGGACCTGCCCATCCGCTACTTCGACACCAACAGCCACGGCGACATTATGTCCTTTTACACCAACGATATCGACACACTGCGGCAGCTCCTCTCCCAGTCCCTGCCCAATCTGCTCAACTCCGGGGTCATCGTCATCACCAACCTGATCATCATGCTGTGGTTCAGCATCCCCCTGACCTTAGTGGTGCTGGCGGGGGTGGCGGTCATGATCGTCATCACCGGCAAGGTGGGCGGCGGCTCCGCCAAATACTTCCGCCGCACCCAGAAGTCGGTGGCGCGGCTGGAGGGCTTCGTGGAGGAGATGATGGAGGGCCAGAAGGTGGTCAAGGTCTTCAACCACGAGGCCGAGACCGAAAAGGACTTCGTGAAGGTCAACGACCAGCTCTTTGACGACTCCAGGGCCGCCAACCGCTACGCCAATACGCTGATGCCCATTCTCAACAATATGGGCCACATCATTTACGCCGTCTGCGCCATGGTGGGCGGAATCATGCTGGTCCTGGACGCGCCCAACCCCTGCCTTTCCGGCATGGCCATCAGCATCAGCGTAGTGGTGCCCTTCCTGAACATGACCAGACAGTTTTCCGGCAGCATCAGCCAGGTGTCCCAGCAGGTGAACCCCGTCGTCATGGCGATTGCCGGCGCCCAGCGGGTCTTCGATCTGATGGACCAGCCGCCCGAGACCGACGCCGGCAAAGTGACCCTGGTCAATGTGAGGGAACAGGCGGACGGCTCCCTGGCGGAGTGCCCGGAGCGGACCAATGTGTGGGCCTGGAAGGTCCCCCAGGCGGACGGCTCCCACACCTATGTCAAACTCGCCGGCGACGTGCGGTTCCAGGATGTGGACTTCGGCTATGTACCCGGGAAGACCGTCCTCCACGACATCACTCTGTTCGCCGAACCCGGCCAGAAGGTGGCCTTCGTGGGGGCCACCGGCGCGGGCAAGACCACCATCACCAACCTCATCAACCGGTTCTACGACATCTCCAAGGGCCGGATCCTCTACGACGGCATCGACATCATGGACATCAAGAAGTCCAGCCTCCGCCGGTCCCTGGGCATCGTCCTGCAGGATACCAACCTGTTCACCGGCACCGTGATGGAGAACATCCGCTACGGAAACCTGGACGCCTGCGACGAGGAGTGCATCGCCGCGGCGGAACTGGCCGGCGCCCACGACTTCATCACCCGGCTGCCCGACGGCTACAATACCATGCTCACCGGCAACGGGGCCAACCTGTCCCAGGGCCAGCGGCAACTGCTGGCCATCGCCCGGTGCGCCGTGGCCGACCCGCCGGTGATGATCCTGGACGAGGCCACATCCTCCATCGACACCCGCACCGAGGCCATCGTCCAGCGGGGCATGGACGCCCTGATGACCGGGCGGACCGTGTTCGTCATCGCCCACCGGCTGTCCACCGTGCAGAACTCCGACGTCATCATGGTGCTGGAGCAGGGCCGCATCATCGAGCGGGGCAGCCACGACAAACTCATCGCCGAAAAGGGCAAGTATTATCAGCTCTATACCGGCGCGTTTGAACTGGAGTAAAACCGCATACAGGCAGATCTGGAGGCCCCGGCGTATGCCGGGGCCTTGCCGTAGGGCGCCGCAACAAAGGCGCGGCGATATAGGCGGGCGGGTCCAGGACCCGCCCTTACGGACGACATCAGAGGAATTTTTTCATCTCCTCGATGTTGGACTGCTCGGTATAGAGCAGTTTGTCGGCCAGGTCGCGGACCTCGCCGTCCCTCAGATCGCAGTCCCGAATGGTGCGCAGGCTCTTGGTCACCCCCGTGGTGGAGCCCTGGATCATCATCTCCGCGATGTTGGTGGCGGAGCGGTCGGTCATGGCTTTCATGGTACTCATGGCCTCGGAGGACAGTCTGGCCACCGGGCTGATGCCCTTGGAGGGCTCGCCCCGGGCGTGCAGCATGGAGCCGGCGCTGGATTGCAGTTTTTCGTATTCGGTGCGCTGGGCGGTGAGCGCGTCGATCAGACGGGGATTTTGGGCATAGCGCAGCACGGTGTCGATGCCATCCACGCCCATCTCGGCGGTCTGGTAGATGTGGTTGAGCAGTTGAGTTTCGGTCAGCATTTTTCTTTCACCTCGGATCTCATGTGCGGTTAGTATGCGCCCGAAATTCACAGTTGAAAATGGTAATGTTTTTTGTTAAAATGAAAAAAAGAACAGATGTTTGAGGGGACCGCCATGGCTGTGGAGAGACCGGAAGGGCTGGAGTGGAATCACATCGAGGGCGCGGTGAGGGCCGTTCTGTTCCGCAACGAGGAGAACGGCTACACGGTGCTGAAACTGGACTGCGGCGAGCAGGGGGACGTGGCGGTGGTGGGCTGTATGCCCGGCGTCACCCCCGGAGAGCGGCTGGAACTGGAGGGCACCTGGAGCCGCCACCCCAGCTATGGGGAGCAGTTCCGGGCGGAGGCCGTCGTCCGGCGGATGCCCGAAGGGGAGCGGGCCGTCTTCGAGTATCTGGCCTCCGGAGCCATCAAGGGCATCCGCGCGGGGACGGCGAGGCAGATCGTGGACCGGTTCGGGGAGAAGTCCCTGGAAGTCATCGAGAACCGGCCGGAGCAGCTTTCGGAGATCCGGGGCATCACCCCCAAGCGGGCCAGAGCGATCGGAGAGGCCTTTCGGGAGCAGATGGGAATGCGCCGGCTGGCGGGGTTCCTGACCGAGCACCGGCTGCCCCTGGCCGCCGCGACGCCGCTCTACAAGCGGTTCGGCAACATGGCGGTGGAGGTGGTGCGGGACAACCCGTACCTGCTGGCGGACAAGTCCCTGGAGGTGCCATTCGCCCAGGTGGACGCGCTGGCCATCGAACTGGGCGTGGCGGGGGACGACCCCCAGCGGGTGGAGGCCGCCCTCCAATTTGAACTGGACCACAACGCGGGGAACGGGCACGTGTTTTTGCCCCAGGAGAAACTCATCGCGGCCACCGCCGCCCTCATCGGCGTGGAGGGGGAGTGCCTCTCTCAGGGGCTGGAGGAACTGATCCGGCGGGGCGAGGTGGTGCGGGAGGACATCGCGGGGGTGACCGCCTGCTATGGAGCGGAACTCTACGAGGCGGAGCGCTATGTGGCCATGCGGCTGGGGGAGATGTGTTCCGCCGAACTGCGGCCGCCGGAGGACCTGGACCGGCTCATCGGCCGCATCGAGCGGGAGCAGGGCATCGTGTACGCCAGACAGCAGCGCAGGGCGGTGGAACTGGCGGCCTCCAGGCAGATGATGCTGCTCACCGGGGGACCGGGCACCGGAAAGACCACCTCCCTGCGGGGGGTACTGGCCCTGTTCGAGCGGCTGGGGCTGAAGACCGCGCTGACGGCCCCCACGGGGCGGGCGGCCAAAAAGCTGGCCGAGACCTGCGGGGCGGAGGCGGTCACCATCCACCGGCTGCTGTGTACCCAAATGGATCCCCTCACCGGGGAACTGGCCTTTACCAAAAATCAGGACGAGCCCCTGGAGGCGGACGCGGTCATCGTGGACGAGACCTCCATGGTGGATATATCCCTGATGGCGGCGCTGCTGGCCGCCCTGCGGTCCGACTGCCGGCTGGTGCTGGTGGGCGACCCGGATCAACTGCCCTCAGTTGGGCCGGGAAATGTGCTGGACCACCTGCTGCGCAGCGGAGTGGCGCCCTCCGTGCGGCTCACCGAGATCTTCCGGCAGGCGCGGGAGAGCGCCATCGTCATGAACGCCCACGGGGTCAACGAGGGAAGGGTGCCCCGGCTGGACAACAGGAGCAGGGACTTTTTCTATCTGGGCAGGCGGGATGCCGCCAGGACGGTCGAGACCATCGTGGAACTGTGCAGGACCAGGCTGCCCGACCGCATGGGCATCCCGGCGGACCAGATCCAGGTGCTGTCCCCCACCCGGCGGAGAGGGGCGGGCACCGCCGCCCTCAACCGGGCGTTGCAGGAGGCGCTCAATCCCCCCGCCGACGGCAGGGGGGAGCGGGCGTTCGGGCAGTACGTCTTCCGGGAGGGCGACCGGGTGATGCAGGTGAAAAATAACTACGACCTGTTCTGGGAGAACCCCGGCACCGGAGAGCGGGACATGGGGGTGTTCAACGGCGACGTGGGCACCGTCCAGGAGGCCAACGGGGGCGGGGTCACCGTGTCCTACGACGGGCGGCTGGCGGTCTATCCCCCGGAACTGCTGGGGGAACTGGAGCCGGCCTACGCCGTCACCGTCCACAAGGCCCAGGGCAGCGAGTACCGGGCGGTGATCCTCGCCCTCAGCGACGTGCCGCCCTCCCTGCTGGCCCGGGGGGTGCTGTACACCGCCATCACCAGGGCCAGGGAACTGTTCATTCTGGTGGGCAGCGATGCGCTGATGGCCAGAATGGTGGCCAACGACAGACAGGCCAGACGGTATTCCGCCCTCCGCACCCGGCTGCTGCGGGAGGTAGGCGCCGAGGCGTGATCACAGTTCAGAACCTGTATTCATACGCACGCCCGGTGCGGGCCCGCCTGTGAATACAGGCCCTTTATAATTGGGTTCTTTATAATAAAGAGAGTCCCCGGGGCGAGATCTCGCTCCGGGGTTTTCTTTTTGCCTTGCACCGGGATAGGCAACTGCCCGCGATATGTCACGGGATGTGGAGGAGGTTCGGCATGGGCGAGGAGACGAAGGATAAGACCCAGCGGCGGTACAGCGAGCCGGTGCGCCATCTGCGGAAGCTGGCCCGATGGAAAAACAACGACGCGGTGAGACTGGCCTATCTCACCGAGGAGCAGGCGGATCAGATCAGTGGGCTGGACCTGGCGGGAGTAGCGGAACTGAAACGGCACGGGAACGGGGCCATCGAGCTGAAGTTTGTGGACAAAGTGCGGGTGCTGGATCTGCTCAGCCAACTGCTGGACCGGCGGGACGACCGGGAACTGAGCAGTCTGCTGAATGAATTGGGCGCGGTGGAGAGCGGCGATGGGCAGTGAGCGCCGCCCGGTTTTCGCCCAAACAGCGGCGGGCGCTGACCTGGTGGCAGAAGGGCGGGTACGACGCGGTCATCTGCGACGGAGCGGTGCGCTCCGGCAAGAGTTACGCGGCGACCATCGGATTCTTTTTGTGGGCTATGGCCCGGTTCCAGCGGCAGCGGTTTGGGCTGTGCGCCCCCACCATCGGCGGGGTGCGGCGGAATCTGCTCGCTCCGGCGCGGGGAGAACTGGAGACGCTGGGGTTCCGCTGGAAGGAGCGGATCAGCCAAAATCAACTGATCCTCCTGGGCGGAGGGCGGGAGAACACCTTTTATCTGTACGGCGGGCGCAACGAGGCCAGCGCCGCCCTCATCCAGGGGGTGACTCTGGCGGGGGCCCTGCTGGACGAGGCGGCGCTGATGCCCCGGTCCTTTGTGGAGCAGGCCTGCGCCCGGTGCTCCGTGCCGGAGGCCAAGCTGTGGTTCTCCTGCAACCCGGCGGGACAGTCCCACTGGTTCTACCGGGAGTGGATCCAGAGGGCGGAGGAGAAACGGGCGCTGTACCTCCATTTCACCATGGAGGACAACCCGGCTTTGACCGAGCGGACCCGCGCCCGCTACCGGCGCCTGTTCCAGGGGACCTTCTACCGGCGGTATGTGCTGGGGGAGTGGGTCTCCCCTGAGGGGCTGGTGTACGACTTCTTTGATCCCGGCCAGGCGCGCCCCGCCCCCGGAGGGGACTATGAGCGATGGCGCATCTCCTGCGACTACGGCACCCGGAACCCGGCATCCTTCGGGCTGTGGGGGCTGAAGGGAGAAGTATGGTACCGGGTGAAGGAGTACTACTACGACGCGTCCCTTGAGGGGGGTCAGAAGACCGACGGCGAGTACGCCGCGGATCTGGAACGGTTGGCCGGGGGGCGGCGGATCGAGGCGGTGATCGTGGACCCGTCGGCGACCAGTTTCATTGAAGCGCTGCGACGGAAGGGCTGGCCGGTGCGAAAGGCGGATAACCGGGTCATCGAGGGCATCCGACGGACGGCGGAGGCCCTGAAGGAGGGCCGGGTGGTCATCTGCCAGGGGTGCGGGGCCGCCCTCCGGGAGTTCGGGCTGTACCGCTGGGAGGACGACGGGACCCGCGACCGGGTCCACAAGGAGAACGACCACGCCATGGACGATATTCGGTACTTTGTGATGAGCCTGGACGGGGAGCCTATGGCGGCGGTGAGCGTGGAGCGGAGAATATAACGGCGCGGGCGCTCTCCGCACCCCGCAGCGCGGGGCGGCGCGGGTGCGCCGTACATTCGGAGCCGCGAGGCGGAGAATGGCGCAGGGCGAATTCACTTCGCCCGAGCAGGATAAATTGAGGGGGCCTCACCCGGCCGGGCCGGGTGGGGAGCAACGACCACGCCATGGACGATATTCGGTACTTTGTGATGAGCCTGGACGGGGAGCCTATGGCGGCGGTGAGCGTGGAGCGGAGAATATAACGGCGCGGGCGTTCTCCGTACCCCGCAGCGCGGGGCGGCGCGGGTGCGCCGTACATTCGGAACCGTAAGGTTGTGGAGATCCCTGTAAAGGGTTTCCAGATACATTTCTATGAGAGGAGTCAGAGACATGGAGATTTGTTTTGAGGGCATCGGCCAGGCGGTGGCCACCTTCCAGACCGAGGCGAACCTCGCCGCCGGCCAGGCGGTGACGCTGACCGGCAGCGGCGCCGTGGGTCTGGGCGAGAGCGGCGCTCTGCCCTGCGGCGTCACCGTCAGCGCGGCGCGAAACGGCGCGGCGGCTGTCCAGATCGCGGGGGCGGCGACAGTGAACTATTCCGGCGAGACCGCGCCCACCGTGGGCTGGTGTGCCCTGACCTGCGACGGTCAGGGGAAGCTGACCAAGGCCGAGGGGGGCGGCCTGACCTGCCTGGTGCTGGCCGTGGACGAGACCGCCAAGACCGTTACCGTAAAGTTCTGACGCGGACGCGCGGCGGCGGGCGGGCCCTGGACCAGCGCCCGCGGCCCCGTCGGAACAAAACCGATCATTCGAGAGGAGATTTGATATGGCTTATCGATTCGACAACGTGAAATTAGAGAAGGGTATGTACCACGAGGCGGGCAAGTCCTTCACCCAGGTGCTGGAGAAACTGGATCCCAGCGAGCAGTACAAGGGCACCGCTCTGGAGGGACTGGACGCCTATCAGCGGCAGCTGAAACGGTTTGACATCAGGGTGAAGGGCGCCGGCTCCGACCTGGTGGACAAGTTCTTCTCCACCTCCCAGTCGGCGGTGCTGTTTCCCGAATACATCGCCCGGGCCGTGAAAGTGGGCATGGAGGAGGCCGACATCCTCCCCGACATCACCGCCACCGAGACCCTCATCGAGGGGATGGACTACCGCTCTATCACCTCCGTGCCCGAGGACGAGAAAAACCTGAAGCGGGTGGCCGAGGGCGCCGCCATCCCCCAGACCACCGTGCGCACCAGGGACAGCCTGGTGAAACTCCACAAGCGGGGCCGTATGCTGGTGGCATCCTATGAGGCCATCCGCTTTCAGAAACTGGATCTCTTTTCCGTCACCCTGCGGCAGATCGGCGCCCAGATCGGCCGGATGCACCTGGAGGACGCCATCGAGGTCATCCTCAACGGCGACGGCAACGACAACGCCGCCAAGGCCACCAGCGTCAAGACCGACGGCACGTTGACCTACGACGACCTGATCGGCTTCTGGAACGGCTTTGAGCCCTATCAGCTCAACACCCTGCTGGTGGGCACCGACACCATGACCAAGCTGCTGGGCATGACCCAGATGCAGGACGCCGCCGCCGGTCTGGACTTCCACGGCACCGGCAGACTCATCACCCCCATGGGGGCCAAGGTGCTGCGCACCTCCGCCATGCCCGCGGGCAAGATCATCGGCCTGGACAGGAACTACGCCCTGGAGATGGTGAAGGCCGGCGACGTGATGGTGGAGTACGACAAAATCATCGACCGGCAGCTGGAGCGGGCCGCCATCACCACCATCTCCGGCTACGCCAAGATCTTTGAGGACGCCAGCCGCGTGCTGAATGTGAGCGGCACCTGAGACAGGAGAGGAGGCGGAGCATGAGCCTTCTGAGACGGAAACAGGCGGGGCAGGCGGCGGCCGCCCAGCTGCGGGACGCCGGACGGCATCCCTTTGCCATGCTGGACGGCTACGTGCCCCTCCATAACGGGGAGATCGCCCTGTACCGGGCCATCCGGGAGGGGGTGCCCGTCATCGATGCGGCGCTGGACAAGCTGATCCGTCTATGCGGCGGCGTCATCGTCCGCTGTAAAGACCGAAGGGCCCGGGGGGAGATGGAGCGGTTCCTCCGCACCGTCCCCACCGGACGGGGGCAGCGGGGCATCCAGTCCTTTCTGGACGGCTATCTGGACTCCATGCTGGTGACAGGCCGGGCGGTGGGCGAGATCGTGCCCGACTCGGACGGCTCCGGCGTAGCGGCCCTGTTGTGCGCCGACGTGGGCCGGGTGGAGATCAGGGAGGGGGACAGTCCGCTGGACTTCACCCTCTGGGCCAGGGACGGCGACGGGAAACTGAGAGAACTGCCCCGGCAGGAACTGCTGCTGTTCACCCCCTTCCAGCCTGAGACCGGGTCGCCCTACGGGGTGTCCCTGCTGCGGTCCATGCCATTTTTGACGGAGATCCTGATCAAGATCTTCGACGCGATCGGGAAAAACTGGGAGCGGATGGGCAATGTGCGCTTCGCGGTGGTGTGCAAGGGCGCCGAGACCGGGCTGGCCGAGGAGCGGTGCCGGCAGGTGGCGCGGGAGTGGTCCGCCGCCATGCAGGCCAGTCGGGACGGGGCTGTGCGGGACTTCGTGGCCGCGGGGGACGTGGAGATCCGGGCCATCGGCGCGGACAACCAGGTGCTGGACAGCGAGGTGCCGGTGCGGCAGATCCTGGAGCAGCTGGTGGCCAAGACGGGCATCCCGCCCTTTTTGCTGGGGCTGAGCTGGTCCTCCACCGAGCGGATGAGCGGCCAGCAGGCGGACATCCTCACCAGCGAGATCGCCGCGATCCGGCGGAGCCTGGAGCCGGTGGTGGAGCGGATCTGTGAACTGTGGCTGCGCCTGAGGGGATATGACGACCGGGTGGAGGTCGATTGGATCGACGTGAATTTACAGGACGAGGAAATTGAGGCCAGGGCCGCGCTCTACCGGGCGCAGGCGGCGGCCATCAAGGAGGAGCGGAATGGAGATCAGTAAGGACGCGGTGGTGAAGGCCATCGGTCGGCCCGAGGCGGAGGACATGGGCCTCATCAACCGGCTGGCCCGGCGGGAACTGGACCCGGAGGAGATCTATACCTTCGCGATGCGGCTGTGCGACAACGACATCGACCGGGACTTTGAGCGGTTCGACGATCCGGCGCTGGACACCCTGGCGGAACTGTTCCCGGGCGTGTCCGGGGTGTTTGACCACCAGTGGTCGGCCAGGGGCCAGACGGCCCGCATCTACCGGACCCAGGTGGTGAGCGACGCCGGAGTGGTCACCTCCGACGGGCGGCCCTATCGCTTTTTGAAGGGTTGGGCCTATATGATGCGCACCGAGGAGAACGCCGATCTCATCACCGAGATCGACGGGGGCATCAAACGGGAGGTCAGCGTGGGCTGCGCGGTGGACAGCGTGCTCTGTTCCATCTGCGGCGAGCCGCTGGAGGACTGTCCCCACGAGAAGGGGCAGGAGTACGACGGGAAACTGTGCTGCGGCGTTCTCACCGGGGTCACGGACGCCTACGAGTGGTCCTTTGTGGCGGTGCCCGCCCAGCGGAGAGCCGGAGTCATCAAGTGCGCCGGAAAAAAGCTGGAGGACGAGGCCCGGTTGGGGCGGAAGTACCTCAAGAGCCTGCGCCGGGAGATGGCGCGCCTGGCGGGCATCGCCGAGCCGGCGGCCGACCACGCCCTGCTGGAGCGGGTGGCCGGCAAACTGGACGAGGAGGAACTGCTGGGACTCATCAAGCTGTACCGGGGCAGGACCGACAGGCTGCTCACCGGACGGCCCCAGCTCCCCTACGGCGGGGAGGGGCGGGAGCCCGAGAGCGCCGACGGGGCCTATCTCATCTGATCAGGAGGCGGGGACATGACCGACGAGGTGTTGGAGATCGTAAAGGGGCTGTGCCCTGGACAGGACGAGGAACTGCTGCGGCTGCTGTGCGCCGCCGCCTGCGAGACGCTGGACGGCCTGCTGCGGGATGGGATCGCGCCGGAGGACTGCGGCGGGCGATACCCCCTGGCGGCGGCGTGGATCGCCGCGGACTGGATGAGGGACTGCGGCGGGGCGGAGATCACCGCGCTTACCGCCGGGGATATGAGCGTCCGCCGGGAGAGCGGCGCGGCGAGCGGAACGCTGTCCGGCAGGGCCATGGAACTGATGGCCCCTTACCTCCGGGATACCGGGTTCGTGTTCCGGGGGGTGCGGGGATGACGGAACTGTTTGGGGAGGTCATCCGCGCCTATGGCAGGGAACTCATCTGCCGGACCGAAGACGGGGCGGAGGCGGGCCGGGGCATGGCCATTCTCCGGCCCATGACGGGACAGGACCGGCAGACCGCCGGCGAGGCGCTGGGCGCGGAGCGGACCGATCACTTCCTGGGGCTGGCCGAGCCGGAGACGCCGGTAGAAGCCATCGGCGCGGGGGGCTGGCTGGAGTGGAACGGCGGGAAGTACGAGGTGCTGACCTGTCAGCCCATCCCGGTGGGAGACGTGATCACCCACCTGTGGCTGGCCCTGCGGCCCTGCGGGGAGGCCGCCCCATGAGCGGCGGGTTCAACGGGCTGCGGGAGGAAGTCGTCTCCCTCCTGCGGGAGAACGGGGTCAACGCGGTGCTGGCCAGGTCGCCGGAGCCCGCCGGACGGTGGAGAGAGGCGGTGGCGGCGGTGTCCGTGAAAAGCGTGCGCTGCACCGACAGCGGGTTCCAGAACTATCTGGGCGGCGAGGCCGACGACGGCGGGGGAAAGGAACTCTACGGCCGGGCGGCGGACCTCACTCTGGCCATCGACGTGTACGCCCCCAAAGACGGGGGCGAGAGCGCCTGCCAGAAGGCCGTGGAGCGGGCGGCGGAGGTGCTGCTGACCCGGGGCGCGGCGGGACTTGCGGTGAGCGAGCTGACAACAGACCGGACGGAGTGGCTGGACCGGGAGGGAATGTACCGGCTGCGGGCGGAGTGCCTGTGCCGGGCATGGCTCACCGTGGCCGCCGATGAGGAAACCGGCGAGTTCTTTACCGACTTTGAAGTGAAAGGGAGAAGGACATGAACATGACAGTACAGCACGAGCGGCCGGGGGTGTACTCCTCCTATGAGGCGTCCAGCCTGACGGCCGCGTCCGACCGGGGCGGGGCGGTGGCCATCATCGCAAAGGCGGACAAGGAGGATGCGGAGAAGGTCTACTCCTGGAGCAGCTACGGCCGGGCCGTGGGCGACGTGGGGGAGAACGCCCTGAGCGGAATGGCCCGCCTGGCGATCCGCAACGGCGCGGGGCTGGTGTACGGCATTCCCGTGAAAACAGATGAGGACTATGACGGCGCCTTCGCTGTGGCCGCGGGGCTGGAAAACGTGGCTGTGGCGGCGTGCGACAGCGACGACGCGAGCGTGCAGAAAAAACTGCTGGATATGGTCCAGACCTGCTCCGCCGCCCGGAAGGAGCGCGTCGCCGTGGCGGGCGGCAAGGCCGCCGAGACCGCGGACCAGCTGATCGCCCGGGCCAAGGCGCTCAACTGTGAGCGGATGGTACTGGTCGCCCCCGGCGCGGTGGACGGCGCCGGTACGGGCATCGGCGGGGCCATGTGCGCCGCAGCGGTGGCGGGAGCCATCGCCGGCAGCGCGGACCCGGCGCTGCCCCTGGGCGGAGCGCAGCTTTACGGGCTCAGCGGCCTGGAGACCAACTATGACGACGGGGACATCGACAAGCTGATCCAGGGCGGCGTCACCCCGCTGGAGACATTGGCGGGGAACTGCTATGTGGTGCGGGCCGTCACCACCCGGACCACCACCGGCGCCGTTGAGGACGCCGCCTGGCGGGAACTGACCACCATCCTGGTGGTGGACGAGGTCATCCCCGGCATCCGGGACGCCCTGCGGGCCAGGTTCAGCCGGGCCAAGAATACCGAGCAGACCAGAGGGGCCATCCGCTCCCAGACCGTGATGGAACTGGAACGGCGGGTGAGCCGGGAGATCATCGACAGCTATGAGGACGTTGCCGTGTCCGCTCTGCCGGAGGATCCCACCGTGTGTCTGGTGGAATTTTCCTTCGCCGTGGCCCACGGGCTGAACCAGATCTGGCTGTCGGCCCACATCACCGTTTGATAAGGGGGAGAGAGCATGAGCGTTTCCTTTGGACAGGCGGGTTTTCCCACCAGCAATGACATCTGGCTGGAACTGGACGGCAAAAAAGTGGCTGTGGTGCAGAGTTATGCCAGTAAATCCACCAGAAGTTCCAGCACGGTGGAGGCCTTCGGAGAGAGCGAGCCGGTGGCCACCGTGCAGGGACCCCAGACCCACACCATTCAGCTCAGCCGACTGTACGCCACAGACGGCGCCATCGCGGACGGGCTGGATTTCTATGACATGAAGGACTTTTCCCTGGTCATCTGCAAGCCGGACCGGAAGATCATCTACTCCGACTGCCAGTGGAGCGACATCCAGGAGGACGCCAAACTGGGTCAGACCGTGGTGGAGAAACTGACCCTGGTGGCCCGGAAACGGCTGGAGCTCAGGACATGAGCATCCGGGCGGGACGGGAGCGGATGACGGTGGCCGAGGGAGAACTCCGGCTGCTGTCCGCCCTGGAGGCGCTGGAGGCCCGCCGGGAGGGGGCCGAACTCGCCGCCGACGCGGGGGAGCGGGCGCTGTGCGACAACGCCTGCCTGCTCGCCAGGGCGCTGGAAAAGGACGGGAAGCCCGTCTTTGCCGACGGGCGGGCCGTCCTGGCCGGGCTGCGGGTGGAGGACATCGCCCGCCTGTCCGGCCAGTGGGCCAAATTCAACCGGGAGCGGAACCCCTCCCCGGTGGGGAGCGCCGAGGAGCAGGAACGGCGAAAAAAAGCCTGGAGCACGCGCGTTATGAGCGCCTTCAATGGCGCGTGCTCCGCCTGTTCGGCGCTCTTCCCACGGAGGAACGGGCCAAAGGCATGAAGGACCGGGACTTCCTGTGGTGCGCCCTCAACCTGGCGCTGGACCGGGAGGAGGAACTGGCGCGGCTGTGTCCCTCCTGCCGGGAGCGGGCGGAGCGGGAGCCCTGCCCCGTCTGCGGCGCTCCCCGGGAGAACTGGGGGGTCAACGCCGGGTTTGATTGGGCGAAATACACGCGACTGAAGGGGGGCGGCGGATAAGTGATCGACCGGTTGGAAGAACTTTTGAGTATGATAGAGGAAGAAGACGGGGACGAGCGGGATAAGAGCGTGGTAGAGATAGGCCCCCTGAGCGGGCCGGGGCGGCGGACCGCCCCGGATCAGGAGACGCCGGCGTGGCCGAGGAGGCCGGAAGAGGAGCCGGAGAACTCCGCGGCCCGGAAAGGCGGGCCGGAAGAGGAGCCGGAGAACTCCACGGCCCCGAAAGGCGGGCCGGAGGGGGCGCCGGAGGCCCCGGCGGCCCCGGAGGGGGAACAGGCGGAGACCGTCCCGGAGGAACTGGAGCGGGCGGTCCGGGAGAGCGCCGCCCTTCGGGAGGAGCGGGGCGGAGACCGGTGGGCGCCGGCTGACGGCGGGGCGGAGACCGGTCCCTCCGGACGGGCGGGGGAGGAAGGGCCGCGCCCGGCGGCGGAGACGCGGACCGAGGGGGAGGCCGGCCGGCCCGCCGCTCCGCGCGGGAACGGGGACCGTTCGGGACTGGAACTGCTGTACCGGGAGATCCAGCGGGCGGCGGAGCCGGTGTTCCAGGCGGCGGAGAGTCCCGCCGAAAAGGTCCTGCCGGAGCCGGCGATGGCCCCCTCTGACCGGATGACGATGGAGGAGCTGGACCGGGCCATGCGCCGGGACAGCCGCCGGTATGACGGCGGCATGACCATCTATTGACGAGAGGAGCGGGGAGCATGAACCTTTCCCCCATGCGGTTCAAAAATTTCGTGTGGCCCCACAATCCCAGGACATATACCATTCTCTTTGATCGGAAGATCGCGGTACACAAGATCCCCTTTGGCCGGCATTATCTCCAGAGCCTGGGCCAGAACCGGAGGGTGCTGCGGGGGACGGGGGAGTTCGTGGGCGAGGGGGCCTATGACAAGTTCAAGGAACTGGCGTCGGTGTTCTATGAGGAGACGCCCGGCGTCCTGATCCATCCGGTGTGGATGACCACCACCGCCTGGTTCGCGGCGCTGGAACTGCGGCAGGAGCCCAGGGCGGACTATGCGGCTTATTCTTTCGAGTTCTGGGAAGTGGCGGGCGGCGGGGACACCGGACTGACCGCCGGCGGCACGGGCGGCGGCGCCGCCGGCGGGAGTGGGAACTCATCCGGCGGAGAGAACTGGTATACGGTGGAAAAGGGGGATACCCTCTGGGGCATCTCCCAGCAGTACGGCGTCCCGCTGGCCACGCTCATCGCCCTGAATCCCCAGATCAAAAACCCCAATCTCATTTTTGCCGGACAGAAGGTGAGGGTGAGATGATTCGGTGCTGGGTGACCACGGGGAACGGGGGGACGCTGACCTTCCCCACGGCGGTGAGCTGGCGGTTCTGCTACGGCACGGACACCCCCTGCGACAGTTATGAGGTGAAGTGCCTGTGGGAAAAGGGCCAGGAGAGGGAACTGTCTCCCGCCAGCCGGTTCTACGCCCAGTGGGAGGGCGAGCGGGTGTTCACCGGGGTGGTGGACGAATATGCCGTGGTGTGCGGCAAAGAGGGAGTGTATCTGGAGGTCTCAGGCCGGGGGATGGCGGCCCTGCTGCTGGACAACGAGGCCATGCCCGCCCAGTATCAGAGGGCCACCGGGGCGGTCATCGTGGCCGATCACGTGACGCCCTACGGGATCACCGCCGTGGGCGGGAACAGCCTGCCGGTGGTGAGCAATTTCACGGTGGGCAGCGGGGAGAGCGAGTGGAGCGTGGTGCGCACATTCGCCTGCTGCTACGGCGGGGTGGTGCCCCGCTTCGACCGGGAGGGCCGGCTGGTGCTGAACCGGCACGGCGACGGAAAGGTCCTGAAGATCGGGGACGACGCCGTCCTCACCGGATGGGAGTACCGGGAGGACCGCCACGGGGTGTTGAGCCAGGTGGCGGTGCGGCGGAATACCTACCCCGGCGTGCAGTGGGTCAGCGATCGGAACTTCCTCGCTGAGGGCGGCATGGCCCGGCGGGTGGTCACGGTGCCCAACATCACCGGGACGGCGGCTATGCGGTACACCGCGGACTATCAGCTGCGGGCATCCCGCCGGGAACGGAAGCGGATGACGGCGGCGCTGGCGGGGGCCTTCCTGGCCTGGCCGGGGGAACTGGCGGACGTGGCGCTCACCGGCTGCGGGGCAAACGGGCGGTACCGGGTGGCCCAGTCGGAGGTGTCCTGCGGCGAGGACGGCCTGACCACCACGCTGGTCCTGGGCGAGCCGGACAGCATGATCTGAACAGGAGGACGAGAGATATGTGGCTGAGCGGACAGCAGAGAAGGCCCGCCGAAAACGGCGAGGGCCAGACCGGCGCCGTCACCATGAGCGGGAACGAGTTGGCGGTGGAACTGGACAGCGAGCGGCGGGGGCTGGAACTGTACGGCCCCGCCGGCTACCGCTGGACTCCTAAAGTGGGGGAACGGGTGCTGGTCATCCGGGGCAGGGGGGAGACCCCCTGCGTCGTGGGGACGCGGACGGGCGCCTATGTGCCGGACGAGGTGACCATCGAGGCGGAGAGCATCGATTTGAGCGGGCAGGTGCTCATCGGCGGCGTGCCGCTGGACAGCTATATCATGGGCATTGTGGCCGGCCTGATGGGGGGAGGCGTATGAGTCTGCGGCTGGTAAACAGGGATTACGCGGCGGACGGCGGCGGACTGATCTCCGATTCCGGCGGCGAGGCGCTGTTGGACGAGGTGCTGTTCCGCCTCGCCGTCCGGCGGGGGAGTTTTCCCTTCCTGTCGGATCTGGGCAGCCGGATGTATCTGCTCCGGCGGGAGAAGCCCTCCGCCTGGGCGGACCTGGCGGCCCAGTACGCCGCCGAAGCCCTGGCCGACCTGACCGGTCTGACGGTGTCCGGGGCGGCGGTGGCCCGGCAGGGGGATAACCTGACGGCGGTCCTCTCTCTGCTGTGGCGGGGGGAGGAACTGACGGTGACGGCGGATTTGGAGGGATAACGGATGAGGACCGTGGAGGAGATCTATCAGAGACTGGCGGCTGTGTTCCAGGAGAAGACGGGCCAGACAGCGGCGGGCAGCAGCGAGTTGGCGGTGCGGTTCTACGCGGTGGCGGCGGAGCTGTACAGCCTGTATGTCCAGGCGGAGTGGACCCGCAGGCAGTGTTTCCCCCAGACCGCTGCGGGAGAGGATCTGGACCGCCACGCCTGGCTGCGGGGCATCGACAGGCGGCAGGCGGGGAAGGCCACCGGCACGGTGCGCTTTTTTATAGATGAGGCCCGGGAGAGCGATGTGGAGATACCGGCGGGGACGGTTTGCATGACCGCCGTGGGGACGCGGTTCGTGACGACGAAGGCCGGCGCGGTGTGGTCCGGCTCCATCCAGGCCGATGTGCCGGTGGAGGCGGCGGAGGCGGGGGCCGCGGGCAACGCGGCCGCCAATACCATCGTCTATATGGCGCTGCCCCCCGCGGGGATATCCGCCTGCACCAATCCCGAGGCGCTGGTAAACGGCCAGGATACGGAGGACGACGAGAGCCTCCGTTCACGGGTGCTGGAGAGTTACCGGCGGCTGGCAAACGGCGCCAACAGCGCCTTTTACCGGCAGGCGGCCCTGTCCTTCGACGGGGTGGCGGCGGTGACGGTGCTGCCCAGGCAGCGGGGCGTGGGCACTGTGGATCTGGTGGTGGCCGCCCCCGGCGGCAGGCCGGATCAGGATCTGCTGGACGCTCTGCAGAGCTACTTCGACCGGGTGCGGGAGATCGCGGTAGATGTGGACGTGAAATCGCCTGCGGAGCGGACGGTGAACGTCGCGGCTGCAGTCACTGCCCAGACCGGGCGGCAGTTTGACGAGGTGAAAAAAGCCGTGGAGACGACTGTGCGGGGCTGGTTCACCGGGGAGCGGCTGGGTATGCCCCTCACCAGGGCGGAGATGACCGCCCTGATCTTCGGCGTGGACGGGGTGGCCAACGTGACCGTCACCCAGCCGGAGGCGGATCTGGCGGCGGAGAGTTCGACCCTGCCGGTGCTGGGGACGCTGACCGTCACCAACGGCGCTCCGGCGTGAGGGGGCGGCGCGGATGAGTTATGAGGTCTATCTGGCGGAACTGCTGCGCCCCCTGGGGGCGTATGACCTGCGGGAGGGCGCCGTCAACCGGGGGGAGCTGGCGGCCTACGGCGCCCGGCTGGACGAGGCGGGCGCGGAGTTGGACGACACCGCCAGAGAGATGTCCCTCGCCACCGCGGAGGGCTTCGGGCTGGAGCGGATCGAGGACCTGCTGCCCTACCGGCCGGTCTGCGTGACGGCGGAGCGGCGGCGGCGGGCCCTGGCGGCCCTGCTGCGCATCAGCGGGGACAGTTTCACCCTGGAGGCCATCAACGACACGCTCACCGGCTGCGGGATCAACGCCGTGGCGGAGGAGACCGGAAAACCGGGATATGTGCGGGTGCATTTCCCGGACGTAGCGGGTATTCCGGAGGGCTTTGAGCAGATGAAGACCATCATCGAGGAGATCCTGCCCAGCCACCTGGGAATCGAGTATCAATTCTGGTATAACACCTGGGCCATGGTCCGGGACCGGCATCCCACATGGCGGCACGCCATGGATACGGGCCTGAGTTGGTACGGCGTCGCCACCGAGCACGACGCGTTGGCATAACAGGGGACGGGAGAGGGGACGCCGGAAGGGCCGTCCCCTCTCCCTGAAAAAAATTTTATAATTTTTTCATAAAAAGTGTTGACAAATGAAAAGGCTTATAGTACAATACAGACAGAAAGGGAAAGGTGAGTCCAATGATTTGAGGAACCGCCCGAATCCCGTTCGTGATGGAGACGCAGGTGCGAAACGAACCCTTGACCGTTCCAAACGTGCTTAAGTAAGCATCGGAAGCCAGAGGAGTCTGAAGCGTCCAGTTTAGTTTGCAGAAACAGGGAGTCAGTAGTTTCTATAGCGGATTCGTCACGGCGACATCTCAGAAAGCGAAGGTACCCGCCAATGAACAGTCTGAGCCAGAAGTAGGCCCCCAGCCGCGATGTGGGACGGCTGGGGGCCTGGTGTTTTCTCGGGGCCGCTGACAGGGCCTTGTCCGGCGTCTGCCGGATCTTTTTTTGCCCAAAAATTGGCGGAAAGTTTATGGAAAAGGGTATTGCAAAATCAGGACCTGTCCTGTATTATAGATGTGCATTTTCATCGGAAGGTGAGATTTGCCATTTTACCGCCGCCCGGACGGTAAGGCCGGGCGCGTATCATATAGGGAGTGAGCGATATGTCTCTGTTCTCGAAGGATATCGGCATCGATCTGGGCACCGCTACCGTGCTGGTCTATATTAAAGATAAGGGCATCGTCCTGCGGGAGCCCTCCGTGGTCGCCCTGGACAAGAATACCGGCAAGCTGCTGAAGGTGGGCACCGAGGCGCAGCAGATGCTGGGCCGCACCCCAGGCAACATTGTGGCCATCCGGCCTCTGCGGGAGGGCGTCATCTCCGACTACGACATGACCGAGCGGATGCTCCGGGAGTTCATCCGCAAGGTGGCTCCGGTGCGGCTGTTCAAACCAAGGGTGGTCATCTGCGTGCCCTCCGGCATCACCGAGGTGGAGGAGCGCGCCGTCATCGACGCGGGCATCCAGGCCGGCGCCCGGAAGGTCTACCTCATTGAGGAGCCCCTGGCCGCCGCCATCGGCGCCGGCGTGGACATCACCCAGCCCGATGGCCACATGGTGGTGGACATCGGCGGCGGCACCGCCGACATCGCGGTCATCTCTCTGTCCGGCATCGTGGAATCCGCATCCATCAAGGTGGCCGGCGATGCTTTCAGCGAGGCGGTGGTGAAATATATCCGCAAGCGCCACAACGTCCTCATCGGAGACCGCACCGCCGAGGAACTGAAGATGACCATCGGCTGCGTGTTTCCCAGACCGGAGGAGATCAGCATGGAGATCAAGGGCCGCTGCCTGATGACCGGCCTGCCCCGGGTGTTCTCCGTGTCCTCCAGCGAGATGATCGAGGCCTTCGAGGAGCCCTGCTCCCGCATCCTGGAGGCGGTCCACGGCGTGCTGGAGCGCACCCCGCCCGAACTGGTGGCCGATATTTCCAGCAACGGCATCATCATGACCGGCGGCGGCTCCCTGGTCTGGGGTTTCGACAAACTCATCGAGTCCAACACCGGCATCGAGACCTATGTGGCGGACGACGCCATCTCCTGCGTGGCCAACGGCACCGGCCGCAGCCTGGACTGGATCAACGATATGCAGGACGGCACCATGAACATCTCCCGCAGCCGCCAAATGCTGTAAATCCGTTTCGGCTCCCCGCCCCCGTGGGGGGCAGGGAGATTTCCGTTCTCCGGAAGAATACCTCCTGCCGCATTTTGCGGGAAATCTGCGGAACGGCTTGAACGGCGGCGCTTTTTGTGATATACTGGAACTGTCGTAAAAATCTTCCGGCCGCTCGGCCTGTTCCCGCGGAGGTAACCATGAGCAAACAAAAATATGATCCTCTGAAGCTGGAAAACCAGCTCTGTTTTCCCCTGTACGCCTGTTCCCGCAATCTGATCCGGCACTATAAGCCCTTTTTGGACCAGCTGGACCTGACCTATACCCAGTACATCGCCATGATGATTCTCTGGGACCGCAAGTCCGCCATGGTGAAGGAGATGGGCGAGGCCCTGTGCCTGGATTCCGGCACCCTGACCCCTCTGCTGAAAAAGCTGGAGGCCAAGGGCCTAGTCACCCGAAAGCGGGACGAGCGGGATGAGCGCAACCTCATCGTCTCGCTGACGGACAAGGGCGCCGCTCTGCGGCAGGAGGCCCTGGCGGTGCCGCCTCAGATCTCCTCCTGCGTGAATCTGACGCTGGAGGAGGCCGGCTGCCTGTACCGTCTGCTCTATAAGATGCTGGGGCGGGAAGTGGCCGAAACGTGAGGGAGAGCCCGCGGAGACGGTAAAAAACAGCCCCGGAGTTCCGGGGCTGTTTTTTGGGGCCCGCCGTGATCGCGGCGGACGCCGGGCCCTTGCCGCTTGACGGGAGGGAGACGCGCCGGTACACAGGAAGGCGTTTCAAAAACGCCGGAAAAGGGAAGGAAAGCCGTGGCCAGAACGCTGGACCGCTGTCAGATCATCGAGCGGAGCATCATCAAAAAATACCGCAAGACGCTGTGGAACCCCTTTGCCTACGCGGTCAAAAAATACGAGCTGATCCGGCCGGGGGACAGGATCGCCGTGTGTCTCTCCGGCGGCAAGGACTCCATGCTGCTGGCAAAGCTGATGCAGGAACTTCACCGCCACACCGAGGTGCCCTTTGAACTGACCTTCCTGGTGATGGACCCCGGTTACAGCCCCGCCAACCGGAAACGCGTCGAGGACAACGCGGCCCTGCTCCGGGTGCCGGCGGAGATCTTCGAGAGCCGGATCTTCGACGTGGCCAACCGCGCCGGCGGCTCCCCCTGCTATCTGTGCGCCCGGATGCGCCGGGGACACCTCTACGCCAGGGCGCGGGAACTGGGTTGCAACAAGATCGCCCTGGGCCACCACTTCAACGACGTCATCGAGACCACGGTGCTGGGCCTGTTCTACGGCTCCCAGCTCCAGGGGATGATGCCCAAACTCCACAGCGCCAACTTTCCCGGCATGGAACTCATCCGGCCCCTGTACTGCGTCCACGAGGAGGACATCATCGCCTGGGCGCGGTATAACGGGCTGGAGTTCCTCCAGTGCGCCTGCCGTTTCACCCAGGACGCCGCCGACCGGGCGGGGGAATCCAGGCGGCTGGAGATCAAACGGCTTTTGAAAAGTCTGCGGGAGGACAGCCCGGATCTGGAGAAGAGCATTTTCAACGCCGTCCACGCGGTCCATCTGGACACCTTCCCCGGCTGGAAGACGGGGGGAGAGAACCATTCCTTCCTGGAGTACTACGACAGGGAGGAGGGCCCGTGACCGGGGCGCGATCCGGGCGGGCCGCCCGGTCCGGCGCAAAACTCTCTCACGGTTTGACAAATCTGTTCCGCGGTGCTAAACTTTCTTCGGATGCCCTTGAAAATCAAATTTTAACGGAGATGGTTCCCCATGACCTATGAAATGACCGTAGCGGGCGTGAAACGCGCCCTGCCCCTGTGTCCCCTGAACGACCATATCATGATCGCGGCTTTCGTGATCTTTGGCGACGTGGAACTGACCTGCGCCTGCGCCCGGGACCTGCTGAAGATCGCCCCCGACTTCGACTACATGGTGGCCCCCGAGGCCAAGGCCATCCCCCTGATCCACGAGATGGCCCGACAGAGCGGCCGCAACGAGTACTTCCTGGCGCGCAAGGCCAAGAAAGCCTACATGGACGGCGTGTTTGAGGCGACGGATCACTCCATCACCACCGCGGGAGAGCAGAAACTCTACATGGACGGCGCCGACGCCAAAAAACTCCGGGGCAGGCGCGTCCTGATCTTGGACGACGTGGTCTCCACCGGCGGTTCGCTGGCGGCGGTGGAGAACCTGGTGGAGCAGGCCGGCGGCATCGTGGCGGGCAAGATGGCCATTCTGGCCGAGGGTGCCGCCGCTGACCGCAGGGACATCCTGTTCCTGGAGAGGCTGCCTCTGTTTGACGGACAGGGAAATCCCATATGACCGCATCTCAAAACGGGGACGCCGAAAACCGGCGCCCCCGTTTTGCCGTCTCCGGCTTTGCGGCTGTCATTCGCTCCCCCGGAAGTTCCGAGGATAGTGATCTTGCCAGCCAGGGCATAGGTAATGTATGGGTTAGATATTAAGGTTTATACGCTTAGAGGTAATTTATTCTGCTTATCGTTGGATAGGTTCCCAAGCGGTGGGATCGATCAAATTCCAGATGGCGATATGCTCACCGTAAAGGGCAGCAAAACCGCCGGAACTGTCATAATCCGGTTCAACCGGCTGATCACCGATCAGTACACCGGAGACAATTTGGAGCGAACCCAAAGCATAATAGGCGAAGTAATATCGACTGTGAGTGCTGTTGGTGCAGGCAGTTACCACGATGTCCTCGTTATTAAATTGATGGATAACGGTTTGCTGGAGGGTATATTCCTCCGGAATTTCGCCGGTATAGATTTGTTCTGCCTTACCCATCACCTTTTGCATATACAAGTCGGCGGATGGAATCCAAAGTTTGGAACTGGTACCCTCTTGGCCAGCCCCAAAGCCGTGGCCATTCTGTGCATAGACGTGAAGTTCAGGGTTCACATCGCGGAACCGTTCTTCATTCTCGGCAGAAGTTAATTGACGGTACATATCAAGGCTGTTGTTGAAAATGGCTTCCATGTCATCTTCGCCGACGGCAATGAAAATATGGGGAATGTTAGGATTCTCGGTTTCCAAGGGACCTCCACCATAGATGAACATAGCAATGTCCAAATCGCTGTTCATCGCATCAATTGCATCAGGTTTATAATTCTTGTCAAACTGGTCGGGGGTAATGTTTCCATAGAACTTGTTGATCAGGGTACGCAGATTACCGGCACTACCGGAGAAGCCAGCAGCGCCCAAGATATCTACACCGCCGAGGCCCCACTCTTCAGCGTGATACCTGATGTAGCGAATGGCACGCTGGAGGTCCATTACAATATCATCGTCATTATAGGGCTCTACACGGCGCTGTAACAAAAAGCAGTTATATCCCTGCTCTACAAAGGCCGGACAAATCGGGTAGGCCTCCACTGGGTTACTACGGTAGTTATTGCCGCCGCCAGAGGTAATGATCAGGTTACCTTTGGCAGTACTCTGATCCGCTACCAAGTAGGGAATTAGGAAGGGGGCGAAGTCAGAATTGTCATAAGAATCAATGGTGAACAGACTTTGCACGTTCTCAGTAGTGATGGGCATATCGTCGCCCCAAATATAGAGTACTTCGCCATTGAGTCCGTCACTGAAGGGGATAAGCTGCACTAGAGCATCTTGAGCAGCCTTGATGTTCAGCAGATCCGTCTTTTGCGCATCAGTCAGCGCGTCGGGTGAGTACGAAAGCAAATTGGTAGCTGCAATCTGGTAGTCATCCCAGCCTTGAGATGCATACAGGGTGGGATAGTTACGAATCATCTTGTAGTTGTATACCTCAGCAGCCCAAAGTTCCTTATAATAATCAGGGTCAGAATCCGGCAGACTGACAGACTTAAGAGGGACGTCATTATATTTATCAACAGGGGTATCAGGCGTATCGGGAGGGGTATCGGGCGTATCGGGAGGGGTATCGGGTTTGCCATCGGGGATCACTAGTGTTTGGCCGACATAAATGCGATTTGGATCGGATATGATGTCTCTGTTTGCTTCGTAGATTTCCTTCCATCTGGAGGCGCTTCCCAGATATTGCTTTGCCAACTTGGACAAATTGTCCCCCTTGACAACAGTATGAGTGGTTGCCCCCACAGTCATAGCACAAAAGGAAAATACCATAATAACTGTTAAAAGGATTGCGGTAATACGTTTTTTCATGATTGTTGCCTCCATCTTTGTTTTTTATTTTTACCCCCGTGACAAAAATAAACATACCAAAAGGTAGTTACTACCTGTCAAGAAAAAAAACAAGACACATTTTTTGTTGATTTTGCCGAATCATAATCTATTGCAATCTAGATAATTTGTGGCATAATGGTCAACAAACTGATAGAGAAAAGTGAGGTTCCAATCATGGAGTATTTTTCGATAGGGGAATTTGCAAAATATTGTGGCACAACAGTTGAATTCTTGAAATACTATGACCGTGAAGGCCTCATTTCTCCGATCGGCCGGGACGAGTCTGGTCATCGCTGTTATGCCAGCTATCAAACTGTGGATTTTGCCGAGGTATACAAACTCTCTCGCCTGGGCTTTACACTAAAACAGGCCAAACGACTTTTCAGCGATTCTTCTTTGGACGAATTTGAATCCTGTTTGATAGAGCGGCGGGGTGGATTGGAAGCAGAGATTAACAGCTATGTTAGCGCATTATCTTACTTGGATGGACTGCTGAGTACAGTGAAAAACTTACGGTCAGAGGAAAACTGGGGTATTCACTATATGGAGGAGTCGTATTTTTGCTTGCCAAATACTGCTATAAGTCGGGAAACTAAAGAACCTTGGTGGAAGTATGATTCGGATTTTCCAGAAATATGGAAACATATGACCTGGTCCCCTACAGGGGGAATTTATCCTGACAATGATTTTCCAAGCAACGGTTGGGGCTGGGGAAGTATTGTTTATGACCGGCAGAAAATCGACATGGCCCGGTGTGAAGCAGTGGTTACCATCCCCGCTGGACGATGTTTTCTATGCTGGTACAGTGTTCCAACGGAATACAGCGGAGAGGATTTGCGACTGTCCGACAGTGTGTGGAATATGGAAAAACCTCTATCTATCATGGCGGCACACAATTTGGTTGCAAGTGGAGACATTTATCAACGAAGATTATTTGTGACTCATAATGACGGCAAACCGATTGTTCATATTCAAGCTCTAATTCCTTTGAAATAAACGCAGATGCAGCGGACAGGCAGCAATCATCGGGGATTTAAGCCCCCATATGACCGCATCTCAAAACGGGGACGCCGAAAACCGGCGCCCCCGTTTTGCCGTCTCCGCGGGAGACGCGGGAGAACGGCGATCAAATAATGCGCGCCGGGCGGCCGAAGGGGCGGCCTCT
>CAYPEE010000006.1:0-23298 GCA_964409665.1 uncultured Oscillospiraceae bacterium
TCTGGACGACGGATATCTGAACCTTTTCGATGAGAAGCGGAATCTGCTGCCGGTCTTCAGCGTCGAGGGGCGGCGGGAGAGAACAGACGGGCGGCGATGGCGTTTCGTTTCTGTCTGAGCGTGGCGTGAAGATTGCAATCGCTTTTTCAGGATGAGATTCTCTTCTTCCAATTCCGCGTTTCGCTTCTGTAATGCTTTGATCTGCCGGGCGGAGAGGACGGTGTCATCGTCAACGCGCTCCTGGGAGTATTTCTGTATCCAGTTGGAGAGAGCCGGGGAGGATATACAGTATTCCCATTGAATTTGTGAGCAGGCCTTTTTGACAAACTGACGGAGCGCCCCCTCGGGGGCGCTCCGTTTTCAATGCCTGAGAGATCGGGAGATCGCCGGGATCACTCCTTTGGCTCCCCTCCGGACCGGCCCCGCTCCAGTTCCGACCAGTCGCGCGTCGGGAGGAGTTCGGTCCAGCGTTCGACGGGGCGGCCGTCCACCGTATCGGTCCGGCACTTGTGGGAGTTGGTGGCCTCCTGAATGTCGGCGTAGTACCAGGCGCTCTCGTCGGCGTTGTCGGCCCACCGGATCATTCCGTCCAAAAAGCCCCGCCGGTCGGGATGGCGGCCGAGAAGGCGGTTCATAACCGCCATGGCCTGGGCGCGGGTCAGGCTGGCCTCCGGGCGGAACGTGTCCCCGCCCTCGCCGGTCATAATGCCGTATCTGTCCGCCATTTCCACAAATCCCGCGTACCATACGTCCTCATCGACGTCTTGGAATCGGCCCTGGAACTCCGTTTCGGCGCTATGCTCAAAGAACCGGCAGACGATCGCGGCCATCTCGGCCCTGGTGATGGCGTCGCCGGGGCGGAATCTCCCCCCGCTGCCCGTGACGATCCCCATGGCCGTGAGGGTATTGACGGCGTTGGCGTACCAGGCGTCGGACGCCACGTCCGGGTAGACGCCCTCATGGGTGAGGTATTTGTCCCTTGTCTCGTCCGTGAGCAGGCGGAACAGGATGGTGGCGATCTCCGCCCGTGTAATATTCCCCTCCGGCATCACACGGTCCGCGCCGCAGCCGATCACATACGCAAAGTGGTCCTCCGTGTTGAGTGTTGGGGGCGGCGTGTAGCCGGGATCCCCGCCGGGGGCATTGGACGCCGGATACAGATTGGTCACCGTAACGGCGGTGTCGCCGGTGAGGGGCGCTTTCGCGGGCGCAGTTTCGGAGGCGCCGCCGCCGTCGGTGGAGTAGGTAACGCTCTGGGCGCCGGAGGCGGTCTCACGGACGGTGTAGACCGTGCCGGTGGGGACGCCCCGGAAAGTGATCGTGCCGCCGTCCCTCAGGGTAAACCCGGCTTCCTCGCCGCTGTATTGATAGGGCGTATTCTCGCTGCCGTAGGTGATGTTGACGCCCTCGGCGGTGAGATCGCCGCCGGTGAGTGTCACGTCGAAGTGAAATTCGGCCGTACTCGTGTGGCCCTCGACCCTCTTTCCGATGATCAGGTCAGCGAGGTAGTAGTTGGTAAAGGTGACTGTGTGAGCGCTTTCCGCCGGTGCGCCGGCGGTGTGTCCCCGCGCGCCGTTTTCGGCTGGAATGACGTCCGCGCCCTCCGCCGCGCCGTCCTCATGGACCGCGACGGCGAGTCTGGTCCAGTCGCCGCCGCACTGGTTGGGGGCCACAGCCTGCGTGACGGTGTACTCGACGCCGACCGGAAGATAGACGTCGATCCCCGTGTCCGGAGCCAGCGTGAACGTGGCCACGCCGTTCGAGAAGTTTGAGGTCCCGACAGCGCCGGTGTATTCCTCCGCGTAATCGCCTTGGATGGTCATGGTGTAGGTGAAGGTCTGGTCCGGGTCCCCGGGCCGCCCCACGACCCTGTTTCTGATGGACACCTTCCCGAAGGGCGAGATATTCGTCACATTGACGGTCAGGTCCTCGCCGTCCCCGATGGCGCCGGCGGCGGCGCCGTCTGCGGCGTAAAACGGGAACTGGGACTCGCCCTGCGTTCCGAAGTTCGCGCCCGCGGTCGGGTGATCCTGATGGCCCTCCCGGACCTCCGTGATCTCAAACCTCGTCCCGTAAGGCAGATTTCCAAACCGAACGCTCTTCGGGGGAACGCTACCGTTTTCCGCCGTGACATGGAATGTGTAAGTGCCGTCGGAATAGCTGTCAACTGCTCCGCCCGTTGGATTGATACCCGTAGGCGGACTGCCGTCCCTGTCCATAAACCTGACCGTGAACGTGAACGTATGCGTTCCGACCGTCAGGTTTTCCCCCGCCACCGTCTTGACGATTGTCAGGCTTCCATTTCCGGCGTAGAGGTTTTTGACGGTGACCGTGGTGTTCCCGCCCGGTTCGACCGCCACGTCTGCGGGACCGGACCCGCCGGGCTTCCCGTTGATCTCACAGGACGTTTCGTCCGCGTTGTTCGGCCCCGTCTGCTCAACGGTGTACCGGCCCGCGGGGACGGGGAATGCGGCGGGCGTGCCGGGGGTGACCGTGGTGTGGGCGACGCCGTCATGGAATTCCAGTCCGCCGTACTCGCCGTTCAGGGACGGATCGCCGGTGATGGTGAACCCAAACTCCTCGTCCTGGTGTTCATCGGCCTTCGCGCCGGCGACTGTCACCTCCACAGTCAGGGTTCCCTTGGGGGCGTTGTACTCGTTGGCAAAACCGACGGTCACGGTTTGCTTTTTCCCCAGCTTGACCGCGACCTCGTTTCCTGTCGTCAAAGTGTAGCCCGGGGCGTCCTTCTCCGTCACGGTATAGTCGCCGGCGGGCAGGCCGGCAAGGGTGACTTCCCCGGTGAGCGAACCGTTCATATTAACGGTGACGTCGGTGCTTCCGCCGGCGTTAAACGTCTGTTCTCCGAAGGTATTGCCCGCCGCCAGATCTTTTGTACTGCCAACGGCTGTGACCGTAAACTCAAAACTCCCGTTCGTCGGCGCTTTGTAGCCGGTGACTGTCTTGGAGATGGTGAGGTCGCCGGTTTTCAAGTCATTGACGAACCACACAAAATTGACTGTCCCCACATCCTGAAAGTTGGCTTCGTGTTTACCATCCACGGTGGTGTAGCCGTCTCTGCCGCGGTTCAGTTCCTCGACTTTATACTGGACGCCGTCGGGCAGTCTGATATCGACAAACTCCATGCTTTTGAGCGTGAACTCGGCCACGCCATTTATAAACGTCACCGGTTTTTTGGACGCGTCGACACTCAATGTTCCGTTGACACCCGGATCGCTCAGCGTGATTCTGAAGAACCACTCCTTATTCACGTCGCCCTCGTCTGTGACCTGAACGGCGACAATGAGGTTGCCCGCCGGCTTTACGTTCGTGAACGCCGCCTCTGCGGTTTTTATTGCGGATATTGTGCCTGTCAGAGTGCTGGCGGGAATTGTTTGATAATCTTCCGACTCCTCCTCGGTGACGGTATACTCCCGTCCGGCGGGAAGGCCGTTGATCGTCAGTTTCTGCCCGTGCGCGAGAGTGACCTGGGCGTTCCCGCTGTCATCAAAGGTAACTGCCGTATCGGCGGGCTTTTTAACGCCCTTCGCCGTCCCCGCCTCATTCAGCGACCCGACGGCCGGGTACTCGCCGCTCACACCGTCCACATGAACGTGAAACGTCCATGTCCTCTCTTTGTCGCCCGGACCTGTCACGGTCTTGCCGATACTGAGGCTGCCGGCCCGATACTCGTTTGTGATCCCGATGCTGCCCCCGCCGTTCTCGACTTTGACCTCTCCGCCGCCGATGGAGGTGTATGGGCTGCCGTCGGGCAGTTCTTCCCTGACGTTGTACTCGCCTTCGGGCAGCCCGTAAATCACGGCGTCCGTTTGTTTCCCGCTGACCTTCACGGTAAAGGCGGCCGTGCCGTCACTGCGGAACGCGACCTGACCGCCCACGACGTTTTCGGCGAGGAAAACCGCCTCTTTCGTGAACAGCCCGCCGAGGGCTTTGACGGTGAACGTAAACTCGCCGTCCTCCGGCGCGTAGCCGCCCGTGACGGTCTTTCGGACGGTGAGATCCCCCGTCGGCGGGGTGTGCTTGTTGGTGACGGTGACCAGTTTGCCATCCTCGCTGCTGAGGGTCACGACGCCGCCATTGGTGAGATCCTCGGATTGGGAGCCGCTGCCGCTCTGTACGATGATCCGCTCGGTCTTGTAATCGCTCACGGGCAATTCGGTGATTCTATATTGGCCTACGGGAAGTCCCTGGAAGATCACATAATCGTCATTTCCCAGCGTCAGAGTGATGACATTGCCGGAAAGTTTCACATCCACACCTTCCGGCGTAAATTCCCGATCAATATATTTTGTTCCGTTGTCCTCCAGCCGCACGTCGCCGAGGGGTTCGATCCGGATGGTAAACCTGTCATTCGGGTTCTTTGGAGCGGCCGCCTCGAAATCGCTGGGCTCGACCACTTTCCAGACGGCCAGGTGGTCATTCGGAGGGGCGTATCTGTTGGTGACGGTGACGGTATTCTCCTCCGCCTGGACGACGCCTTTGCCGTCGGACGGATCGAACAGCGGCGGCAGAGCGTCGCTCAGCTGCTCCTCTGTCACGGTGTACGACGTGTGATACGGGATGTTTTCAAACGTGTAGCTCTGCCCGTCCTTCAGCGACAGTACCGCCGTGTTGCCGTTCACGATCGGTGCCTGTACCTCCCCCTGTTTTTCCAATGTTTCAGGGAGCGTATAGCCGGCCTCCCCGTCAAAGGTCACCGTGATCTCAAAGTCTCCCGTGCCCTTTCCGGAGCCCTGGGCCTCCACCACTTTTTGAACCGTCAAGCTGCCCGTCCTGTAAGTATTAGTGACGGTTACCTCAGCGTTTCCGCCGGCTGTTACGGACGCGGATATTTCGTCCTTGGCGGTCCTGGATTGATTGGCATAGTTGACCTCGGTCACGCCCTTCTGAGCCGCCGTCTCTTTAACCCTGTATTGTCCGACCGGCAGGCCCGTTAGCGTGACGGAACCCTGGCGATCCCCGCCAACAGCGACGCTGACGTCTTCGCAAACTCCGTTTTCGTCAAATTGATGTCCGCAAAAGGCGCCGCCCTTCACGCTATCTCTTGTAGCCTCGTCCGCAGCGGTCACTGTAAAGCTGAAGTTCCCGCTCGCCGGCGCGCCCTCGCCCTCGACCCTCTTTGTGATGGTCAGCGAGCCCGTTGGATGGTATTTGTTGGTAAACGTGACGGTCAGTTTGAGATTGCCGTCAGCGGTTGTCTCCGATGTCACGTTCCCGGCTCCGCCCGCGGTGGATGGATAGTTGAGCGTATAGCCGTCATCCGTATTCCCGCCGAAGGCGACGGGGATGACGATCGAATTCGGATCGGCGTATTCTATATCGCCGGCATTTGTCGGTACGGTTTCCGTGACGGTTATTTGATATTCTCCGGCGGCCGCGACAAGATCGCCCTCTCCGGCGAAAGCGCAAAGAAAGGACCGGGCCTCGTGACGGTCGGCGGTAAACGCGAAGTCGCCGCGGCCATAGAGTTCGGGTAATTCGGAATTGGATGCGCGATTCTCCGCCGCGACGTCGATATGAAATTGAAATCCGCCCTCTGGTACATTTTGCCATTCATCATCATTCTCGAAGTTCTTGATCACCGTCACCTCCAGCTGCGGAACGATGATAAAGGTGAATGTGACGGTGCCGAAGTTGATGGTGACGTTCCCGGCGCCGTTCCCGCTCTGACCCGAAACGTCGATATTTTCGAGTTTTGGAGTGACGGAAATGGTGTACCTGCCGGGCTTGGTCAGTCGCAACGTCGCATTTTTGAGTCCATTGATTGTGTAGCTTGCATCCCATCCTGTTGAAACCGGGCCTTCAGGCCCCGTCACGGATAAATAGTAGTTCAGATGATCGGACGTGACCTTTTGGTTTCCGTCATCACCGGCTGTATTACTTCCGCTGCCGAAAATAGTCTGCCACACATCCGCGCCGCTCTTGGTAACGCTGCATGTGAGAGCTACGTAAAGGTCATCAAAGTTTACGGCGTTTCCGCCAGCCTTGAAGGGAACAATTTGTTGCGTGGGCGCGTTCACTCTCGACCATACGGCATCGATGGAGTAAACGTCACTACCGCCGCCATAATTTACAGTGGATGTTAAAACTTTCGTATTTCCGCTTTCATCCTCAAATTTCACTTTAGCATCCTCTCGGTTAGAGGGAGATGTCAAAGAAACATTCTGGTTGTCCGTATTAGCGCCTTTGTCGAACCAGCCGACAAAGTCCCATGTAACGCCATCGACCTGAACGGCCGGGGCGGGCATTTCCACGCTGAGGGGGCTTCCTTTCTGACCTCCTGAATGTCCCCCGTCCAGAACGGTGAATTTCTGCCAAGCGCCGCCTCCGCCCAGGCCGTTGTTACCGAGGGATGGCCTCCCGTTTTCTCTTACCCACATGCCCTGAGAGGGATTTAAGACAACACCGGGGAATGTGGCTCCCGCCAGCTGCATGGTATAGCCGAAAAGCCCCGAACAACTTTCAGTCCAAACTGCGTATAAATCATTGATGCCGTCGGTCTCATATGGATCAAAAAGTAGGGTGCCGTTACTGTCATAGGCATAGATCAAACGTCTTTGTTTATCTTTGGATGATTCCATACCAATCACAGGGAAATCAACGTCAGAATAATTCTTATCGTCGGTGAGTTTAAAGTTCTTATCCTTGCTCCATCCAACAAAGAAATATTGTGCACTCCCCAAAATCCCATTTTTTAGCTGTTTATAATTATTATCGTTATCATTTTGTTTCTTTACATCGCCTGCATTATCTTCATTCTCGAACCCCTCTCCACTTGCAATATCTGTAAACTCCAAAATATGCTGTGGGTCTGTATCACGGTAATAATAGTCACTATTTACTGAGTTGCCATCAAAACCACTCGGCAAATTCAAGTGATACTTTAATTCCGACGGCTCCGGCGGTTCTTCGTTCTTTGTGTTTGTAAATGTAACAACTACATTATCGTTTTTTCCAACAGTATCTGTAACTGCCACCCCCTCATTATCTAAAGAAGTGCTTACGTCCGCAGAATGGCTCACTGTATATGTAGTAGTATATCCATCGGGACCGGTCTGCGTAATTTTGAATGTACTGTTCTCGCTTAATATATCTCCGGTAAATACATGTCCGCCGTTATGTAGGGTAAAATCCGCTTTCCCGTTTTCAAATGTCAAATCACCCTTATCACCGCTGATATCGGAATCGGCGGTCAACAGCTGAACAGTATAGTGAAATCCGCCCTCAGGGTCACTGCCACTATTAGTTACCTCCTGAATCGTCAACGAACTTTTATTCTCATCATTTTCTACCGTCGCATGCGGAGAACCTATATTGGTTGCAAGACCATTATTAGTTCCGTTAACATATATAGCAATAATATTCAATAATGTTTTTTTAGCGTTTATCTCACTCTGTTTTAGTTGATGGCTCACTCTGATCTTAATATGGCCGTCTGCGTCAAATAAAACACCATTATCATTGGCAGAGAAATTCAAATCCGTGCTCAAAGTAGGATTATATGCCCCCGAGTATTCCAAAACTTTTTCAATTTTATAAGACAAGTTATTGTCATTGGGATATTTTTCTTCATTCTCAAGTTCACTCTTTGCATCTGTAAACTGTTCTGCAATTTCACTACCTGAACCTGAAAATGTATTATATACAGATATTTTAATATTACCCCCTTCTTTCTTGATTTGTTCTCCTACATTTGTAAAAGTTACATCAAAGGCAATAGTTTTACCGGCCACATATGGCGGCCCAATACTATTGTCCGGATCATATACTTCTTCCATTTCTACCTTGATTCGATATTCTCCGTCAGCGAACTTACCTTTGTAAAAACCCGTCGGGTAATCACTATAAAACTCACTTCCTGGCGTCAATTCCCCCGTTTTCTCCCCCGCCGCGCCCGTCACCGGCACCAGCGACGCCGCCATGACGAGGGCAAGGACAGCCGCCATAAATTTCCTGATTTTCATTCTGTTTTCCCCGCTTTCTGAAATTTGAAACGGCCATTTTCACATGAAAATGGCATGGCGTGGTACCACGCCATGATCAGTTGTCAATACAAATCCAGTGTAGCACAAGGGGACGCGCGCTTCAATACTTTTTACAAAAATTTTAGAAAGATTACCTAAAATTTGAGGAAATGTATATATTTTTTGCTGTCTGTCAGCGCAGTTCCCCATCGCGGATTTTTCTTCGGATGCTCTCATCCGCTGCGCGGAGAAGCGCCCGCGCCATGTGCCGGGCCGTGTGCGGCACACAATTTCTTGCAATCGCGCGGATCGCGTGCTATAATCCGCAGCGGGGAGGGCGCGGCCGGATCGCGCATGACGAGGCGCGCCCCCGCCCAAGAGAGAAAGCGCGATCGGAGGGATCCCTTTGAAAAAGAGACTGCTTGCTCTGTTCTTGGCCCTGCTCATACCGCTGGCCGCCCTGTCCGCCTGTGCGTCCGGCGGCGCGGATCCGTTCCCGGAGGACTACGGGGACGAGCGCGTGGACGGTCTGGACGATCTGCCGTCCCCCGCCCCGCCGGAGGACGGCCCGGCCGCCCCCACGGAGGAGCCGGGGGACGGCGCTCTCCCCGTCTACGGCGAATATTATTACGACGTGGTCAACGTGACGCTGTATCTGGAGACCTACGGCGAACTGCCCCCCAACTACATCACCAAGGAGCAGGCCCGTGACCTGGGCTGGTCCGGCGGCTCGGTGGAGCGGTATCGGGAGGGCGCGGCCATCGGCGGCGACCGCTTCGGCAACTACGAGGGCCTGCTGCCCGCCGCCCGGGGCCGGACCTACACCGAGTGCGACATCGACACCGACGGCTACGGCTCCCGCGGGGCCCGGCGGCTCATCTTCTCCAACGACGGGCTGTATTTCTACACCGACGACCACTACGAGTCCTTCCGACAGGTGACGGTGGAGGGGGGAGATGTCACATGGTGAACCGGATCACATTGGACTGCGCCCGGCTGACCGAGCGGCGGTCGGCCCACGACTATCTGGCGGAATCCCTGTCCTTCCCCGGCTGCTACGGGAAAAACCTGGACGCCCTCTGCGACTGTCTGGGGGACCTGGGCCCCACCGAGATCGCCCTGGAGCGCCCGGAACTGCTGCGGAAAGAGGGCGGCTACGCCGAAAAAATTTTGAACGTCATCCTGAAGGCGGCGGAGGAAAACCCCTATCTGACCGTGATCCTTCAGGAGAGACCCGCCGAACGGGAGCGGGCCCTATGACCGCCGCGAAAAACCGGCCGGCGGCCCTGCTGCTGGCCATCGCGGTGCTGTTGGGATGCGCCGGCGGGGCCTCCGCCGCCGGACCCGCCGCCTCCGCCCTCGAGCCCCTCCGGGTGTCGGGCGCCCGGCTGACGGATTGCGACGGCGATCCCGTTCAGCTTCGGGGCGTCAGCACCCACGGGCTGGCCTGGTACCCCCAGTATGTGAATCAGGCCTGTTTCAACGATCTGAAAAGCTGGGGCGCCAACGTGGTGCGGCTGGCCATGTACACCGCCGAGTACGGCGGCTACTGCACCGGCGGCGATCAGAGCGAATTGAAGTCCCTCATCCGCAGGGGGGTGCAGTACGCGTCCAACGCGGGGATGTACGTGATCATCGACTGGCACATCCTGTCCGACGGCGACCCGAACACCTATGCCGGCCAGGCGAAGGACTTTTTCCGGGAGATGTCCGCCGCCCTCTCCGGGTATGGCAACGTGCTCTATGAGATCTGCAACGAGCCCAACGGCGGCACCACCTGGGACCAGATCAAATCCTACGCCCGGCAGATCATCCCGGTCATCCGGGCCAACGACGGGGACGCGGTGATCATCGTGGGCACCCCGAACTGGTCCCAGTACGTGGACCAGGCCGCCGCCGACCCCATCACCGGGTGGGACAACATCATGTACGCCCTCCATTTCTACGCCGATACCCACCGGGACGGTCTCCGGCAGACGATGGTCGGCGCCATTCGGAAGGGCCTGCCCATCTTTGTGACGGAGTACGGCATCTGCGACGCCGGCGGCAGCGGCGCCATAAACGAGTACCAGGCCGACCAGTGGGTCCGCGCCATGGATCAGTACGGGGTCAGCTATGTGGCCTGGAACCTGTCCAACAAGGCGGAGACCTCCTCCATTCTGAGATCCTCCTGCGCCAGGACCGGCGGCTTTACCGCCGACGACCTGAGCGACTCAGGCCGGTGGCTCTGTCAGATGCTCAGAAGCAGAGCCGGCCCCCATGAGGAGCCCGGCGTGGCCGGATTCGCCGATGTAAAGCCGTCGGACTGGTTTGCCTCCGACGTGGAATACGCGGTGGGGCACGGCCTGATGAAGGGCACCGGCGGCGGCGCCTTTTCCCCCGGCGGCGCCGTCACCCGCGCCCAGCTTGTGACCATACTGGGCCGTATGTCAAAGGCCGATGTGGACGGCGGCGTTCCCTGGTACAAAAAGGCCATGGACTGGGGCGTGGCCCGGGGCGTCACCGACGGCGCCGATCCCGGCGGCGCCGTCACCCGGGAGCAGTTCGTGACGATGCTGTACCGGTACGCCGGTTTCCCCGGCGCGGACCTCTCCGTTCTGAACCGCTTTCCCGACGCATCCGGCATCCACGACTGGCCAGACTTCCGCTCCGCCATGGCCTGGGCGGTCGGCAGCGGCGTCATCCGCGGCGCCGGCGGGAAACTGGAGCCCCGGCGCGGCGCCAGCCGGGCGGAGGCCGCCGCCATCCTCAAAAACTTCTGTACCCTGCCCGGAGGCGGCGCGGCCGGCGATCCCGGCGGCCCGGACGGCGGGGTGAGAGCGGACGTCACGCTGACGAACGTCTGGGAGCAGAACGGCGTCCCTGTCCGGCAGTACAGCATGACCGTGACCAACGTGTCCGGCACCCCCTGCGGCCATTGGGCGGTGGAGCTGAAGTTCGACGGGCCCATCGCCCTGTCCGGCGGCTGGAACGGGGCGTTCACCGTGAACGGCTCTACGCTCCGCGTCGCCTCCCTGGACTACAACGGGGCGCTGGCGGCGGGGGCCTCCGCCGGCGGCGTGGGGTTCATCGTCTCCGGCGGGGCATATCTCCCACAGGCGCGGCAAGTCCCCTGACGGGCGGTCAGGGGACTTGTTTTCGCTCACATCTGAAAGAGGACTCCGGCGGCGGCCGCAAGGCCGATGAAACAGACGGGGTGCAGCTTTTTCGCCGGGGTGAACTGCACCGCCGCGAAGATGGCGGCGGCCAGGATCACCGCCGGCCACAGCACCGTGAGCCGCCCGTCCCCGCCCCCGGCAAAAAGGGCGATGCGGGCCACCTGGAGCAGGGAGGCGGTGATCAGCGCCACAGACGCCGCCCGCAGGCCGTAGAACACGCCGTCAACCGCCTTGGACCGGCGGAACCGCTGTAAAAACCCGGCGATGATGAGAATGATGACCACGGAGGGGAAGACCAGCCCCAGGGTGGCCACGATTCCGCCCGGCACTCCGGCGGAGGTGAAACCCACATAGGTGGCCATGTTCACCCCCATGGGGCCGGGGGTGGACTCGGAAATGGCGATCATGTCGGCCAGCTGGCCCTGGGTGAACCAGCCGGTGCGCTCCCCCAGGTCGGTGAGGAAGGGGATGGTGGCCAGGCCGCCGCCCACCGAGAACAGGCCCACCTTGCAGAACTCGAAAAACAGGCGCAGATAGATCATCTCTTTCCGCCCCCTCCCGCCATGCGGACGGCGAGCCCCGCCGCGCCGGCGCAGATCACCAGGAACACCGGGGAGGTCAGCCACTCCAGCGCCGCCGGCGGCGTGAAGAAAATGCCCCAGGCCGCCAAAGCCAGCGCCGCGGCATAGATGATCCGGGTGGGCCAGTCGATGACGGCGTTTCTGATGAGTTTGATGACGCTGGTCAGGATCAGGGCCGCCACGCCGGCCCGGATGCCGTGAAAGGCGTGGATCACCCAGGGCAGGTCCATGAAGTTGCTGAGGAAGGCGGCGATGACCAGAATGATAACGACGGACGGGAACACCAGACCGAGGGTGGCCACGATCCCGCCAGGGATGCCCGCCAGGTTCCGGCCCACGAAGGTGGCGGTGTTTACCGCGATGATGCCGGGGGTGCACTGGCCCACGGCGTAGTAGTCGGCCAGTTCCTCCTCGGTGGCCCACTTCCGGGTCTCCACCAGTTCCCGCTGGAGGATGGGTAGCATGGCGTAACCACCGCCGAAGGTGCACACGCCGATCTTGGCGAAGACGAGAAACAGACGGACCAGAATCTTCACGCCAATCCCTCCAATTCACTGAGCCACAGGGCCGCCGCCGCGTCGCTGGGCATTCTCCAGTCGCCCCGGGGCGACAGGGTGACGGTGCCCACCTTGGGGCCGTCGGGCAGGCAGGAGCGTTTGAACTGCTGGGAGAAGAACCGGCGGTAGAAGTTTTTCAGCCACTTGAGGATGGTCTGCCTGTCGTACTGTCCGCCCAGGGCGTACACCGCCAGCCGGAACACCTTTCCCGGCGGGAAGCCCCAGCGGACGGCGTAGTACAGGAAGAAGTCGTGGAGTTCGTAGGGCCCCATCAGGTCCTCGGTTTTCTGAGAGATCTCCCCGTCTTCGGGGGGCAGCAGCTCCGGGGATACGGGGGTTTCCAGAATGTCCCGCAGGACGGCGGAGAGTCTTGGGTCCTTTTCCCGGCTTTCATCGGCCGCGTACGCCACCAGATGGCGCACCAGAGTCTTGGGAATGGAGGCGTTGACGGCGTACATGGACATATGGTCCCCGTTGTAGGTGGCCCAGCCTAGGGCCAGTTCGCTGAGGTCGCCGGTGCCCACCACCAGGCCCCCGGTCCTGTTGGCCAGATCCATCAGCACCTGGGTGCGCTCCCGGGCCTGGCTGTTCTCAAAGGTGACGGAGTGATCGTCCATGCTCTGGCCGATGTCCCGGAAGTGGACGGCGACCGCCTCGCCGATGTCCACCACCCGGAGGGAGGTCCCCAGTTCCTCCGCCAGCGCCCCGGCGTTGGCTCTGGTGCGGCCGGTGGTGCCGAAACAGGGCATGGTGACCGCCAGGATGTCCTTCCGGTCCCGCCCCAGGGCGTCGAAGGCCGTGGCGGTGATGAGGATGGCAAGGGTGGAGTCCAGCCCGCCGGACAGGCCCACGACCGCCGTTTTGGCGTTGATGTGTTTCAGGCGCCTGGCCAGGCCCGCCGCGGCGATGGTCAGGATCTCCCTGCACCGCTCCGCCCGGTCCCCGCGGTCCACCGGGACGAAGGGATTGGGGGCCACGGGGCGGGTGAGGACCGTCTCCGCCGGCTCCCAATCAATCTGGTGGTTCCAGAACAGGTCCGGGTCCTGCCGGCCGGCGAAGGTGGTGTTGCGGCGGCGCTCGTAGACCAGCCGCTGCGCGTCGATCTCGGTGACGGTCAGGCCGGTCCCGAACCGCTTTTCCGCCAAAATGGTCCCGTTTTCCGCGATGAGGTCGTGTCCGGCGAACACCATGTCTGTGGAGGACTCCCCCTCCCCGGCGTCGGCATAGACGTAGGCGCACAGCAGCCGGGCGGACTGGCCGGACACCAGCTGCCGGCGGTAGTCCGCCTTGCCCACCACCTCGTCGGAGGCGGAGAGGTTCAAAATCAGGGTGGCCCCCGCCCGGGCCAGAGCGTTGGAGGGGGGCTCCGGGGCCCACAGGTCCTCGCACACCTCCACCCCCACCGTCAGCCCCGGCACCGCCGGGCACTGGAAGAGCTGCCGGGGGTTGACGGCGGCGGTCTGGCCCGCCAGTTCCACATAGTCGTGGACCTCCCCGCCGGAGGAGAACCAGCGCCGCTCGTAAAATTCGCCGTAGTTGGGCAGCCAGGTCTTGGGGATCAGCCCCGCCAGAGCGCCCCGATGGATCACGGCGGCGCAGTTGTAGAGTTCGCCCCCGCAGCGCACCGGCAGGCCCAGGGCGATGAGCATATCCATCTCCTTCGTGGCGTCCAGCACCGTTTGCAGGGCGGCCTCCGCGCCGTCCAGCAGGGTGTCCTGCAAAAACAGGTCGCCGCAGGTGTACCCCGTCAGGCACAGTTCGGGCAGGGCCAGCACCTTGACCCCCCGCGCCTGCGCCTCCCGAATCAGGGCGGCGCAGCTTTGGGCGTTGAAGGCGCAGTCGGCCACCCGGATCTCCGGGGTTCCGGCGGCCACAGTGATCAATCCGTCTCTCATGTTCGGGGACCTCCTCCGCTTGGGGGACTTATTTTATCCTATCTTACCCCAACTTTCCCCGGATTGCAACCGCTCATTCCGCCAAAGGAAAACTGCCCCTTTTCTTTTGCGGCGAAAAGGTATATAATAGCGCAAATTCTCCGCTGACGAGGTGAGCCGTATGAAACATCCCACCATCAAACTGTCCTACAACGCGCCGGTGACGCTGACCTTTTCCATCCTGTCCCTGATCGCCCTGATCGCCGGATCTGTCTCCCAGGGCTGGACCACGGCCCACCTGTTCTCCGTCTACCGCTGCTCCCTGGCCGACCCGCTGGCCTGGTTCCGTTTCTTCGGCCATGTGCTGGGCCATAGCGGGTACGCCCATTTCATCGGCAACATCGTGCTGGTCCTGGTGCTGGGGCCCAACCTGGAGGACCGGTTCGGAAGCTGGAACGTGCTGTTCGCCATTCTGTTCACCGCCCTGGTGTCCGGACTGGTACAGTTCATCTTCTTTCCGGGCACCGCCCTGCTGGGGTCCTCCGGCATCGTATTTATGATGATCCTGCTGTCCTCCTTCGGCGGCGTCCGCAACGGAATCATTCCCATCACGCTGATCCTGGTGGCGGTGTTCTATCTGGGCGGCGAACTGTGGGACGCCATCTTCGTGCGGGACAATGTGTCCCAGATCACCCACATCATCGGCGGACTGTGCGGCACGGTGTTCGGCTTCGCCCTGTCCCACCGGAAATAGCCCCGTCCCCCTCCCCGCCCCGTGAACGAATTGTAAAATGGCCCGGGTTCCCCCTTGACAGCGGGGGGCGCGGGGGCTAATATGTGTAAAGCAAATCTATTTCTGACTGGAGATGAGCCTATGGACGGTCCCGTCCAACTGCAGATACCCGCCATGATCCAGACGCTGAAGGCCAAGACCGAGCGGCTGCTGACCCCTCTGGCCCAGCGGGAGGGGCTGACCTCCCTTCAGATGTGCGTGCTGCTCCACCTCTACCAGGCGGATACCCCCGTGGGCACGGTGAGCCAGGTCACCGGGATGGGCCAGGCCAACGCCTCCGCCCTGTGCAAAAAGCTGGAGGAGGCGGGCTACCTCATCCGGGCCCGGAGCGAGCGCGACCGCCGTGTGGTGAACCTGTCCCTCACGGAGGCGGGCCGCGGGGCGGTGGAGCGCTTCCGGCAGAGCATCGACCGGTATCTTGCCCTGCTGGAGAATGTGCCCCAGGCCCAGAAAGACGCCCTCGTCCAGGGCGTCGGGGCGGCGGATGCGATCCTGGACTACCTGCTGTACGAGCAGGACAGAGGAGAATGAGCCATGCTGAAGCTCTCTCATATCACGAAACAGTACCATCTGGGCGAGAACACCATCAACGCCCTGCGGGGCATAGACCTGGAGTTCCGGGAGAACGAGTTCGTGTCCATCCTGGGCCCCTCCGGCTGCGGCAAGACCACCACCCTGAATATCATCGGCGGCCTGGACCGGTACACCAGCGGCGACCTCATCATCAACGGCCGCTCCACCAAAGAATATAAGGACAGCGACTGGGACGCCTACCGCAACCACTCCATCGGCTTTGTGTTCCAGAGTTACAACCTGATCTCCCACCAGACGGTGCTGGCCAACGTGGAACTGGCCCTGACCCTGGCGGGCGTATCCCGCTCGGAGCGCCGCCGCCGGGCCGTGGAGGCCCTGGAGCGGGTGGGGCTGGGCGATCAGCTGAATAAGCTGCCCTCCCAGATGTCCGGCGGCCAGATGCAGCGCGTGGCCATCGCCCGGGCTCTCATCAACGACCCGGATATCCTCCTGGCGGACGAGCCCACCGGCGCTCTGGACAGCGAGACCTCCGCCCAGGTGATGGCCCTGCTGAAAGAGGTGGCCCATGACCGGCTGGTCATCATGGTCACCCACAACCCGGAGTTGGCGGAGGAGTACTCCACCCGCATCGTCAGGCTGAAGGACGGCCTGGTCACCGACGACTCCAATCCCTACCGCTCCGAGGAGGCGGCCCCCGTCCTCACCGGAAAGGAGGCCAAGGCGGGCCGGAAGCCCTCCATGTCCTTCCTGACGGCCCTGTCCCTGTCCCTGACCAATCTGCGCACCAAGATGGGCCGCACCGTGCTCACCGCCTTTGCCGGGTCCATCGGCATCATCGGCATCGCGCTGATCTTGGCCCTGTCCACCGGCATCAACAACTATATCAATAAGGTGCAGGAGGACACCCTCTCCTCCTACCCCATCACCATCCAGGCGGAGACCACCGATATGTCCTCCCTGCTGGCCGGGTTTATGGAGGCCCGGGAGGACGCCTCGTCCGAGGAGCGGGACCCCGACCGGGTGTACTCCGCCACCGTCATGTTCGACATGATGAACTCCATGGTTAACGCGCAGACCCAGACCAACGACCTGGAGACCTTCCGGGCCTGGCTGGAGGCCGGGGGCGGCGGAATCAAGGACATCGCCCACATCGACTACGACTATGACTTTGACTTCGACTTCTACACCACCGACGAGAACGGGGTCATCCTCAAGTGCGACGTGATGAGCCTGATGGAGTCCGCCATGAGCTCCATGTTTGGCGGGGACTACTCCTCCTACTTCTCCTCCTCCATGGGCTCCATGTACTCCTCCATGGACGTGTGGAGCGAGCTGCTGGCCGGGGAAGACGGGGCGCTGGTCTCCGACCAGGTCACCGACCAGTACGAGCTGCTCTACGGCCGCTGGCCGGAGCGGTACGATGAGGTCGTTCTCTTCGTCAGCGGCAATAACGAGATCTCCGACCTGATGCTTTACGCTCTGGGCCTCATCCCCTCCGACCAGATGGAAGAAACCATGCAGGCGATGATGAACGGCGAGGATGTGGGTACCGACAAGCGCAGCTGGACCTACGAGGAACTGGCGGACATCTCCTTCAAGCTGATCCTTCCGGCGGAGTACTATCAGTATGACGACGCCACCGGCGGCTACGTCGATATGTCCGCCACCGAGGCGGGGATGGACTACCTCTATAACAGCGACGAGGTGGGCCTCCGGCTGAAGGTGGCCGGGGTGGCTCGCGCCCTGCCCGACACCAACGCCAAGGCCTCCGGCTCCATCGGCTACACCAGCGCCCTCACCTCCTGGGCCATCGACGCCACCAACGGGATGGAGATCGTGCAAAAGCAGCTGGACGACCCTGCCACCGACGTGTTCACCACCCTCCCCTTCCCCACCGAGGACGACGTGGAGCCCACCGACCAGGAGAAGGCAAAAGCCATCGCGGAGTACCTGTCCGGTCTGTCCGCCATTGAGAAGGCGGAGGCCTATTTGGACGTGATGAGCCAGCCCTCCCAGGAGTATGTGGACGGCATTGTGGACGAGCAGATGGCCGATATGACCCGGGAGTCCATCGAGGAGATGATCCTGGAGCAATACGCCTCTGAGATGGGGGTGGACACGGAAACCATTCAGTCCTACATCGCCGACATGAGCGACGAGGAGCTGTTCGACCGGGTGCGGGAGGCCATTGAGGAGGCCGTGGCCCAGCAGTACGCCGCCGCTGTCTCCCAGCAGCTGTCCGCCCTGCCCACCGACCAGCTGGCGGAGCTGCTGGACGAGGCCCTGGAGGGGGCCGGCGAGGGGGAGGACGGAAAGAATGGCGCCGCCGCCACCGCTCTGTCCGCCGCCCGGGCCGAGGCCGGGCGGGTGGTGGCCCTGAACGCCTCCTCCACCGCCCAATATGCGGTCCGCGCCCTGTCGGCCACCCTGCCGGCGGAGTCCCCCGACCCGGAGCCCTCCCAGTCCGTGGAGCCCGGTGCCTCCCCTGAGCCCAGCGCGCCGGCCATTCAACTGCCGGAGGGCTGGGAAGCCTGGGGGACGGCCGAATGGATGGCCTGGTTCCAGCAGAGCGGCATGACCATGGAGCAGGCCCTTGCCGGCCTCCCGCCGGAGGCACAGGCCCGGCTTGCCGAGCTGTTCCCATCCCCCCCGGCCTCGCCGGGTCCCGAACCCTCTGAATCCGCGGAGCCCAGCGATTCCCCCGAACCCTCCGAATCTGTGGAACCCAGCGACTCCCCCAAGCCAGAGACCTCGGCCCCGCCCACGGAGTCCCCGAAGCCCAGCGCCCCGTCCACCCAGCTGCCGGCGGGCTGGGAGAGCTGGGGCCTGGCCCAGTGGATGGCCTGGTTCCAGCGGAGCGGCATGACCAGGGAGCAGGCCTTTAGGAGCCTCCCGCCGGCGGCCCAGGCCAGGGTGGCCCAGCTGCTCAATCAGGCCCAGGCCCCCGGCACCTCGTCCCCGCAGCCCGGCGGCAGCTCCGGCATCCCCAGCATCCCCATTATCCCCGGCGGGACGGGAGAAACAGCCCAGAACGCCCCCTTCGAGGACTGGCAGCTGGTCTACCTGTACGACAACTATATGCCCCCCGCCGTGTCCGACTCCACCTATGAGGAGAACCTGGACCGGCTGGCCTACATCCGGCCGGAGGCTCCCTCCGCCATCAGCATCTACGCCGCCACCTTCGCGGACAAGGACCGGATCGCCGACCTGATCGCGGAGTACAACGGGCAGGTCGGTGAGGACGACCAGATCACCTACACCGACTATGTGGCCCTGCTCATGAGTTCCATCACCGACATTATCAGCGGCATCAGCTATCTGCTCATCGCCTTTGTCTCCATCTCGCTGGTCGTGTCCTCCATTATGATCGGTATTATCACCAACATCTCCGTGATGGAGCGCACCAAGGAGATCGGCATCCTGCGGGCGGTGGGCGCCTCCAAGCGGGACGTGTCCCGGGTGTTCAACGCCGAGACCTTCATCGTGGGTCTGGCGGCGGGACTGCTGGGGGTTCTGGTGAGCGTTCTGGCCACCATCCCCATCAACGCCGTCATCCACTCCCTCACCGATCTGGAGGGCCTGAACGCCACGCTGCCGGCGGCGAGCGCGGTGGTGCTGGTGTGCATCAGTATGCTCCTGACCGTGTTCGCGGGGCTCATCCCCGCCCGGTCCGCCGCCCGAAAGGACCCGGTGGAGGCCCTGCGGAGCGAGTGACCCGCCCGGACTATTTCAAATTATTTACGGCCTTTCAAGCTGAGATCAATGTTGGAGCGTGATATCATGGGTGAAACGGAACCATCTCTGCTGGAGCGGGCCAGGGCGGCGGCCGCCGCGCCGCTCACCCCCTACCGGCTGTTCTGGCTGTTCGCTCTGGCCGCCCTGCTGGGGGACGGGGTGGAGGTGGTGTTCTGGCTCGTCACCAGAGGCCAGCTCACCAGCCGCAGCAGCCTGGTACTGGGCCCCTTCAGCCTGGTGTGGGGGATCGGAGCGGTGCTGTTCACCGTCATCCTCCGCCCCCTGGCGCGGCGGAGCGCGTGGCTTTTGTTTGCCGCCGGCGCCCTGCTGGGCGGCGTGTTCGAGTATGTGTGCTCCCTCGTCCAGCAGTGGGCCTTCGGGGTGGTCTTCTGGTACTACGGCCACCTGCCCCTCAGCCTGAACAGCCATGTGAACCTGATCTTCTGCCTGTTCTGGGGACTGGCGGCGGTGGCGTGGATCAAGTTCGCCAACCCGCTGCTGTGCCTGCTCATCGATCGCGCCCCGAAGGGCTGGGTCCGCCGCTGTCTGACCGCCGCACTGGCCCTGTTTCTGGCGGTGTCCACCGTTCTCACCGCGGCGGCCCTCTACCGCATGGAGCGCCGCCAGGAGGGCGTCTCCGCCTCCGGCGCGGTGGACGCGTGGCTGGACGAGACCTTCCCCGACCAGTGGCTCCAGGCCCGGTTCCCAAGTATGCACCCGCCGGAGTATTACGGCGAGTGAGACCGATCGATCGCGCGAGGGACGGCCACGGGCCGTCCCTCCTGTGTTTTTTCGCGAACGCGGTGTGATCGCCGCGATTCCAGTTTTGGGAGCGAGAATATGGACTATTTTCATCTGTCCGCCCCGGCGGATCTGATCGAGCGCATCAGCGCCCTGGGGCTGGCCCATCTTGGGGACGGGGTGTTCGAGCTGATGGTCCGCGCCTGGCTGTGCCTCCACGGAGAGGCCACCAACGGCCGGCTCCACAGGGCCGCCGTGTCCCTGGTGGCGGCCCCCGCCCAGGCGCGGATGGCCCACGCCATTCTGCCCCTGCTCACCGAGGAGGAGCGGACGGTGTACCGCCGCGGCCGCAACACCCATACCGCCAACCTCCCCAAAGGGGCCACCGCCGGGGAATACCGGGCGGCCACGGCCCTGGAGTGTCTGTTCGGCTATCTGTATCTCCGGGGGCGGACCGCCCGTCTCAACGAACTGTTTGAAGTTATGATGGAGGGGGAAGCCCATGCCCTTTGACGCCGTTTTTATGACCGCCCTGGCGGAGGAACTGCGCGGCGCCCTCGCCGGCGGCAAGGTGGATAAGCTCTATCAGCCCGCCAGGGAGGAGGTCGTCCTCCATATTCGGGCGGGGCGTGACAATGTCCGCCTGCTGATGTCGGCCAGCCCCGCCCATCCAAGGGCCCAGCTGACCGCCATTCCCCGGGAAAACCCGGAGACGCCCCCCATGTTCTGTATGCTGCTGCGGAAATATTTTTCCGGGGCCCGGCTGCTGGAGATCGTTCAGCCCTCCATGGAGCGGCTGCTGGACTTCCGGTTCGAGACCCTGGACGAGTTGGGCGACCGGGTGGAGCGGCGGCTCGTCCTGGAGTGCATCGGCCGCAAGTCCAACCTGGTGATGCTGGACGGCGCGGGGCGCGTCACCGACTGTCTGCGGCGGGCCGACGGAGACCTGTCCGCCAAACGGCCCGTGATGCCGGGGCTGTACTATCAGCCCCCGGAGCCCACCGGAAAACTGGACCCCACCGCCCTCGCCCCGGAGGAACTGGCGGCCATGGTGCTCTCTCAGGCCCCGGAGACCGGCCAGGACAAGTGGCTGCTGGACACCTGCAACGGCATCTCCCCCCTCATCGCCCGGGAACTGGAGTTCCAGGGCGGCGGCACCAGGGAGGGGCTGGCCAGGCGCCTCACCGAACTGACGGAGCGCATCGAAAAGAGAGACTTTACCCCCACCATGTTGCTGCGGGACGGCAGGCCCTTCGACTTCACTTTCCAAACGGTGGTGCAGTACGGCCCGGAGGTGGAGTTGAAACGCTATCCCACCTTCTCCGCCCTGCTGGACGACTTCTACGAACAGAAGGAGGCCCAGGAGCGGGTCAGGCAGCGGGGGCGGGATTTCATCCGCTCTGTGACCCAGGCCCGGAACCGCACGGAGAAGAAGATCGCCAACCAGGAGGAGGACCTGCGCAGAGCCGGGGACAGGGACAGGCTGCGGGAGTACGGCGACATCATCACCACGAATTTCCATCAGATGAAAAAGGGCCAGACCGTCCTCCGGGCGCAAAATTACTACGACCCTGCGGGGGCCGAGGCGGACATCCCCCTGGACCCCCTGCTGACCCCCCAGCAAAACGCCGCCCGCTATTACAGGGACTACAAAAAAGCCCGGAAGGCGGAGGAGATGCTTACCCTCCAGCTGGAGAAGAACCGGGCGGAACTGGACTATCTGGACAGCGTCCTGCAGAACATTAAAATGTCCGAGGGGGACCGGGATCTCCAGGAGATCCGCCAGGAATTGATGGACAACGGCTATCTGAAACAGCAGAGGAAAAAGCTGGCCGCCAGGGGCAGGCAGAAACCCGTCCGCTCAAAGCCCATGGAGTTCCGCTCCACGGCGGGGCTCACCATCCTGGTGGGCAAAAACAACAGCCAGAACGACCGGCTCACCCTCAGGGACGCGGACAGGCGGGATCTGTGGCTCCATGTGCAAAAGCTCCACGGCTCCCACGTCATCCTCAAAACCGGCGGCGTCCAGCCGGACCGGCAGTCCCTCACAGAGGCCGCCATGCTGGCCGCCTGGTTTTCCCAGGCCGGCGAGTCCAGTCAGGTCCCCGTGGACTACACCCCGGTCAGGGCGGTGAAAAAGCCCGCCGGGGCCAAGCCGGGCTATGTCGTCTACCACACATATCAGACCATGTACGTCACCCCGGACGGGGAACTGGCCAGGCGGCTGCGGGTGGGCCGGAATTGACGGATAAGGAGCGTTTCCTATGAACAAGAGTATGCCCGCCGGGGAACTGCGCCGGCTGGCGGCGGAATTTCTGGCCGACCGGGCCAGAGTGCAGAACGGCGCCGGCAGCCCCGACATCTTCGGCACCGCCCGCGTCATCGGCTGCGACGGCCCCACCGGCTCCATCCTCTTTGCCTACGATACCCGGCCCTGGATGGCCAATGTGATGGGCACCGTCCACGGGGGAATCATCGCCACCCTGCTGGACAGCTGCATGGGCATCACCTGCGCCGTCCATGTGGACGTGCCCACCCCCACCGTCACCATGACGGTGAATTATCTGAAACCCCTGCCGCTCAGCGATACCGTCCATGTGCGGACCCGGCTGAACCATCTGGGCCGCACCACCGCCCAGGCCATGGGGGAGATCTTCTTCCCCGACCGGCCGGACGAGCCCTTGGTCACCGCCACCGGGGTCTACTCCACCGCGGGGCAAAGGTAAAGGATTCCACGCGTTGTTTGCCGCAGATATGCGAAACAGCCTGCCGGCCGGCAGGCTGTTTCGCGACGGGCGGGGTCAATCCCCCCGCTTTCGCAGGGGGATTGACCGGATGATTTGATCTCCCGCTGCCGGGAGGAAAAAGGCCGTCTGTCCGGGGTATCCTTACTTCAGGCCGTTCTCGTAGGACTCGATCATCTTCTTGACCATCTGGCCGCCGACGCTGCCGGCCTGACGGCTGGTCAGGTCGCCGTTATAGCCCTGCTTCAGGTTGACGCCGACCTCGTTGGCCGCTTCCATCTTAAACTTATCCATGGCGTCGCGGGCGCCGGGGACCACAAGGCGGTTAGAACTGTTCGCGTTAGACATATCCTTCGTCTCCTTTGCATTTCGTTTCGGTTTGTCTTCTGTCGGATGGAACATCCGAGCATAGTTTGAGCGCAGGCTGTTTTTCTATGCGAAACGGTTCGCTGGTAATTTTCGTTTCCGCCGCCAAAAAAAACGAGATGAAAAACCGGGCCGCGGGGGGGGGGGGGTTGGGTAAAACCCCCCCCCCCCCGGTTTTTGTTTGCGGGGGGGTTGAGACCCCCCCCCCGCGGCGGGGCCCCCCCCCCCCCCCC
>CAYPEE010000006.1:23308-24036 GCA_964409665.1 uncultured Oscillospiraceae bacterium
GGCCGGGGGCGCGTTGTGTTTCGTCCCCTCCGCGCCCGCCGCTTTTTTGTCTGCCTGTGGTGATCACGCCCGCCGCGGCGTCCGGTCCTCCGCCGCCCGCAGGGCCTGCTGCTGGGCCTCGAACTGGATGGTGTAGAGCTGGTAGTACCGCCCCTTTTTCTGGAGCAGTTCCTGGTGGGTGCCCTGCTCCTGGATGACCCCGTGGGACAGCACGATGATGTTGTCCGCGTGCTGGATGGTGCTGAGTCTGTGGGCCACGATGAGCATGGTGCCGATGTTCTTCATCCTCTCCAGGGAGTCCTGGATGAGCAGTTCGGTCTCCGTGTCGATGTTGGCGGTGGCCTCGTCCAGAATCATCACGGCGGGCCTGTGGAGGATGGTGCGGGCGAAGGACAGCAGCTGCCGCTGGCCGGCGGAGAAGTTGCCGCCCCGCTCCCGGACCGGCTCGTCCAGGCCGTGGTCCAGCCTGCGGATGAAATGGTCGGCGTTGACGTATTTGCAGGCCGCCCAGATCTCCTCGTCGGTGAAGGAGTCCTCCCGCAGGACGATGTTGCTCCGGATGGTGCCGGAGAACAGGAACACGTCCTGGAGCATCTGGCCGAAGTGCCGGCGCAGAGAGGCGATCTTGATGTGTTTCACGTCGATGCCGTCGATCAGGATCCGCCCCTTCTGGATGTCGTAGTTGCGGCAGATGAGGGACAGGATGGTGGTCTTGCCGGAGCCGGTGG
>CAYPEE010000007.1:0-23336 GCA_964409665.1 uncultured Oscillospiraceae bacterium
AGCTGGCTTCTGGGCGTTTTATACGACAGAAGCATTCCGGCCATGATCGCGGTATCCACAGCGGCCCAGCTGGCGGCGATCCCGCTCTATCTCGCCTCCGCCAGGCGGACGGGCCGGAAGAAACGGGATTGATCCCGCAGGGCAGGCAAACGGAGCGCGGACTTTACAGGGATTTTACAAAACCACGGTTATGGATTTGACGAGGATACGGTACAATTTATACCGTGCGGAAACTGTATTTCTCTACCGAGGGGGGCGGAAAAACGATGATTTTTTGTGTGGAGGACGACGCCGGCATCCGCGACCTCATGATCTATACGCTGAACGCGGCCGGATATGAGGCAAGAGGGCTGACCGACGGAGCGGAACTTGACAAGGCGCTGAAAACGGAACGCCCCGAACTGATCATGCTGGACATCATGCTCCCCGGCGAGGACGGGATCAGCATCTTGAAGCGGCTGCGCAGAGATACCGCGACCGCGGAGATCCCCGTCATCATGGCGACCGCCAAAGGGACGGAATACGATAAGGTCATCGGCCTGGACTTCGGCGCGGACGATTACCTCGCAAAGCCCTTCGGCATGATGGAGATGGTCTCCCGCGTGCGCGCCGTCCTTCGGCGTGCCGGGCGGAAGGGCGCGGAACAGATCCTGCGGGCGGGCGATCTGACGGTCCGCACGGGGGAACACACGGTCTTTGTGCGCGGCGAGCGGGTGCAGCTTACCCTGAAGGAATACGAACTGCTGAAAAAATTTATGGAAAACCCCGGCATGGTCTTTACCCGCGACCAGCTTCTGGACAGCGTCTGGGGCGACGGCTATCTCGGAGAGACGCGGACGGTGGACGTTCACATCGGGACCCTGCGGACGAAACTGGGCGTCTGCGGGGATTACATTGAGACCGTGCGCGGCGTCGGATACCGAATGGAGGCGCACAGATGACAAGACGCATTTTCCGTTCCATCTGCATGGTGGCCATCGGGGTCTTTATCGCGTCCGTCGTCCTGTTTTTGCTGGTCCTCTATGACTATTTCGGGGGCGTTCAGCAAAAGGGGCTTCGGATGCAGACGGAACTGGCGGCCCACGCCGCGGCCCATGAGGGAATGGGCTATTTTGACGGTCTGGAGCCCGCCGAGTACCGGATCACATGGATCGACGCGGACGGGAACGTCCTGTATGACAACCGTTCCGACGCGAATGAAATGGAGAATCATCTGGAACGCGAGGAGATCCGGGAGGCGCTGGAGACCGGCGAGGGGGAGAGCTCCCGCTATTCGTCCACGCTGACGGAGCGCTCCCTGTACTGCGCCAAACGGCTGCCGGACGGCTCCGTGATCCGGCTCTCCGTCTCACAAAACACGCTGCTGACGCTGGTGTTGGGGATGGCGCAGCCGATCTGCGTGATCATGGTCATCGCCATCGTGCTCTCCCTGGTTCTCGCCACCCGGCTGTCAAAAAGGATCGTAGAGCCGCTCAATCATCTCGATCTGGAGAACCCCCTCTCCAACGGCGAATATGACGAGTTATCCCCGCTCCTCCGCCGCCTGGACAGCCAGCAGCGGCAGATCAAACGCCAAAAGGACGAACTGGAGAGAAAGCAGAAGGAATTTGAGGCCGTAACAGAACATATGACCGAGGGCATCATTCTCCTGAACGCGCAGGGCGACATATTGGGGATCAACCGCGCCGCGAAGAGGCTGTTTGGGGTCACGGCCCCCTGCGTCGGGCAGCCTCTCCGCTCCCTGAGCGACAGTCCTCAGATCGCCGGTCTGCTTCAGAGCGCGGAGTCCGGCCGCCATGACGAGAGAATGACGGACCTGGCGGGCGGGCGCTATCAGCTGCTCCTCAGCCCCGTGAAAAACGGGGACTTCCCCTCCGGCTCCGTACTTTTGGCGATCAATGTCACCGAGAAGGAAAAAGCGGAACAGATGCGGCGGGAGTTTACGGCCAATGTCTCTCACGAGCTGAAAACGCCGCTGCATACCATCGCCGGTTCGGCCGAACTTCTGGCGGACGGCGTGGTCAAAGCGGAGGACCGGCCCGGTTTCTATCTCCGCATCCAGAAGGAGGCACAGCGCATGATCCGGCTGGTGGAGGACATCATCCGCCTCTCCCATCTGGACGAGGGGGCGTATGATATGGAGCCGGAGGAGACCGACCTCTTCGTCATTGCCGAGGACACGGTGCGGTCGCTGCGGGCGGAGGCGGAAAACGCGCAGGTCACTCTTGCGCTGGACGGGGAACCCGCCGTCATGGATGGGATCCCCCGGCTCCTGCAGAGCATCGTCTTCAACCTCTGCGACAACGCCATCAAATATAACCGCGCGTACGGAAGCGTATCCGTGACCGTAAGGAACGAAGGCGACGGCGTTCTCCTCTCCGTCGCCGACACCGGGATCGGGATCCCGCCGGAACATCAGGAGCGGGTCTTTGAGCGCTTCTACCGGGTGGATAAAAGCCGGTCGAAGGAACTCGGCGGCACAGGGCTGGGCCTCTCCATCGTCAAGCACGCCGCGAAGATCCATCAGGCCCGGATCGACCTGCAGAGCGTGGAAAACGGCGGCACCACAGTCACGGTGAAATTTCCCCATACCTTCCAACCGGCGGCTCCGGACCAGAACTGAAAGGAACGGGATCGAATGGATATTTTCGACGGATTGACGCTGGCGGGAGGGCTTAGCCTGTTCCTCTTTGGCATGAGCGTCATGGGGCAGGCGCTGGAGCGCTGCGCGGGAAACGGCCTCCGCTCCCTTCTGGGCAAGCTGACCACAAACCGGGTCGCGGGGCTGCTGACGGGGCTGGGGATCACGGCGGTGATACAGAGTTCCTCCGCCACGACGGTCATGGTCGTCGGCTTTGTCAATTCGGGGCTGATGTCCCTCAGGCAGGCCATCAACGTCATTATGGGGGCGAATATCGGGACGACGGTGACGGCGTGGATTTTGAGCCTCGCCGGGATCGACAGCGGGAATCTGTTTGTGAACCTCTTAAAGCCGTCCTCCTTTACGCCCATTCTCGCGCTGATCGGGATCATCTTTTATATGTTCTCAAAAAGCGACAAGCGGAAAGACGTGGGGCTGATCTTTCTCGGTTTCGCGACGCTGATGTTCGGAATGGAGACGATGTCCGGCGCCGTCTCCGGACTGCGGGACGTTCCCGCGTTCCGGAACCTGTTTATTCTTTTTCAGAATCCCCTTCTCGGCGTTCTCGCGGGGGCGGTCCTCACCGCGATCATTCAGTCCAGCTCCGCCTCCGTGGGCATTCTGCAGGCTCTGGCCGTGACCGGACAGGTATCCTACGGCGCGGCGGTCCCGATCATCATGGGGCAGAACATCGGCACCTGCGTGACCGCGCTGATCTCCTCGGTGGGGGCCAACAAGAACGCGAAAAGGGCGGCTCTGGTGCATCTGTCCTTTAATGTGATCGGAACGGCGGTTTGGATCTCGGTATTCCTCCTGGCGCGGGCGATCTTCGCCCCCGCCATCCTCGACGCCCCCGCCTCCCCTCTCGGGATCGCCGTCATCCACTCGGTATTCAACATCCTGTGTACGGCGCTCATGCTGCCGCTGGCGGGATTCCTCGAAACGCTGGTGACGAAACTGATCCCGGACGCCAAAAAACCGGAAGACGAGGTGGAATTGGACGAGCGCCTGCTGATGACGCCGGCCATCGCCCTGGAACGGTGCCGTGAGGTCGCGGCGGAGATGGCGGAAATTTCGGTGGGGGCGCTGAAGGACAGCCTGCTCTCTCTGAGACAGTATTCTCCCGCTTTGGCGGACTCCATCCGGGAGAGGGAGGAGCGGGCGGATCATGACGAGGACATTTTGGGCACCTACCTTGTCAGCCTCAGTTCCCGCCAGATCAGCGAGGAGGACAGCGCGGAGGCCGCAAAACTCCTGAAGGTCATCGGGGATTTCGAGCGCATTTCCGACTACGCGGTAGACCTTCTGGGATCGGCGGAGGAACTGCGGGAGAAAAAGCTGTCCTTCTCGGATGCCGCCTCCTCGGAACTGTCCGTCATTTCCAGCGCCGTAGAGGAAATTTTGAATCTGTCGCTGAACTCGTTTCTGCGGGATGATCTGGACACAGCCGCCCTTGTGGAACCGCTGGAACAGGTGATCGACGGGTTAAAGGAGCAGCTTCGCACCAATCATATCCGCCGCTTACAGCATGGGGATTGCTCCATTGAGGTTGGATTTATCTGGTCAGACCTGCTTACGAATCTGGGGCGGACCTCCGACCACTGCTCGAACATCGCCGGCTGCGTGATCGACATGGCGCACCACAAGATGAATCTGCACGAATCTCTCCGGGCGGTCAAAGACGGCGATGAGGCGTTCCGCCGGAACTTTCAGGTGTACCGGCAAAAATACTCCCTGGCGCGGCCATAGGCCCCTGGCCGGATGATCCGTCTTCACGGTCATTTCAGAAAAGCACGGTTTCTTTGACAGAAACCGTGCTTTTTCCTGCGGGCGGCAAGCCCCTGACCGCTCAGAGCGCCGAGAGCGGCTAAATAGCCCGTATGCCCGACAGCGGCCAGACCCGGAACAGGATCTTGCCCACCACCATCTCATTGCTGACGCAGCCCAACGCCGTATTCCGGCTGTCAATGCTGGTGTCCCGATGGTCCCCCATGACAAAACATCTGCCGTCCGGCACCTGGAATGGCAGTTCAATGTTGCAGTTCCCCAGCGATTTCTCGCTGACGTAGGGTTCCTCCAGCATCTCGTCATTGACGTAGACATTGCCGTCCTCGTCAATATCCACCCAGTCGCCGGCGCTGGCGATCACCCGTTTGACCAGGATCAGGTTGTTGTAGTAGAACGCGATCACGTCGCCGGTCTTATACTTGACGCCGCTGACCGCCACCACGACGTCCCCGTCCTGTAACGTGTCGGACATGGAGGTCCCGGTGATCTTAAGTACCGGCAGAAACAGCACCGCGATCAAAACGGCGACCGCCGCCACAGCCAGAAGCGAAAATATGGTACTCCTCAGGACCCGGCCATAGTTTTTCCGGTACTGTTCCTTTTTTAACTCCTCCTCCAGCTGTTCCAGGCTCGGCGTTTGGAGTTCACGCTGTTTCTCATGGTCGCTCATGTTGAATCCCCCGATTGATGAAAGCTGGGACGGTCACTTGTGAAACAGGCCCGAAAAGCGCCCGCGTTTCTTCGGCGGCTCTTTGGGGCTCTCGCCCTCCCCGCTCTCCGCGTCCGCCTCAGGCTCTCCGGCCCCCGCAGGTTCCCCGCTCTCCGGCGGCGGCCCGCCGTCCGTCTGACTGGCGCCGCCGGCGTCCTCCGCGCTCTCCCGCCCGGCCTCTGTCCGATCCCTCAGGTCATGTTCCAGATTTTCCTGGAGCAGCCGCTCCAGTTCGGCGTCCGCGGCCACTTCCGCCGGATCCTCCTCCTCCTGCTCCGGAGGCGCGGGGCTCTCCGAGTCCCGCCCGGCATGGGGGCCGTACTCGTCGATCAGCAGCTGCAAATTGTACAGATACTGATCCGCCGCCTGCTGGGCGGCCTCAAACACCCCGTTCAGCTTCAGCGCCGCCATGGCGATCGAGCCCGCCTCGTCCAACTCGATCTGCCGGCTGGCCTGCCGCTCCGCCATCTCGGCGCGCAGGGCCTGGATCGTGGCGTCTTTGGCGTCCAAACGGCCCTTCAACCGCTCGATCAGGGCGTCTTTCTCATCCAGGCGGGACTTGATCCGGTCGTTGCTCTGCCGGAGCAGGTCCAACTCCTTCTGAGTTTTGTCCAGCGTCTCCTGCAATTCCGTCATCTCCGTCCCCTGCATCAGCAGGAGCTGCAAAAAATCCTGACGGCGCAGCCGGCGCAGTTCTTTTTCTGTCATTTTTCCTCATCTCCAAACGGCGGATGTTTCGCTCCGCGAAAGCGCGGGCCCGCGGGCTATGCCTGATCTGTCTGCCAATCGGGCTGCCGCCTGTCCTCCGGCGCGCTCACCGTATCCAGCGCGCTGTCGATCAGCTGGATCATCTCCCAGACGGAGCGGAAATAGACCGTCTTATCCTGGTCCATCCAGGTGATCCGCCCCTGCCAGCTGCTGTTCTGCCGGTGCTGGACCCGGATGATAAAAGACCCCAGGTCCCCATGTCTGCTCAGCAATTCGTCGTCGCTCACGATACCCTTCCTTTCTGCGGGCCGGTTCCTTTCCGCGGGCCGGCGTGTTTCCCGCTTCTGCCCCCGGAAACTCCGGCTGTTTGTGGTGGGATGCGGGAAATTCAGATCATCGAACAGCCGCTCCAGAGCAAAGGTCAGCTCCTCCGCGCTGTGGACTTCCGTGGCGTCCCGGCTGTAACGGTGGTAAAACCGGCCTGTCCACTGCCAGCCGGAAACCGCGTCGATGCAGAGCACCACGCCGTTGGGCGCGCCGATATAACACTGCGTCTTTTTCATTCCCGCTCCTCACAGCCCGTCCCTGCGGGCTCCCGGTCCGGCGCGCAGATCACGCTGTTGATGTAATATTGAATGCCCGTCCGCTGGCGGCCGACCAGGAAATGATAATTGATGCGTTTTTTCACCAGTTCACAGTTCTCCAATGTGGTGTTCACCAGCAGGATCAGGTACTGGCCCTTTCCGTAGCGGTTGACGGCGTCGCTGTGCCTCACCGAGTGGCTGATGGCGTCCGCCAGCCGATGGGACAGTTCGTCCAGTTTCGAGCCCTCCCGCATGGGGTTTCCCTTGCTGTCCACCACGGTACACAACATGAGGAACACCGACTGGCCGCCCCGCTCCATCATACGCTCCACCATCTGATAGATCCCCTGAAACACCGGGTAGGAGCAGAAATAGCCGCCCACGCCCGCCCGGTTCTCAGACAGTTTGGCCTGGATGTCGTCCAGCACCGCGTACTGATACTCCAATTTGGAGCCCAGTTTGTGCAGCAGTTCCATCAGCCGCTTGGAGGGGCGCAGGCCCTGCTCCTGAAAATACAGTTCCACCGTATCGTCGTAAAAGCGTTTGGCCTCCTCATACCGCCTCTGGGACACCAGCGCCTCCATGGTCACGGCCTCCCAGTCAGACAGGGGCTGGACGCTGGTGGCGTACAGGCCCAGTTCCTCCATCTGATGGAAGTCCTGATTCATCCGCAGAAGCTGAACGGCCTTTTCCACGCAGTCGCAGAAAACGCCCCGATAGTGCCGCGCCTCCTGGGCCACCCAGGTCACGGCGGCCTGACTGGGGAGAAATTCGCCGGTATACAGGCGGCAGGCGTCCAGGTAGAGCCCCAGCCGCTCGTCCAGATCTCTCTCCTGCTCGGCCAGCTGATACAGGCGGTCCATCTCCGAGGCGTCCTCAAAGACGGGGACCTCCTCCGTCCAGAAACAGAGATCCCGGCGCTGTTCGATGTAATTCACATCGGGCAGACCGGCCAGGCGCAGACGCTTCTTCGCGTTGTAAATGACGCTGCGGATCGCGTGATAGACATTGTCCACATCCCGCTCGGCAAAGATGGTCTGCACCAGATGCTGCCGGCTGACGCCCGTCGCCCGGTGGTGGAGAAGATACTGCATCAGTTGGGAAAACTGAGACTCGCCGGATTTGGCGCTCCCTGTCAGAACCTTTCCGTTCCAGGTCAGGGAAAACCCGCCGAACATCCGCGCGACCAGTACGTTTTCCATTTCACTCATCGTTTTTTCCTTTCAGGCGCCGAGCCGTTTGGACATATTCTCGAAATTGGCGCAGGACAGCAGCGCGGTGTCCCGGCTGATGACCCCCTGCCGGTACAGCGCCAGCAGGCTTCCGTCCATGGTGCACATTCCCTCGCTGGCCCCCGCCTGCATGGCGGACTCCAACTGGTGGAGTTTGTCCTCCCGGATCATGTTCTGGATGGCGGGGGTGGACTTCATCACCTCAAACACCGGCACCTGTTTCCCGTCCACCGCGGGCACAAGCTGCTGGCACACCACGCCCTTCAGGATCTGGGCCAGCTGGATCTTCACCTGCTGCTGCTGGCCGGCGGGAAACACGTCCAGGATGCGGTGGATGGTGTTGGCCGCGCTGCCGGTGTGAAGGGTGCTGAGCAGCAGCACGCCCGTCTCCGCGGCGGTGAGGGCCGCCGATATGGTATCGTAATCCCGCATTTCGCCCAGCAGGATCACGTCGGGGCTCTCCCGGAGGGCGGAGCGCAGCGCCTCCAGATAGCCCGGGGTGTCGATGGAGATCTCCCGCTGGGTGACGATGGACTTCTCGTGCCGGTGGATATACTCGATGGGGTCCTCCATCGTGATAATATGGCCATCCCTGCTGCGGTTTATCCTGTCGATCATGCAGGCCAGGGTGGTGGACTTGCCCGTGCCGGCGGTCCCGGTGATGAGTACCAGCCCCTTTTTGTGATCCGCCAGACTCAGCACGTTTTCCGGGATGCCCAGTTTCGCCGGGTCGGGCAGACCGAAATGGATCACCCGGATGACCGCCGCCTGGGATCCCCGCTGGCGGAACACGTTGACCCGGAACCGCCCCAGGTGGGAGATGGAAAAGGAGAAGTCGTCGTCCCGGCCCAGATCCAGGCTGGCCCTGTCCCGGCCGCCGATGTCGTAGATCTGTTCCGTCAGGGCGCGGATGTCGTCCGGCAGCAGGCGGCCCGTATCCTGCCGGGACTGCCGCCCGTGGCACTTGAAGGTCACCGGCAGACCGGCCACCAGGAAGATGTCCGACGATCCCGCCGCCACCGCTTCCTCCAAGATCTTCTGGATCTCCACAGCCGTTCCCCCCTAATCACCGGACCACAGATCGTCGATGGCGCCGTCCTGGCTCCAGTCCTCTGTCAGCGTCCAGCGGATCACGTTCCCCTGGCCGTCCAGCGCCACCGTCAGGCTCATCCCGTCCTCCTCAAAAACGCGCTCCTCGCCGGGCCGGGCCTCCGCGAGAAAGTTCTGTCCCCGCCGCTCCAGTTCATACCGCGTCTGGACCGTCTGGGCGTACCGCTCCGCCAGGGACAGGTCCGCCCGGGCGGTGGTAAAGGTCAGGATGGCCAGCACGGCGAGGCAGAGGCTGATCACCGTCAGCAGCAGGGCCAGCGGCCCCAGTCTGATGGGCGTCTGATTCATGTTCCCGCCTCCCCCGTGCAGACCGCCGTGTCCAGCGCATAGATCTCCTGTCCCCGGAACGCCACCGCGATATGGCCGCCGGCCACGGCCCCCTCCGGCGACCAGGTGATGTCCACGACATAGTCCCCGTCCGTCAGGACGACGCTGCCGGGGCTCCAGGTCACGTCCCCCTCCCCGGCGAGGAGGCTCCGAAGGGTCTCCTCGCTGTCGGAGGCGGCCACGGCCTCCGCCGCGTTTTCCGCCAGAGCCACCGCGCGGGTCAGCCGCACCGCCTGCGCGCTCTGGGCCCTGGCCTGGCCGAAGACCCCCGTCAGCACCAGAATGACGCCCACAAACGCCGCCGCCAGCAGGAGGGTCTCCAGATAAAAAGCCGTGATGTGTTTTTTCATCCCTGCCCCTCCCCGCTTCTCAGGCGGAGCAGGACGTCCCCCGCGTCGGTGGTGACCCGCAGCAGGCCCTCCGCCGGCTTTTCCACCCGGAACACCTCCGTGGGGCCGATGACGTTTGCCCAGTCGGGCCGGAGCGCCCCGTCCTCCGCGCTGTAATTCTCCACCAAATTGCCGCCGTACCGGTAGATGTGCAGCGCATAGCCGGAGCCGTCCCCGACGACCAGAACGGGGCCGTCCTCCCCGTCCTCGACGCGGACGCGTCCGGCGCTGTCGCTGCTTTTGACGCAGGCGCTCAAATAGGAAAGCATGGCCCTGACGCGGTTGTTTTCCGCCTGGGCGGCCGCCGCGTCCCGATAGGTCCGGGCGCCGAACGTCACCAGAAGGAGGAATCCGGCCAGAAACAGCGCCGCGATCCCCAGGGTATACAGGCCCAGCGGAGAATTGCCGTTCCGCTTCATGGCGCTCCCTCCCCTCAGGTTCATTTCTCTCTGGGCGTCACCCGGATATCCGGGGGCAGATTGGACGCGAAAGCGTCATAGGTGATATAGAAATCCTCCCGGTTCACCTGGAGGCCGTAATGGTCCTCCAGATACGAAAGGTCGGGGGGGTAGACCCCCTCCACCACATAGCATTGCAGGGCGCTCCGGGCCACCGCCGCCTTCACGGCCGCCGCGCTCTCCTCCGCGATCTCCCGGCCGGAGGCCCGTCCGGTCCAGGCGAATGCGGCGATCAGGACAGCCAGCGCCGCCGCGATCAGGACGGCGCGGGGCGCGGATCGTTTTTTCCGGTCGCTGTACATGGCGCCGCCCTCAGCCGATGGCATTCATCATGCCGACGAGGGGCAGCATGACGCTGATGAGGGACAGGCCCACAGTCAGCATCAGCACGCCGGACAACAGCGGGTCCACAATGGCCACCAGCCTGTCCACCTGGCCGCGGCAGCCGCTCTCCAGCAGGCCGGTGAGCCGCTCCAGCACAGAGGGCAGATTGCCGCTGCGCTCCCCCGCCAGCAGCATCCGGCCGTAGACCGGCTCGAACAGGTCCTCGTCATAGGCGGCCTGGGCCAGGCTGTGCCCCTCCTCCATGCGGCCAAGGCACCTCTTCAGTTTTTCCTCCACAGGGCCGTAGTCCACCATCTTCATGCTGTCCGCCACGGCGATGTCCTGGAGCTCGCCGCTGGCCAGGAAGGTGGCCAGCGCGGAGGTGAACCGGAACATGGCCATGGACTCCAGAATGGAGGAGCAGATGGGGATCCTCCGCAGGACGGCCTCTACAACACCCCGCCTGCCGGTGTTCCACAGGACGAGTCCCGCGATCAGGGCCGCCGCCAAGAGCGCCATCACCGCCAGGGCAAACCAGCAGAAACCGTAGGCCCAGCGGATGTAGCCGTAACTGGAGGCCGTCAAACTGCCGGTCAGGTTGTCATACACGCCGGTGAACATGGGCAGCACCATCGTCAGCATCACCGCCAGCACGGCGATGATCAGCACCAGCATGGCCGCCGGATAGGTCACCGCGTTGCGCAGTTTCTCCCCGATGGTCTTCTGGTCGGCATAGTACCGGGAGAGGCGGGACATCACGTCCTCCAGCCGGCCGGCGGCCTCCCCGGCGGCGGTCATCTTCCGCGCGTACTCCGGGAACGCGCCGCTCTGCTCCATGGCCGCGCCGAGGCTTCCCCCCCGCTCCACTACGGCCTCCATGACCTCCAGGGCCTCCTCCAGCGCGCCGCCCCCCTCCTTCCGCAGCAGGGCGATGGCCTCGTCAGTCCGGATGCCGGCGCCAAGCATCATCGCCATGCTCTCGCAGAAGGCGCTGACGGCCAGTTCGTCCAGTTTCCTGCTCATGGTCTCACCTCAATACAGATAGACGTCCGCATAATTCCCGCCGTCCCCGATAAACGCGCCGTCGGTCCCGTTGGCGGAGAAGGTCAGGTCCAACCGGTTCCACTGGCTGGCGGACACCTTATAGTCCACCGTCACCCAGCCCGTGTCCTCCGTGTAGAACATATTCCACGCGTGGTACACGTCGTCGGGGGACACATATCCGAAGATCACCTTTGTGGGGATGCCCTGACTGCGCAGCATGGCCGCCGCCAGCGAGGCGTAGTCGAAACAGATCCCCTTGCCCGTCCGCAGGGTCTCGTCCGGATCTGGCAGGTATCCCTTGGGGACGGACGCGGCCTTCTCATAGTCGTATGTGACGCCGGAACAGATGCAGTCGTATACCGCGCTCACCACATCCAGCGCGGTCCTGCAGCCCCGCGCCAGTCCCGCGGCCTTTTTCACCGCCTCGGAGCCGGCGCTGTAATTGACATAGTCGCTGGGGCGGATAAAGGGTTGGAACTCGTCTGAAAGGCTCACTTCCGCGTCGGCCGTAAAGATCCTGGCGTACTTGGTCCCCTCGATATTCTCCCACACCTGGAAGGTATAGAGTCCGTTCCCGCACTGGAGCGGGAAAATAGAGGGCGTGCCGTCGGAGGCGATATTGTAAGTGTACTCCTCCTCGCCCTTGAGGGCCTTCATCTTCATCGGCTGGCCGGACACGGCGGAGACGGCCACATAGCCCTGCTCCGTGGCGGACAGATCCAGCCGGATCCCGTCCACCTCGTCGGCATCGTGGAACCGGGCGTCCGCCATGGGAGGGGCCTGATAGGAAACGCCGTCCTCCGGCGGTTCCCCGGTCTCCCCCGCCGGCGCGCTGTTTCCCGGCCGGACTGAGGCCGCCGGAGGGCCCGCGGAGGCGGAAGGGCCGGCCGGTCCCCCGCAGCCGGAGAGGAGACAGAGCGCCGCCAGCAGCCCGCACCATATTCTCCTGTGTTTCATACCCGCTCCGTTCCCTCCCCTTTGACCCGCCGTGCCCCGGGGCGTTCGCGGCGCCGGCTTTTCCGAACACAGGCATTCGCGCGGTCATGCCCGGTCCACAGATCGAACGGGGTCGGGGCGCGCTTGCTGTGCAGAAGGAATCATATAACGTCCTTCCGCCAATGTCAAGCGCCGGCGGGGTCCCCGGACGCGCGGTCCGCCGGGACCAGTTTGCCGTGTATCACAAACCGGGCGTTGTCAAACAGATAGGCGCAGGTGGACAGGAGTACATAATGGGCGTCCTCCTCCGCCTCCGCCCGCGTATGGATCACAGACTGGGCCAGCGCCCTGGCCAGGTACTCGTCAAACTCCGCGCCGGGTTCGTGGAACAGCAGGTAGGTATCGGAATAGGCCGAGGTATAATAACTGGCCACAATGTCGATCCGATAATCCCGCTCCGGGGTCAGCAGCCACATCACGGGGTGTTCCTCGTAATAGGACTGCTCCTTCCAGTTGGACAGGCCGCCGAACATAGTCCCATTGTTCATGTAGTGGCCGTAGATGATGGTGTTGACGTCGCTGAGATCCGGCCGGTTCTCCGCCTCCATAAAAATCGAGCCGGCAACACTGTAACTCCTGTCATAGAGATGCCGGAGATACTCATCGTTGGTCTCGCCCCGGAGCAGCGGATAATTGATGGCCGTATCCTCACAGTAGATCCATCCCACGATGTCCTCGTTGATCGCGCGCAGGGCGTCGAAATCCACCTCCAGAGGCGGCTCGATCCCCTCCTCCCGGGGCGGGTCCTCCGGCCCGTCGGAGGGCGGGGCGTCCGGCCGCCGGGGAACCGCGAACTGATCCGCCGCCGCCTCGTATTCCCTTGCGGTCTGGCGGTCCAGATACCACTTATACAGGACGACACCGCCGGAGACCAGAAACACGGCCGCCAGTACGCAGAGGACGATCCGTTTCACCCATTTGCCCATACCGCGTCACTCCTGCTCTTTCGGGGCCGCTCTGCGCTCCCGGATCCGGCCGGCCAGCAGGTTCAGCATGGCTCCGCAGGCCGCAAAGAGGATCACATAAATTTTTCCGGCGGTGCTGGTATACAGTTCCATCAGCGCGCCCAGCATCGGAAAATGAAAGACTACGCAGCCGATGACAGCTCCGTAGCTTACCGCGTTCAGGTCCTCGCCCGCGTTGGCGTCCCCTTTGGTGGTGATCTCGCCCTCCACGGTCTGGTTGCGCACCACGCGGTGGACGATCACGCTTCCCTCGCTGGTAAAGGCGATGACATCCCCCTCCTCAATGGATTCGGGCGGGACATATTTTACATAGATCACGCTTCCCACCGGGATCTCCGGCTCCATACTGGGGCTGACCACATTATAGATGTCATACCCCAGAAGGCGGGGGATCACCATCGGCAAACAGGACGCGATAGCGGCAACCAGGATCAGCGTTCCGAAAAGATTGCAGAGGGCGGGAAGCAACTTCCCGCCCTCTTTCCGCCGCTCGGGAGGCAGCGACTGTTTATCCATCGTTTTTCTTCTCCTCATGTTTCTTCCGGAAGAACAGCAGCCACGCGGCCACGCCCACCAAAATCACAACGCCCGCCCCGATGGCGACCTTGACGGGCGTCGGCATGGACGACGCGTCCGAGGAGACGTCGGGAGGCGCACTGGCGCCGGGCCCCAGCGGGGTCTCAGGATCGTCCAGATCCCCGACCTCGGCGGGCGGCTGAGCGGGGGTGTTTTCCGGAGGGACGGCGGCGCTCGGCTCAGGAACTCCGGGATTCCCGCCGGGCGCGGTCGTGGGAGTTCCGCCGGGGACCGCGCCCGGGTTTTCACCCGTACCGGCCCCCGCGCCGACCCGGCTGTAGACGAAGGTAAAAACATTGTCCGCCGCGTTCGCGCTTAACGTCTTGGTCAGGTTGTAGGCCTGGGGCTGATAGCCCTCGATGTACTGGAAGGCCACCACCGGCTTGTCGCCTACGTTGCCGTAGTATGTGGCGGAGGGGTGCAGCGCGCCGCCGGCGGCGTCCTCGTAGTTGACGGTATAGGCCACCGTGCTGCCGGGGATGCCGTAGGCCACCACATAGTCCAGATCACCGGTCACCCGAATGGAGGGGGCGGCCGCGGTGTCGTTGTCCAGGCCGCTCTCGCGGATGCCCCGGACGTAGTACTTGCTGTCGTCCTCCAGGACCACGCGGCCGATGTCAAAGGTCACCCGGTCGCCGTAATTCAGGCCCGTGTAGGTAACGACCTCCTGGCCGTCGATGGTGCCCTGCGCGCCGGCGAAGATCCGCACGGTGTAGGTGTACTCAGCGCCGGCGCCGCCAGCGCGCTGATCAGGGCAAGGGCCAGGAGCGCCCCGGCGAGTTTTTTCAGCGTCCTCATCTCACCGCCCCTTTCTCTTTTTCCTCTGCGCCCACAGGCTGTAGATGGCATAGGCCAGGAGCAGCGCGCCGCTGACCGCCGCCGCGATGATAAAGGGGAGCATATTCACATCGCCGGTCATGACGACCGTATTGGGGCCGCCGGGAGCGCCGGGATCTCCGGAATCGGGATCTGTCGCCACCGCGAAATTCATCTGCAGATCGGCCAGCGTGTCCTGATAGCCGTTGCCCTGGGTCTCGCCCTCCAGCGCCACCGTCAGGATGACGGCGCCGCTCTGTCCGTCGGACATACTGTCCAGATAGAAGTAGTCCTTCAGGCTGTCTGTGGCCTCGTTCAGGCCCGGGCCGTCCACACTCACGTTGTCTCCGCCGACGGTGTCGCTGTCAAACAGGACGTTCTCCGCCCCCTGGGGGTCGGTATAGACCAGACGGTAGGAGTACGCGCCGCCGTTGGCGGTGTCGCGGCTGTCCTCCAGAGAACTGAGGACCTTGTTGGACATATACCAGTTGACGCCGTCGCCGCCGCTGTTGCGCAGCGTCAGCGTGACGACGGCCTGATCGCCGGGCTGCATACCCAGAATCAGATCGTTGATATCGGAGGTTTTGAAGTCGCTTTGCAGCCCGTCCTGCCGCGTAAAGGTCACGGTCCAGTCGTCGCCGGTAAAGGTCCTCGCCTGGACGGGAACCGCTATGACCGCCGCCAGGAGCAGCGTCAGCAGACAGGCGCCGATTTTTTTCATGCCGCTCCCCTCCTATCGCAGGCTCAGAGCGCCCGCCGCCTCGTCGATGGCCACCTCACGGCCCCACGCGCTGAGCGCGGCCGCCTCCCCGTTGCTCTCCTGCACGGCGTCCACACGGGCCTCCAGGACGAACTGGGCGCCGTTGTACTCATATACGGTTTGGACCGCCCCGTCCTCCCCGGCGCGGCCGGCGCGTTTCACGGCCACCTCCCCGTCCACGGTCAGCGTGTCAGAGAGGGGCGCCGTCTCCTCGCCGGGCCGCAGCAGATGGCTGTAATACAGCACCGTGCGCTCCGGAGTCGAGGCGTCCTCGTCCAGCAGCCAGTCGCCGCCCAGATTGATCAGATGCAGGTCGATATAGCCGGGAGACAGGTTCTGCAGCTTCTCGCCGTTCTCATCCACCCAGTACCGGTAGAGATTCACCCGGACATACTGGCCGATGGCGCCGCTGTTGGCCACGCTGAGCCGCTCCGGATAGGGCTTGTTCAGCCGCAGCGTCTCGTCCTCGCCCAGCATACCGGTCAGCAGCGCGCCGGTGTACACGTCCTCCCGCTCGCCCAGGTTTCCCCAGGAAATATCGTTCCCGTTCTCCATCAGCGTCACGCCGATGTCCAGCAGTTCCACCCGGGAGGAATAGGTCTCGGAGAAATAGGTCAGCGCGGCCCGCGCCCCGCCTACGGTGCTGAACAGCAGCAGCCCCGCCGCCAGAACAAAGGCCAGCACCGTCACGGCGGGAGAGAAAAGGATCTTCTTCCAGCGCTTCACTGTCCGCCGCCCCCTTCCGTATGCCAGTCCGCGTAGGGGTTCCCGTCGGCGTCATACCGCACGGGCGTGCTCTCGTAGACCACCACCACGTTGAACCCGTCGCCGGGCCCGGCGTCCTCCGGGACGTTCCTGATCTGCACCAGCAGCTCGTCGGTGGCCTCCCCGCCGTAGACGATCTCATCGTAGTAATACCAGCCGTCGCCGCCCGGAGTCCAGCCCTCGCCGCTGTAGACGAGTTCATACTCCTCCCCCGCGAAGGCCCTGGCCCGGATATAACTGGCCTGGGACCCCGGATCGCTGACCACCGTCACGTGCTTGGTCCAGTTGTAAAAGTCCTCCTCCAGATGGGTCGCGCCCAGCGAGACCGTCAGCGCGCCCCGGGCCCGCGCGTTGCTGGTGAAGTAGGCCCAGCCGGGCTCGATATTAGAGGTCAGCGCCAGCGCCACGGCCAGCGCCAGCAGGAGGAAAACGCCTTTCCGTTTCATCCCCGATCCCCTCCTTTACGGCGTGTCGGGGACGGACACCCAGGCCCATCCCTGATCTTCCTCATAGGTGAACCGGTTGGTGGCGGAGCCGCCCCGGTTGCCGTCCTCCGCGTCGTTGGTGAACCGCACGCCCGCAGTCTCCTCCCCCTCCGGGCCGACGACCGCCGTCTGCACAGGCTCGGACGTCAGATAGTAGCTGGCGCCGGAATAGACCTCCGTCACCGTGACCTCCGCCCCCACGGGAATGCCCTCCACAAGGACGCTCTGGGTCCCCGCCTCCGTAAAGGTCACGCTCACCACGTCGCTGTACACATTGACGCCGTCCAGCGTGGCCTCCACCTCAAAGGCGAAGGTCCCCGGCTGGCCGTCCACATAGCGATTCAGCGTCTTTTCAATCTCCAGTTCTCCCAGTTCCGGCTCCTCGGCGGGCTTCATCAGCGCTTCGCCCTCCGCCGGGACCGCCACCATCTGCGGCAGGAACGTGTACCGGCTGGCCCCACTCTCGATCACGGTCCCCAGACGGCCGTCCCCCAGTTCCACCGCGTAGTCCTCCGCGCCCGCGCCGTGGGCCAGCAGCAGATAGAGCCCCGCCTCCAGTCCGGCGAACCGCGCCGTGTTTCCGGCCGCCTCCGCCGTCTGATCCGGGACAGGAGGCTCCGCCCCCTCCGGCAGGGCCAGCCGCGCCGCCTCCTGCGCAAAGGCGTCCCACGCGTCGGGGTCGCCGGCGTCCTCCGAGACCGGCAAACCGGAAAAGGCCCCCACGGGACGCCAGATCCCGTCCTCCGTCCGGGCAACCTGATACAGGTCCACCGCGGCGCCGGTCAGAGGCTCCTCCCCGGTCCCGTCCGCGACGAGCCCCACCGTCAGCTCATATGCGCCCGCACCCCCCGCGGCCCGGGCCGCGCCGGTCAGCCCCGGCCCGGCGATCACCAGCGCGCACACCAGCAAGAGGGCCGCGAGACTGCTCCACATTCTTCTCATAGGCGCTTCCTCCTTCCATCCGCGTCGTCGTCATTCATCCTTCTTGTTCAACTCGTCCAGAATCTCCCGCCCGCTCCTGGGGGCCGGCTTCCGGCGGTACACGATGAGCAGCGCCGCCAGCAGCACAAACAGAATCGGAATGGCGATGGCCGGCATCACCAGCTTGGGGTCGAACTTCACGGCGTCCGCCGTGATCACCACCTCGTCCGGCAGGTTGTCGATGCGGCGGCCCCGCACCAGCAGCCGGTGGGTGTTGATGCCGTAGGGCGTGCAGGTCACCAGCGTGCAGTAGTCCTTCCCCGGGGTGATGGCCAGATCCTCCACCTCGTCCGGCAGGACGATGCGGATCTGATCCACCTGATACGTCACCGTCCGGTCCAGAACCGTCAGGGTGAAGACGTCCCCCGGCTTCATCTCGTCCAGATCGGTGAACAGCCGCGCCGTGGGCAGGCCCCGGTGCCCCGACAGCACGCAGTGGACCCCCTCCCCGCCCACCGGCAGGGACGAGCCCTCCACATGGCCGACGGCGGTCTGCAGCACCGACTCCCCGGTGCCGTGGTAGATGGGCAGGTCCACGTCGATGGATGGGATTTCAATATATCCCATCACGCCCGTTCCTGTCAAGTCCAGCAGGCTCTCGTATCTGGCCCGCTCCCCGTCGTCGCCCAGAGCCAGCCGCACCCCCTGGGGCAGCGCCGCGTTCCAGTCTCTGGCGGCCTGGAGAATGGCCTCCGCCTCCGCCTCGTCCATCTCCTCCACGGCGGCGACGTAGTTCGCCACCGCCCGCGACGCGTGGAAGGAGTTGTACCAGTCGCTGACGCTGGGGTAGAACATCACGCCCAGCCCCACCGCCAGTACCGCCAGCAGGATCACGGTGAACAGGGTGCCCTTCCGCCGCGCCCCGCCCCGTTTTTTCCCGGTTTCCGATTCCCGCTTCATGGCGCTCTCTCACAGTCAGATTGTCGTTTCCCGTTCCGGTCTTGGCCGGACGGCGCAGGCCGTCCGTTGCTCGCCGCGCGCCGCGGGAAGGCGCCGGTCCCGCGCGGCTCGCCCCCGGGGACGGGCCGCGCCCGCCCCCGAAGGCCGTTTCAGTTCTCTCGCTCGCTTTTGGAATTTCAGATCTCAAGCCCTGTCCGGATCAGCCCTTGCTGTTGCTCATGCGCTTCTTGGTCACCAGCAGCACCACCGCCGCCAGAACCAGAACGCCGCCGACCACATAGAACACGGTGGTGCCGATGCCGCCGGTGTCGGGGAGTTGAGTACCGGTCTTGTTGATAACCACTGCTGCTTTAACATCCACATTAAAGACTGATGTATGTGTCTCGCCTCCTTCTTCTTGTCCTACGACTTGACCGTCCTTAATATAGTAGGTGACATCCGTTGTAGACGTTTTCCATCCCGCAAGGTCTCCCTGCACGTTAAACGTGCCATCAAGCAGATTATACCCTGCGGGGGCCTCGGTCTCGGTGAAGGTGTAAGTGCCTTCTGCTATACCCTCCACGGTAATTAAGCCGTCCTCGCCGGACACAAGGTCAATGGTGTAGTCAGCGGAGTTGCTATCATAAGGAGGGGTGTCTTCCAAACTCGATCCCGTAGCCAGAGTACCCGCATAGATGTAATTGCCTTTTGCGTCCTGCGTCGCCTTCACAACGATGGTGTTGCCGTCTTTGTCCTGCATCGTGAAGTGCGCGCCCGTCAAACCAGTTCCATTTTCGTCCATCTTCACGATGCCAGCGGCAAAGACGTAAGTAGTGGTCTCACTTTTATCCTCAACAGTGAAATCTGGAGTTGTTTCGGTTTCGGGGTCGGGGGTGGGAACCGGGTCTGTCGGCGGATCCTCGGGGTCGTAGGGCCGTGTATTCCAGCCCAATTGCGCGCTGTTGGTATTGCCGGTTCCATTGATCTCGGCCTTTTCATTGATGGTAGCGGTGTAGGTAATTGTGACCGTAGCAGGAGAAGCATACTGGGAATTCCCGTTCTCGTCCAACCAATTGATGTAGAGGGTAAAACTCGGTTCTTCTTCGTTCCAACTCACCCTATAGCCTTGGCCGTTCTCGTTTTCCTGCTTAGGCACTTCGTGCGTGTCTCCATCATTCACCGACACAGTAAGAGAATCTGGGTCGTAGGTGAAACCTTTGCCAATCGTATCTTTTACAAAGTAGTTTGTAATCTGATCCGTACCATCGAAGTTTGTAGCGTTAAAAGTAATCTTGAAGGTCTCTTTCTCACCATAGTGTCCGCTGTTCTCGGTGCCGGCGGTCGCACCCTCACCCGCACCTTGGACAGTTTTACCACTCCCCGCATTATCGCCGGGCCAGCCGGGTTTCTGGTTCTTGTCAATCACCTTGGCATCGGGGTCGGTGGTAGTGACGCTCACCACAGCGCCCAGAGAAGAAGTGACGTAATAATAGCCGGCTTCCGTCAGATTGATAACTGATGTTTTCGTCTCAGCACTGTACGTACCCGTAACCGGCGTATCGGCCACTTTCTTAATGCCGTCAATGTTAGTCCTAAAGAATTCGGTCACAGTTTCCGAGCTTTGCTCAGTCTTCAAAGTCACTTCGTATTGGTCGCCCGCTTTAGCGAAGTTGAAGGGACCGCTCTCAGCAACAGTCGACCAATATGTGGTGTAGTTAGCCTCACTGACAGTGTAAACAAAACTTGAGTAATCAGTGTTGGGTTTGACGTCAAAAATCTTATACGCCGCGTAGTCCACGTCCGCAGTGGCGTTTTCCACCGTAATGGTATAAGTAACCGACCCCGCGAACACGGCGGGCACAAGGCTGACGCACAGAACCAGCGCCAACGCGACGGCCAAGAGTTTACTGATCTTCTTCATGATTCATTTTCCCCTTTCAATTTCATTGAAATTTTTTAGTTCGGACTGTTTCGCGCGGTTGGTTTGTTCCCCCTCCGGGGAGCCGGATCAGGACTTTTTGACCCTCCTTCCCCTGAGAGATATATACACAAGAGCGAGGCCGGCGAGCATCAGCCCGCTCCAGGTGTACCATTCTGTGCCGGCGCCGCCGGTCTGCGGCAGCGTCTGGCCGGTTCCGTTGAGGACGGTAACGGTATAGCTGCTACCGCCCGCTACACTGCCCGGCGGCGGCTCAACTATGACCCACTGCCCGGTTGTTTCACCGTCCGCGTTGGTGTATTCCGGTTTGACGGAAATACTCCCGTCCTCCTCGGTGACTTTAATCTCCACCGGGCCGGTCAGACCCACATAGCCGTCCGGGGCCTTGGTCTCCACCAGATAATAGACGCCGACGTCAAGCGGGACGCTCCCGAAGGAGCCGGTTTCGTCGGAGGGATTCAGCCCTTCGACTTTCACATAGTTGCCCTCTGGCAAGACGCTGCCCTCGCCGCCGGTCACGGTCTCCTTGCCCTCCGGGGCGGTGTCGCCATCGAGCAGTTGCTTGTACAGGTCGAACTCCGCGCCGGCAAGGTAAACGCTGGTGTCGTTTATGCTTGCCTTATAGAAATCGACGGTGACATTGGCGGGGGTCTGTTCGGCGGGTTTGTTTATAATTTTGGCGTCGTAGGTATTATTGACGCCTGCAGAGCCGCCAAGGTACAGATAGAGGGTGCCGGGGTCGTGCAAGTCCCAATGAAAACCTTTGGAGTAATATAACTGAAAATCATCACCGTTGTCAGATTCTTTGGGGCTGAAATAAAAGGCTTGTCGCCCGTCTTCATTCTGAGATCTGCACATTTCAACATAAAAGTCAGACGCTTGTGCGGGATCACTCACCAAGCCGTCAACGCTACCTAGGCGACCATTAACCGTAGCCTTAAAATACAAACCGGTTTTTTTCTGTTTTATCTTGTATGTGTCAGCCTGTGTTCCCTTTTCAAAAACCCAAACTGCATACTCAGCATACGGAGTACTTGCATCAAAAGTAATGTCATACTGACTGTTGTACGTCTTTGTATTAGTGCACTTTGGTCCACTGCCAGTGTCATCATAGTACATGAACCCGCCGGACACCTTATTACCTTCCCAGTCAAAACCGAAAATCATAAACTCTCGGCCGTCCCAGTCGCCCACGGTATCCTCACCAAAATACTCGAAAGATTCAGCCTTCGGTTCGCTAAATGTAACCAAATCGTCCGTAGATGTCTTAGAGATTATGCCCTCCGCACTCACCGTGAACTTGCAGTCGGGACCCTTCTCATACCCTTCCGGCGCTTGGGTCTCGGTCAGGGTGTACTCCCCCGGCTCGAGCGTGATGGAGGTTTCGGTGCCGTTCATCAGTACGCCGTCCTCCGCGCGGGAGGTCAGGGTCATGGCCTCGTCATTGTTCCACCCGCTCGGCCCGGTCAGCGTAAACACCGCGCCTTCAAGGGGAGTGGTGCCATCCTCTGTGGTCTTGGTGAACGTCACACTGGTGGTGTAGGTGGTGTCGGTGGAGGGGTCGGAGGCGGCGATCGGCATATACAGGGTGGCGTATTTGGGGGGTGTGTCCGCCGTGGTCGCGGTAAAGTTGCCGTCCTCTGTCACCGTAATGTAGTAATTTGCCTCCGACACCTCGCAGGAAATCGAGAACCCGCCGCTTGCGTCCGGGTTCACTTCCACGGTGAAGTCCGTGCCGCTTTCTTGGTCCGGGGTCATGGACAAGTTCCCGTCCACACCGACGCTCAAATACAAATTGCCGTTTTGCAGTCTGTACGTGCCGCCCTCCTGCGGCTCGAAGGTCCACTCCAGCCCGTCGGGTTTCGTGTCGCCATTCCAGGGAACGCCGGCCAGCGTGCCGTTGTCAGCATTTTGGTTTCCGCTCATCGCGTGGCCGTCCACGACGATCACGAACTGATGATTTTCCAAGTCGGAGCCACCGTATTGCGTGTAGCCCTCGGGCTGTGTCGCCTTCTCGTTCTGAATGGTGAAGGCGTAGGAGTAAGTGGCGGGGGCGCCGGAACCGGCGTTGTACAGGAATATACCCTTATCAGCGTAATTGATCATAAATTGATTGCTTGTATAAGTGATACATACGTCTCCTTTTGCGCCGATGGGAACAATTTTAGCCTTATTTTGCCCTGGGAAACTGACAGTAAATAAAGCATCATTCCCCTCTCCGCTCTCCCCCAGCAGCAGCGGACCGTTACTAGCGTACTCATCTATTTTCCAGTGCAGATACCTCCCGCTATCGTTTTTAATTCTATATTGATTACCACTCTGGCTTTCAAACGTCCAGAACAAACCGCTGGTCTCAGTTGGAGCAATGGTATCGCCGCTGTACGAATTGCCATTCGCGACCGCGCCGTTTTTGTCAACCATAATAGGACCCGGACGGCTGGTGTTGGAATAATCGTCGTTGGCCATGATGACAAAGGTCTCGCCATCCAAATCAGCAACATTATTTCCAGTGTACAAGTCGTAACTGCCGCCGGCGGCGCCGCCGCCGCTCCCGGCGCCGGGGTTTTCTGTTTCCGTGTACGTTACCGGGCCTTCATTGTCCCCCGTGATTCTGCCGCCCGCCACCGTAAAGGTGTAGTCGCTGATGGGGTCGTAGCCCTCGGCGGCGGTCTCTTGGTGCAGAACATAGGTGCCGTCCGGGAGATAGAAAGTGTCCGTCTCGCCATCCTTCAACATACCGCTCGCATCGGCGGTCAGGGTCAGGTCTGTGGCATTGTCGCCAGTCAGAGTGAACACCGCGCCCTCCGGGGAATCGTTCTCGGCGGTTGTCACATGGAAAGTCACCGGGGTGCCGGTGCCG
>CAYPEE010000008.1:0-1008 GCA_964409665.1 uncultured Oscillospiraceae bacterium
AACACGATCATGGAGTACTCGTTGCCGATGCGGTAGTGCTCCGGGAAGGGGAGGACGGCGTATGGCTCCGGCGCCTTGCGTTTGAACAGCAGCAGCTCGACGGAGTTGGCGCCCCGGGAGCAGACGGTGAAATTCACCCCCCCGGGGATGGCGGTGGCGCCATTCATTTCATACAGGCCGGGGCGAACGTCGAAGCCGCTGATCCTGTCCAGGGGGATCAGGTTGACCGCCTGGGGAAAGTCGAACTGCTGGGCGGGGACGCCGTCCGGTCGGGCAAGATCTTTCAGTTGATTGTCCATGGGACCTCCTTGCCCGCGCCGTCGGACACGCGGAAATAAAATATATAAAGCACACCTTTATAGTATATGCGCCAAAGGGCGGGTCGTCAAGTAAAAATTGGCGTTTTTGGGACAGTGTCCGGCTTTTCGGAGCGCCGCCTCTGTTGCTCCCGATTCGCGGTCCCGGTTTCACTGTGACAGGTCGTATCAAAAGGTACAACCGCCACCCGACCGGGTGGCGGTTGCCGCAGACCTGTTCTAACCGGCTGAACCGGGGCCGGCCGCCTCGTGGCCCTGGGCGCGGATCACGTCCACGACCCCCTGGGCCAGCGTTTGGCACTGATCCCTGTCGGGGGCCTCCACCATCACCCGCACCAGGGGCTCGGTGCCCGACTCGCGGACCAGGATGCGGCCCGTGTCCCCCAGTTCCTCCGCCGCGGCGTCCACCGCGGCCCTGACGGCGGGGTCCTCCCGGGCGGCCTTCTTGTCCTTCACCCGGACGTTGATGAGTACCTGGGGATAGATGGTCACCGGCTCGGCCAGACGGCTCAGGCTTATCTTCCTGGCCAGCATGACCTCCATCACCTTCAGGGCGGTGAGGATCCCGTCCCCGGTGCGGGCGTACTTCGACAGGATAATGTGGCCCGACTGCTCGCCGCCGATGCGGTGGCCGCCCTTCACCATCTCCTCGTAGACGTACTTGTCGCCCACTTTGGTCTTGACGTAGCCG
>CAYPEE010000008.1:1018-22954 GCA_964409665.1 uncultured Oscillospiraceae bacterium
GCGTCCAGAGCCTTGTAGAGGCCGAAATTGGACATGACGGTGGTCACCACCGTGTTGGTGATCAGCTTGCCCCGCTCCTTCATGTACCGGCTGTAGATGTACATGATCTTGTCGCCGTCCACCAGTTCGCCCCTCTCGTCCACCGCCAGGCAGCGGTCGGCGTCCCCGTCGAAGGCGAACCCCACGTCGCACCCGTTCTCCCGGACGAACTTCCTCAGCCCCTCAATGTGGGTGGAGCCCGCGTCCAGGTTGATATTCAGCCCGTCGGGATGGTCGTTGATGGCCATAACGTCGGCGCCAAGGGCCCGGAACACGTTGGGAGCGATGGACCAGGCGGAGCCGTTGGCGCAGTCCAGGGCCACCTTTTTGCCCCGGAAGGAGTATACCGCCAGGGAGATCAGATAGCCCATGTACCGGTTCCGGCCGGCGGTGTGGTCCACGATGGAGCCGATCCGGTCGCCGGTGGCGAAGGGCAGTTCGTTCCAGGGCTGGCCGTCCAGTTCCAGGCGGCCGTCCAGATAATCCTCCAGCAGACGGATGGTGCCCTCGTCCATTTTCTCGCCCTCCCGGTTGAACAGCTTGATGCCGTTGTCCCGGAAGGGATTGTGGGAGGCGGAGATCATCACGCCGCAGTCGAAGCCGTCCACCCGCGTCACATAGGACACGGAGGGGGTGGTGGTCACGTGGAGCAGATACACATCCGCCCCGGAGGCGGCCATGCCCGCGCTGATGGCGTACTCCAGCATATAGCTGGAGCGGCGGGTGTCCTTGCCCACCACGATGGAGGGCTTTTTACTCCGACCGTAGTACCAGCCCAGAAACCGCCCGATGCGGTAGGCGTGGTCGGCGGTCAGGCCCTCGTTGGCCGCGCCCCGGAAGCCGTCGGTGCCGAAATATTTGCCCATACGATCATTCTCCTTCTCGGGGCGCGATGACGCCCCCCGTCTTATAGATGCTGTCCGGAGGGACGGTACCCCGGACGCAGGACACGGGATAGATATGGCTGTTCCGGCCCACCACCGTGCCGGGATTGAGGACGGTGTTGCAGCCCACCTCCACATGATCGCCCAGGATGGCCCCGAACTTTTTGCGGCCGGTCCCGATGCGGCTGTCCCCGTCCCTCACCGCCACAAGGGTCCTGTCGGACTTGACGTTGGAGGTGATGGAGCCCGCCCCCATGTGGCTCCTGTAGCCCAGGATGGAGTCGCCCACATAGTTGTAATGGGGGGTCTGCACATTGTCGAACAGAATGACGTTTTTCAGCTCCACGCTGTTGCCGACGACGCAGTTTGCCCCCACCAGGGCGGAGCCCCGGATGAAAGCGCAGTGGCGGACCTCGGTTTCCGGCCCGATGACGCAGGGGGCGCCCAGATAGGCCGAGGGATAGACGTTCGCCGTCCGGTGCACCCACACCTGGGGGGCGCGCTCCTCGTAGTCCTCTCCCAGCGCGGGGCCGAGCGCCAGGATCAGATCCTTGATGCCGTCCAGGGCCGCCCAGGGGTAGGTAAAACGGGACAGATAGTCCTTCGCGAGGGTGTGGTGCAGGTCCAGCAGACCTGTCACAGTCAAGTCCATAGGTCAGAACTCCTTATTTATTTATTTATTTATTTTTTTGATTTGAACTCCGGCACCCGCTTTACCAGCAGGGCGGAGACGATCCCAATGACCACCCCGGCCGCCGTGCCCGACACGAACAGCACCGGCAGATACCAGACGAGCCGGCCGGTCTCCAGCAGCAGCACGGCGACGAGGATCTGGCCGATGTTGTGGGCCACGCCCCCGGCCACGCTGACGCCGGTCTCCGAGAATTTGCCGGTGCGTTTCAGCGGACACATGACGGTGAGCGACAGCACGGCCCCCGCCAGGCTGTAGGCCAGACTGGCCCCGTTGCCGAACAGGACGGACGACAGCAGCACCCGCGTCAGCGACAGCGCCCAGGCGTCCGCCGTGCCCAGCCGGTACAGGGCAAAGACGACGACCAGGTTCGGCAGGCCCAGCTTGACCCCGGGGATCCCCGCCGAAGGGATCAGGGACTCGGCATAGGACAGCGCCAGCGCGAGAGCGATGAGCAGCCCGTATTGGGCGATCCTCGCGGCTTTCATGGCCGCCTCATCGGGACGCGGCGTCAAAGCCGCCGTCGGGCCCCTGCTCCACCGTGACCACCACCCGGTGCGGCAGACATACGATGGACTCCCCGGCGTAGCGGATGGCGCCCGTCTTCACGCACAGCAGATCGGGGCAGTCGGCCTCCTCCATCCGGGCCGCGCCGCCCTCGATGACCAGCAGGTTGGAGCCCCCGCCGGCCTCGATGGGGAAGGAGCCGTCCTCGTCCAGAGAGAGTTCCATCCGCGTCTCGCCGTCCACGGACACGGAGACATATCCGCCGCTCTGCCGGGTGAGGCGCAGGAACAGGGCCAGCGCCCCGGCCAGGACCAGCGGGACGGCGGCCAGAAGGACGTCATTCCGATGCGCTCTGAACCATTCCAAAACGGCGTCCCCCCTTCGCCCCGCTATCATATCACACCGGGGAGGGAGAATCAACCGGAAAATGCGGCGCGGGGGACCGGGGCGGCGGCATAGAAAAAGGGGAGGGCGAAAGGCCCTCCCCCGGTCGTCGGGACGTTATCGTTATTCCGCGTGGGTCACCTGGGCGGCAGAGATGTTCAGGGCAACCAGGCAGCCCGCCTTGCAGACCTCGATGCACTTGCCGCAGCCGTCGCACTTGGAGTAGTCGATGGAGGCCAGGTTGTCGGTGACGGTGATCGCCCCGGTGTGGCAGTTCTTCTCGCACAGGCGGCAGCCGATGCACCCGGCCTTGCAGGCCCTGCGGGTGCCCGCGCCCTTCTGGTGGCTGTTGCAGTCCACCACCATGCGGGCGCTGGCGGGCCGGATGGCGATGACCCCGTTGGGGCAGGTCTGGGCGCACTTGCCGCAGCCGATGCACACGTCGGTGTCCACACGGGCCAGATTGCCGCCGATGTGGATGGCGTTCACCGGGCAGACCCCGGCGCAGTCGCCCAGGCCGATGCAGCCGTACACGCAGGCGCCGGTGCCGCCGAAGAGCAGCTTGGCGGCGGCGCAGCTGTCCAGGCCGTTGTAATCCATCTTGATGGAAGTGGCGTCGCAGGTGCCGGAGCAGCGGACCTCGGCCACCTTCTTCTCCACCGCGCCGACCTTGCGGCCCAGCACCGCGCCGATGTTGTTGGCGGCGGTGGAGCCGCCGGGGACGCACAGGGAGACGGACAGTTCAGGGTCCTCCACCAGGGCGGCGGCGTACCCGTCGCACCCGGCGAAACCGCAGGCGCCGCAGTTGGCGCCGGGCAGGCACTCGCGCACCTTGGGGATGCGCTCGTCCACCTCGACGGCCATGAATTTGGAGGCGATGGCCAGACCAGCGCCGCAGATGACGCCGATGACCGTCACGGCCGCAACGGCGATGATAATCGGTTGCATACCTTCGCCCTCCCTAACCCAGCAGGTTCTCCACCAGCCCGGCGAAGCCCATGAAGGACACCGATAGGATCGCGGCGGAGATCAGAGTGATGGGCATTCCCTTGAAACACTCGGGGCAGTTGCACTTGTCCACCCGGCTGCGCACACCCGAAAACAGCACCATGGCCAGCAGAAAGCCCAGGCCGGAACCGAAGGCGTTGAGCAGGGCCTGCACAAAGGAGAGGCCGAATCCGGTGGCGCCCATATAGTTGTCCACGTTGCTGATGCACACGCCCAGCACCGCGCAGTTGGTGGTGATCAGGGGCAGATACACGCCCAGAGCCGCGTGGAGGGAGGGGACGTACCGCTTCAGCACGATCTCCACCAGCTGCACCAGGGCGGCGATGACCAGAATGAAGACGATGGTCTGGAGGTACTCCATGCCGTTGGGGTTGAGCAGAAAGTACTGGATGGGATAGGTGACGGCGGTGGCCAGCACCATGACGAAGATGACGGCCACGGACATTCCGGTGGCCTGGTTCAGCTTTTTGGACACGCCCAGGAAGGGGCAGATGCCCAGGAACTGCTGGAGCACATAGTTGTTCACCAGCACGGCGGCCATGACGATGGCGATAAAGGCTTTGATCCCCATTACGCGGCCTCCTTCTTCCTGTCGCAGCCCTTTTGGCCGCAGACGCCGGCGGAGGGACAGCCCTCGCAGCCGAATTCCTTCTTCTTGATGGCCTTGCCGTGGCTGACCTTGTTGACGATGGCGATGAGCAGGCCGAACACCGCGAAACCGCCGGGGGCCATGGACAGGATGGAGATGTTGTTGTCGCTGAGCACGGGGATCTTCATGCCGAACCAGGTGCCGGAGCCGAAGATCTCCCGGATGGAGGCCATCACCAGCATGGCCAGCGTATAGCCCACGCCCATGCCGATGGCGTCCAGGGCGGAGTCCAGCACGCCGTTCTTGTTGGCGAACATCTCAGCCCGGCCCAGGATGATGCAGTTGACCACGATCAGCGGCAGATACAGGCCCAGGGCGGTGTCCAGAGCGGGGGCGTAGGCCTTGACGATCATCTGCACCAGAGTCACGAAAGAGGCGATGACCACGATGTAGCAGGGGATGCGGACCTTGTCGGAGATGACCTTGCGCAGCAGGGAGATCATCATGTTGGAGCACAGCAGCACGAAAGTGACCGCCAGACCCATGCCGATGGCGTTGGATGCCTGGGTGGTGACCGCCAGGAAGGGACAGGTGCCCAGGACCAGCACCAGGATGGGGTTCTCCCGGAGAATGCCGTTGGTGAGGATGGAGAGTTTGTTTTTTTTCACGGCGGATCAGCCCTCCTTTACCAGATCATAGACCGCGAAGGCGTCGCGGACGGCGCGGATATAGAAGTTGGACGAGCGGGTAGCGCCCGAGATGGCGTCGATGGCGCCGTTGGCCAGATCCTCGTCGGTCTTGCCGGGGAACTGGCCTTTGAAGTCGTCCCCGGTGACTTTGGAACCCATGCCGGGGGTCTCCTCATTGCTGATGACCTTGGTCTCGGAGATCCTGCCCTCGCCGTCGATGCCCACGCTCATGACCAGGGTGCCCTTGCCGCCGTAGCCCTCGGCGGTGATCATGAACACGTAGCCCGCGCCGTTGTTGGCCTGATAGACCTCGGTGACCTGGTTGCCGTCGGGGATGTCCGTCTGCACCTGCCGGAAGGAGTCGGCCTCGGGCAGCACCTCCAGCCGGGCCTGCTCGGCGATGCGCTGGGCGGTGGCGTCGATGACGGGCTTGGTGACGGAGTTGGTGATGGCCAGCAGCAGGGTCATCACCAGGCAGATGGCGGTGAGCACCCCGATGGGGGCCACGAAGTCGGTGAAAACGCCGGATTTTGTTTTCGTCATTCCGTCACACCTCCAAAGGGTTTGGCGCGAGTCCACCGGCAGATGTAGGGGTTCAGGATGTTCATCAGCAGGATGGAGAAGGACACGCCCTCGGGATAGTTGCCCCAGACCCGGATGCACACGGTGATGATGCCGCAGCCCGCGCCGAAGATCAGCTTGCCGGCGGGGGTGGGGGGAGAGGTGGTGTAGTCGGTGGCCATAAAGAACGCGCCCAGGAACAGGCCGCCGGCCATGACCTGATAGAGGGGCTGCTGGCCCAGCAGGGCGGTGAGCACCAGCACGGTGCCGAGGAAGGCCACCGGGGTGTGCCAGGTGATGACCCGGCGGCAGAGCAGGTAGACGCCGCCGATGAGCAGGGCCAGACAGGAGGTCTCGCCCAGGGAGCCGCCCCGGGCCCCCAGGAACATCTGGGCCAGGGAGGGCAGGTCGGCCACGGTGTTGGCGCCGGCGTTGACGCCGTTGATCCCCGCGATGATGGACAGGGGGGTGGCGGCGGTGACCGCGTCGGCGGGCGCGCCGGAGAAGGCGGCGGGGACCCAGTGGGTCATGTTGGCGCCGAAGGCCACCAGCATGACGATGCGGGCGGTGATGGCGGGATTGGCGAAGTTCATGCCGATGCCGCCGAAGAGCTGCTTGACCACCACGATGGCCACGAACGCGCCGAAGGCGGCCTGCCACAGGGGAATGGTGACGGGCAGGTTCAGGGCCAGGAGCAGGCCGGTGACCACGGCGGACAGATCGCCGACGGTGACGGGCCGCTTGCAGATCTTTTCAAAACCCCACTCGCACAGCACGGCCACCGCGATGCACACGGCCTCCACCAGCAGGGACCTGACGCCGAAGAACAGCACCGAGGCCACCACGGCGGGGCACAGGGCGATGATCACGTCCCGCATGATGGTAGCGGTGGTGTCGGGGGCGTATACATGGGGGTTGACGGATACCACCTTGTTAGCCATGGACGCCCGCCTCCTTCTCTTTGGCCTGTTTCTTCTCCTCAGCCGCTTTCAATTCGGCGTTATAGCGGTTCAGCACGCCCTTGGCCAGCTTGTTGATCTGCACCAGGGGACGGCGGGCGGGACAGCCGTAGGAGCAGCACCCGCACTCCATGCACAGGTTGACTTTCAACGCTTTGAGGGCCGCGCCGTCCCGCTCGTTGTAGGCCCGCTCGATCTCCAGGGGCATCAGGTGGAAGGGACAGTGGGCCACGCACCGGCCGCACCGGATGCAGGCGGTGGGCGTGGGGTCCGCGGCGTCCTTCTCGTCGAAGGCCAAGACGGCGTTGGTGTTCTTCAGGACGGGGGCGTCCAGGCTGGGCACGCAGATGCCCATCATGGGGCCGCCGTAGAGGACTTTGCGGGGTTCGCACTTGAGGCCCACGTAGTCCAGCACGTCCTTGATGGGGGCGCCCACCGGGACGATGAGGTTCTGGGGATTGGCCACGGCGGAGCCGTCCACGGTGATGACCTTCTCCACCAGGGGCATACCGGTCTCGATGTATTTTGCGATGACGGCCAGCGTGGTGCAGTTGATGACGATGCAACCCACGTCGATGGGCAGCTTGCCCTCCGGGACGATTTCGCCGGTGGTGTTGTAGATGAGTACCTTCTCGCCGCCCTGGGGGTACAGGGCGGGCAGCTCTGCCACCTCGAACCCGGGGACGCCCCGGCCGGCCTCTCTCATAATGGTCACGCATTCGGGCTTGTTGTCCTCAATGCCGATGATGATGCGGTCGGCGGTGTAATACTTCTGGAGCAGTTGGGCGCCCTGGATGATGCGGCTGGCGTTATCGATCATGGTGCGGGTGTCGGAGGTGATGTAGGGCTCGCACTCCGCGCCGTTGATAATGATGTTGTGCACCCGGTCGGGGTCCACGTTCAGCTTGACCGAGGTGGGGAAACCGGCCCCGCCCAGGCCGATGACGCCGCAGGCGCGCACCGCGTCCACAAAGGACTTCTGGTCGGTGACGACGGGTTTCCGGATGCCCTCATACTCGGTCTGCAGCCCGTCACTCTCGATGACGACGGCGGTGTCGAACCGGCCGTTGGAACTCAGGATCTCGTCCAGTTTTTTGACCCTGCCGGACACGCCGGAATAGATGGGGGCCGACATGAAACCGCCCGCCTCAGCGATGAGCTGGCCCACCTTGACCTCATCACCCGGTTTGACCGCCGGTTTCGCCGGCGCGCCGATGTTCATGGACATGGGCACCGTGATCACCGGAGGCACCGGCATCCGGGTGGGTCTGTTCCCCGCAGTGTTCTTCATGTGCGGGGGATGGACGCCGTGTAGCTTGCCCTTAAACACGTACCTTCCTCCTTCTTCGCAAGTCCCCGCCGCCGTTTCGGGGAGCGGGCAGGTACGGAGCCGCCTCTTGCAGGACAACCCCATATTAACCTATATTATAGCACGTTCCACTATAAAAGCAAGGAGCAATCCGGCGGGATTTATGGATTTTTTCTCAATTCTGGACAGAGAGAGCCGGCGGCCTTGTGAGATCTGTGACCGGCGGAAGGGGGGCTTTCCATTTTCGCCGGAAGGTGGTATAATTCCCTATCATACGGAAGGAGGGGGCGCCGTGAGACGGCCTGTCATCGTCGGCTTTGCGGCGGCGGAGGCGATCCTGTACGCCGTATTCCTCGCGATGGACCTCGCGGGCGCCGGCCCCTCCACCGTGCCGCTGAAGTACGCCGGTATCCTCTTATGCGTCCTCTTCGCCCTCTATGCCGCCGCGGGGGGAGGGGACAGGCTGGTGTTCCCGGCCCTGGTCCTCACCGCCGTGGCCGACTGGTTCCTGCTGGTGCTGGACGGCGGCTACGCCGTCGGCGTGGCGGTGTTCCTGTGCGTCCAGGCGGTGTACTTCCTCCGCCTGAAAAGGGCCGGGGCGGGCGGTGGGTGGTTCCTCCGCCTGGCGCTGGCCCTGCTGACCGGGGCGGTGCTGTTCGCCCTCCGGATGGCCGCTCCCCTGAACCTGCTGGCGGGACTGTACTTCTCCCAGCTGCTGTCAAATACCGTTCTGGCCTGGACGGGAAAGGGGAGATCCCGCGCGCTGTTCGCCCTGGGCCTGACCCTGTTCGCGGGCTGCGATGTGTGCGTGGGCCTTACCAACTCCGGGCTGCTCCCGCCGGAGATCCTTCGCCCGGTGTCCATCGGGATGTGGCTGTTCTATCTGCCCTCCCAAGTCCTGATCGCCCTGTCCGCCCTGCCGGATCCGGAGGTGCCCTCATGAAAACCAGTAAACTGCTGACGGTCCTGCTGGCCGTGACCCTGGCGGCTCTGCTGCTCACCGCCGCCATCGCCGTGCCCATTCTGTGCCGGCCCTTCTACTACGCCCACATCGGTCCGCTCCGCCTGGCGGAGAACACCGGATTCAGCGAGGAGCAGATCAAAACGGCGTTTGACGAGATGCTGGACTACTGCCTGGGGGCCGAGACCTTTTCCACCGGCGATCTGAAGTGGTCGGAGAGCGGGAAGGCCCACTTCACCGACGTGCGGGGGCTGTTCCTGCTGGACCTGCGGGTGCTGGCGGTGTCGGCCGCGGCGCTGATCGCCCTGCTGGCGGTCGGGCGGCTGGCGAAGCTGCGCCCTGCGCCCCTGATGGGGAGAGGCCCGTCCTTCTGGGCCGGCGCCGCCCTTGGCGGGATCTTCCTGGCCGTCGGGGGACTGGCCGCCCTGGACTTTGACCGGGCCTTCGTCCTGTTTCACTCCATCTTTTTTCCCGGGAAAACCAACTGGATCTTTGATTCCCGGACCGACGAGATCATCCTGATCCTGCCGGAGGAGTTCTTCCGCAACTGCGCCATCCTGATCCTGGCCCTCCTGATCCTCGGGTGCGCCGGGTTCATCCTGTTTGATTTGAGGCGCAAAAAGCCGCCGGCCGACTGAACCGGCGGCTTTGCCCGTCCCTTCAGTTGTCCGCGAGGTACGGGCCCATCCGTCCGATGGTCTTGGGGGTGCATACCGCCGTGACTTTGATGTCCTCGCCGTACTCCACGGCCTCCACCCTGGCATCCCGGTAGAGGGCGTCCAGCGCCCCGGCCCTGTCGTAGGGCAGGCGGAGCGTCACCCGGCGGGTACGGTCCAGCCGCCGCTCGATGGCCTCCAGCAGCCGGTCCAGGCCCTCGCCGGTGCGGGCGGAGATGGACACCATGCCGTCCCCGCGGGGCAGGATGTCCCCCACGAACCTGTCGCACTTGTTGAACACCTCTAAGCGCGGCGTCTCCGCGGCCCCCAGTTCCGCCACCAGACGGTCTACCACATCGGCCTGCTCCCGCCAGCGGGGGTCGGAGGCGTCGATGACGTGGAGGAGCAGGTCGGCGAAGGTCAGCTCCTCCAGGGTGGCTTTGAAGGCGTCCACCAGCTGATGGGGCAGTTTGGAGATGAAACCCACCGTGTCGGAGATCAGGGCCGTGCAGGTGTCGGATACGCGCAGAACCCGGGTGGTGGTGTCCAGGGTGTCGAACAGCCGGTCGTTGGCGGGGATGCCCGCCCCGGTGAGGGCGTTCAGCAGGGTGGACTTGCCCGCGTTGGTGTAGCCCACGATGGCGATCACCGGCACCTCGTTCTTCTCCCAGCGCTCCCGCTGGGTGGCCCGGACCCGGCGCACGTCGTTTAAATCGGCCTCCAACTTGTCGATCTTCCGGTGGATGATCCGGCGGTCGCTCTCCAGCTGGGTCTCGCCGGGTCCCCTCGTGCCGATGGCGCCCTCCTGCCGCTCCAGGTGTTTCCACATACCGGTCAGCCGGGGCAGGAGGTATTTGTACTGGGCCAGTTCCACCTGCAGCCGTCCCTCGCTGGTCCGGGCCCGCTTGGCGAAGATGTCCAGGATCAGCGCCGCCCGGTCGATGACGGTGACGCCCAGTTCCTCGGTGAGCGCCCGCTGCTGGGAGGGGGACAGGGGGTTGTCGAAGATGACGATGTCGGCCTCCAGGCGCCGGACCAGTTCCCTCACCTCGGCGGTCTTGCCCTCGCCGAGAAAGGTGCGGGGATCCGGGGAGGGACGGTTTTGCAGCACCGTGCCCAGGCACTCGCCGCCCGCCGTCTCCAGCAAGGCGGCGAGCTCGTCGAGCGTGTCCCCGCCGGCGTTCTCCTCTTTTGTGAGGGCGGGGGAGTTCAGGCCCACCAGCACCGCCCGGTTTATCGTTTTCGGTTGCGTTTCGTCGAACATAGTAACTCCTTGGCGTTGATTTTGAAAATGGTTGGGGAGGTCCGGCCCGGCGCGCGGAACTTTACCTCCGGCTCGAAACAAAAAGCCCATGTCATACCGACATGGGCTTTTGAAATGGCACAGCTTACGCCAGACCGTACTTCTTGTTGAAACGGCTGACACGTCCGCCGGTGTCCACGACCTTCTGCTTACCGGTATAGAAGGGGTGACACTTGGAGCAGACTTCCACCTTGATGTCCTTTTTCGTCGAGCCAGTCTCGATGACGTTGCCGCACGCGCACGTAATAGTGGTGGCGTAGTACTTGGGATGGATGCCTTCCTTCACGGGGTCTCACCTCTTTCTGACGGTTCTGCCTGCCGGGGGCGCGGCGGCCCTCTGTAAACGCAAATGATATGTTACCACGCCCCGCCGCAAATTGCAAGGACTTTTTTTGCTTTTTGAGGGATTTTTCGCGGACGGGTCCTAAACCTCGATCGCACGGCGGACGGCGAAGAACCACAGGCACCGGCGGGCCACGGCGACGCCCGCCGCCTCGGACAGGGCGCGGCTGTACGCCTCCAGCTGGGGGCGGTACTCCTCCGCCCGGGCCAGGACGGTGGCCTCGGTGACCCGATCGGTCTTGAAGTCCACCACGGTGACCGCGCCGCCGGCCTCCTGGAACCAGCAGTCCACCACCCCCTGGAGGAGCACCCGCTCCCCCTCCTCGGCGTTGGGGTAGTAGTCGGCGGCCGGGGCCAGCAGGGAGAACTTGAACTCCCGCTCCACCCGGACGGCGCTTTTCAGATGCCTGCCCAGATCGGAGCGGAAGAAAGTCAGAATGTCGCCGGGGTCCACCGCCTCCCCCTGCTGGGGGGTGATGAACCGCTCCGCGACCAGCCGGGCGATCTCGTCCCGGATCTGCTCCGCCGTGTCGGTTTGGCCGTAGTCCAGATACTGCATCACCATGTGGAGGGCGGTGCCCCGCTGGGCGGCGGTCAGGGGGCGCTGGCGCTCGAACACCGGCCGCCGCAGGGACGCGGACCGGGGCGCGGGGCGGTACTCCGCGGCCTCCTCGGCGGCCTCCCGGTCCTTCTCCCGGCCCTTCAGCTGGGTGGCGGTGAGTTTGGAGGGCATATCCGCCGACACGGCGTGGGGATACTTCCAGCGGAGGATGCCGGCCAGATCATCCGGCAGATCGGAGCGGAGGGCCTCGCCGGCGCCGTCCCGCGCGGCGGCCGGCCGGGGCGTTTCATAGTCCCGGCCGGACAGCATCCGGATGTCCCAGGGATAGCCCTCGTCCCCGGGCGGCAGGGGCCGGGGGGCGTCCAGCCCCTCCCACAGGGCTCCGCTGTCGGAGCGGCACAGGGCCGGGGTCAGCACCCAGGCGGCCATTGAGCCTGCCTCCGCCATCTGCCGGGGGGAGGGGGGGCACTGGGCCTGGGCGGCGGCGGAGGCCAGCGAGCCCATCCGCCCGTTCACCGCGGTGAACAGGAACAGCTTGTGTTCGGCCCGGGTCATGGCCACGTACAGCAGGCGCATCTCTTCCGCCCGAAGCTGCTGCCGGAGCCGGAGCGCCACCGCGTCCCGGGCGATCGTGGTGTAGCGGAGCATCCGGGCGCGGTCGGTCCGCTTGGGGCCCAGGCCCAGTTCCGGGTGGAACAGGATAACCTCGCGGGAGTCCCCCTCGTTGAAGCGGCGCTCCAGACCGCACAGGAACACCACCGGGAACTCCAGCCCCTTGGACTTGTGGATGGACAGGACGCGCACCCCGCCCCCCTCGCCGGAGGGCACCGGCACGGGCACCCCGTTCTCCGCCATGCGGCTCAGATGGAGCAGGAGATCCATCAGGCCCCGGTGGCCGGCGCTCTCGAACCGGGCGGCCTCGTCGTACAGGGCCATGAGATTGGCCCGGCGGAGCTGCCCCTCGGGCATGGCGGCGAACACCGCCGGTATGTCCAGCCGGCCGTACAGTTCCCAGATCAGCCGGTGGCTGCTCTCCTCCGCGGCCAGTTCCCGCAGTTCGGACAGGAGAGAGAGAAAATCGGCGCAGTCCTGTTCTCCCCGTCCGGCCCCGGCGGTCAGGCAGTCGTAGACGGCGCCCCCGCTCCCGGCCCGGAGATACGCCAGCCGGTCCGGGGAGAAGTGGAACAGGGGGGAGCGGAGGACGGAGAGCAGCGGCACGTCCTGCCGGGGATTGTCCAGGACCTGCAAGAGGGAGATCATCACGGAAATTTCCGTGGAGCCGAAAAAGTCCCGGCCCCCCTCGGCGGTCCAGGGGATAGACAGCTCGTCCAGGGCGGCGGCGTAGCGGCGGATCACCGGCCCCGGCGAGCGGAGCAGGATCGCGATATCCTCCGGCCGGACGGGCCGGTCCCCGATGGGCAGGCCGCTGTCCAGCAGATCTTTGACGCGGCGGGCGACGGCCCGGGCCTCCACCAGGTCCTTGTCCGCCCGCCCCGTGTCGGGGTCGTCGGACAGATCGGACAGGTCCACGCAGTTCAGTTCCACGCGATACTGGGGGTCGGGAGCCAGATCGGTTCGGCCCGGCCTCAACTCCTCGGCGGCGGTGTAGTCCAGTTCGCCGCTCTCCCGGCTCATCACGTTCCGAAAGAGGAAATTGACCCCGTCCAGCACCTCCGGTCTCGAGCGGAAGTTGGCGGACAGCAGCAGTTTGCGGCCCTCTCCCGCTTTCGCCTGACCGGCCGCGGGCCAGCGGTCGTACTTGTCCAGGAAGATGGCGGGGTCGGCCAGCCGGAAACGGTAGATGGACTGCTTTACGTCCCCCACCATGAACAGGTTGTGATTGCGGGCCAGCGCGCCGAAGATGGCGTTCTGCACCCCGTTGGTGTCCTGGTACTCGTCCACCATGATCTCCCGGAACTGGGCCCCGGCGTCGCGGGCAAGGTCGGAGGGGGAGCCGTCGCCGTTCGTCAGCAGGCGGGCGGTGAGATGCTCTCCGTCGTTAAAGTCGATGAGATGGCGCTTTGCCTTGGCGGCGGCGAAGGCGTCCCCGAACTGGGCGGCCGTCTCCAGCAGCGCGGTCATGGCGGGGGAGACCGCCCGCAGGTCCTCCATGGCCTGCTCCCCGGTGACCTCGAACCGGACGGCCAGCTTTTTGATCTGCTCTTTGCACAGGTCCCGCTGGGCCTTCAGCCGGGCCTTTAAGCCCTCGTCGCAGTCCCCCCGTTTGCTCCCCACCCGGGGGAAGGGGACGGGGAAACAGGCGGCGGCCTGATCCCAGCCCTCGCCCAGGGCGGCGGACAGTTCTTCCAGCGCGGCGATGGTCCCGTCCAGAGAGGCCCCCCAGTTCCGCTCCAACAGCCCGTCAGAGCGGATCTCGTCCCGGAGGGCCTCCAGAGTCCTCCGCCACTGGTCGACGAGGGACCTGCCGTCGGCCAGCAGGATCCGGCCCCAGGGGGTGTCCCCCGGCATGGCCCCGGCGGGCAGGGCGAAGTCTTTGCGCCGGTCCAGCAGCCAGCCCTGCGGGTCGGTTTGGGCCTGGACCCGCCGGTGTATGTCCAGAATGACTTTCTCTAAGGCCTGGTCGTCCCGCTCCCCGGCCAGATCGTCCGCCAGCGCGGCGAAGGCGGGGTCGTCCCCGATGGCGGAATACCGCTCCTCCAGCACCTCCTCCAGGGCGCGCCGGCGCAGTTCGTCCGCCTCGGCCTCGTCGCAGACGCGAACGTCCGGGTCCAGGTCGATCAGATGCCCCCACTGGCGCAGGAAATCCAGACAGAAGGCGTCGATGGTGCAGATGGGGGCTTTGTACACCAATGTGGCGTTGCGCCGCAGGTGGGCGTCGCCGGGGCGGCCGGCCAGCAGGGTGTGAATGGCGGCGGCGATGCGGCCCCGCAGTTCGGCGGCGGCGGCGTTGGTGAAGGTGATGACCAGGAACCGGTCGATGTCCTCGCCCTGCTCCACCCAGTTCATCAGCCGCTCCACCAGCACCCTGGTCTTGCCGGAGCCGGCGGCGGCGGCCACCAGCAGGTCGCCTCCCCGGTCGGTCACGGCGGCGCGCTGTTCTCTCGTCAATTCCATGAGGGGGCTCCTTTCCGTCTGAATCGTGTAGGGGCAGCCCCCCTTGGGCGGCCCGCATGACATTGATGGGAACCGGCAGGTTCGGGTCGCCGAGGGCGGCGATCCCTACGGCGTTTCGCCTTTTTTCGCCAGCCACTTCCAGAACTCCGCCGCTGTGACGCTGCGGCGGTAGCGGGCCCTGTCGCCGCAGCCCTCCTCAAAGTGGCAGGCGGACGGATAGTCGCACCAGCGGCAGGCGTTGTGATCTCCGTCCCGCCAGAAGGGGTCGGCGTCAATGTCCCCGGCGGCCAGTTCCCCGGCGGCCTTTTTCAATGCCTCCGTGATGTATTCGTCCAGCAGCTCCATCTGCTCCGGGGTGACGAGGGATTCTCCCTTTTTGTCCACGGGCAGGAAACGGTAGCCGTCCTTCCCGGTCCGCTCCATGGCGGCGATCACGTCCGGGTCGTCCAGCACCAGGCCCTGCCGGCGGAGCTGGCGGCCGCGCAGAGCCTGCACGTCCTCTCCGGTCATCGACCGCTCGCCGTCCACCACCGGGTCCCGGGCGGGGACATACAGCACCCCGGCGGGCACAAGTTCCTCCGGGCCGAACAGGCCGCCTCCCTCCCGGGCAAGCGTGAACAGGTACAGAAGCATCTGCAGGCCCCGGCCGTCCTCCACGTCAGCGAAGTCGAAGGACTTTTTGCCGGTCTTGTAGTCCACCACCCGCAGGTAGCGCCTGCCGTCCCTGACCCAGCTGTCCACCCGGTCCACCGCGCCGGACAGCCGCAGGGTGACGCCGTTGCGCACCTCCACGGGGGGAAGGGTCCCGCCCCGGCCGAAGCCCAGTTCAAAGGCCGCCGGGACGAAGTCGGACGCGGCCAGTTCGGCGCAGACGCTGCCGGTCACGGCCAGAGCGGACTCCTTCATCCGGCCGAACAGCCAGCGGAACCGGGCGGTCTCGCCCTCCAGACCGGAGAGCGTCTCAGTTTCGTAGCGGTCCGCCGCCTCCCGCGCCAGAGCGCCGACGGCCCCGGGATCGTCCAGGGCGATCCCCCGCTCTCCGGCGGCGCGGAGGGTGTTCTCCAGCACCGCGTGGACGAAGGTGCCGTAGTCGGTGGGGCGGAACCTGGCCTGCCGCCGGGGTCTGGCGTTCAGCCCGAACCGCAGGAAGTGGCTGAAATGGCAGGAGTTGTAGAGGTCGAGGCGGGTGGCGGACATGGGCACCGCCGGTCCGAACAGGGCGGTCACCGCCTTCGGGGACAGGGCCCCGCGTCTCCAGGAGGAGGCCCGCTCCAGGCGGTCCACCCGGGCCTCCAGGCCGGGCACGGTCCGCAGGAGGGCGGCCAGGGCCCTGTCCTGCCCCGCCAGTTCCAGGGCCGCGTCGGGGGCGGCCAGGCGGGCGTGGCCCGCCGAGGCGTCCGCCGTCCGCTCCGCCGGGAACAGGGCGGCCAGCCGCTCCAGCAGGAAGGAGGGGGTCTTCCCGTTGTCCCCGGAGCCGGCGGCGTAGCTCACATACAGCCGGTCGGAGGGCCGGGCGCACGTCTCATAGGCGATGGTCATCTCCCGGCGGAGTTTGTCCTCCTGCCGGGGGGCCAGATCGATCTCGCGGAGGGCCAGAGCGTCCCGGTCCTGGTCGGAGAGCAGGCCGGGGGAGGGGGCGCAGTCGGGGATGGAGCCGCTGTCCGCGCCCAGCAGGAACAGAACTTTCACGTCCCGCTGGGCCATGCGGGGGGCGTCCCCCACCGCCACTCTGTCGAGCGACACGGGGATGGTCCCCACGTCGTACTGGGACAGGACCAGGGAGAACAGCCGGGAGAACTCATCCAGATCCAGCTCGGTATCGGCCAGCAAAAGGGCGCACTGCTCCAGTCCGCCCGCCAGAATGTCCCACAGCTGGCGGCACCGGGCGGCGGCGTTCAGGTCGCCCCGGCGTTCCAGATCGTCTGCCCGCCGGCCCAGGCGCTCGGGCAGGCCGATCTCCTCCAGCAGCTGATAGAGGGCCAGGGCCCGGCCCCGGCCCGTCCTGTCCGGGTTTTTGCGGAGGGCCTCCAGCGGGGCGATCACCTTCCGGCGGATGCCGTCCAGCCGCTCCACCAGGGCCTTCTGTTCCGGGGAGAAGGGCAGACCATAGCCCTCCGGGTGCATATCCCAGGGTTTTTCCTGCGTCCACGTTCCGCCCCGGATGTCCCAGGTGAGGACGTAGTTTTCCAGCAGGTCCCGCTCCTCGACGGTCAGATCGGTGAGGCCGGTCTTGAGGTAGCGGAACAGTTCCTCGTAGGGATAGTCCCCCGCCGCGGCGGCCAGGGCGGAGGTTGCCAGCGCCAGCGGCGGCTTTTGCAGCACGTCCTCCATGGCGCTCAAAAATACGGGGATGCCGTACCGCCGGAACACGCTCTCAATGAGTTCCCCGTACCCGTCCAGACGGCGGGCGCACACGGCGATGTCCCGGCAGCGGTATCCCTCCTCCCGCAGCAGGCGGAGGATCTCGGCGGCGCACCACTCCGCCTCCTGCCGGGGGTCGGCGGCGCGCGCGCGCCGGACGGCGCACGCGCCCTCCCAGGGCCGGACGTCTTCCCCGCCGAACAGGTTTTCTTCCAAATAGACAAGGGAGGGGTGCCGGGGCAGAGGACGGGAGAGCTGTTCCGTTCGGATCTGCACGTCGTTTTCTCCCGCGATCCGCTTGAGTCTCCCGGCGCACCGGAGGGCGGGGCGGAAGAGATCAGAGGCGTCTCGGGGATCGCACAGCAGGGAGACGGTCGCGTCCCCCTGGAGCATCAGCTGGGTGAGGACGGCCTCCTCCTGGGGGGTGAAGTCGGTGAAGCCGTGGACGAACACCGCCATGCCCCGCGCCCAATGGGAGGTTTTCAGCTGCTCCGCCAGCCGGTCCAGCCGGCTGCGGGGGTCGGCGGCGGACTGGCGCTCCAGAGACTGATAGGCGGCGCAGATGAGGCCCAGATCCCGCCATTTGTCCCCCTGCCGGCCGCCCAGCTCCTCCCCGGCGGAGATGAGGCTGTCCGGGGTCACCCGGTAGCTGCGGCACTCGTCCGCCGTGGCCAGAAGTCCCGTGAGGAAGGCCGGTTTCCGGGACGGGGCGCGGTACACGCGCAGGCTGTCGGCGGTCTGCCGCAGGGCGGCGTACATGAGGAGCATCCGCCCCCCGCCGTCCAGTATGGGGGCGGCCCCGCCCCCGCAGACGTCGGCAAGGCGGCCCGCCAGCCGGGTGAAGGACAGGACCTCGCAGGTCATGGAGGCGGAATTGCCCAGGGCGGCGCACATGGCCCGCTCGCTCTCGTGGGACCACTGCTCCGGCACGATGAGCAGGTTTTTCCGGGCCCTGGAGCGGCCCATCCGCTCCAGCAGTTCGCCGCGGGCATCCTGGCCGCCGCGGTGGTATAACAGGGTCAGCATTCTGGCCGTCTCCTCTCATCGGCTGCGCGGGCCGCCGCACCGAACAGGGGAGGGGCCTGCCCTGTCCCCGTGGAGCTGTCCGGCGCCCCTTTGCCCGATTTTGTCCCATTTTACCACAGGAGCGGGCGCTTGAAAAGGGGAAAAAGAAACTCCCGGCCCTTTTCGGGGTCGGGAGTGTATCCTGTTTTGACGCTCACGCCAGGTTTTCCTTCGCCAGGGCGGTGAGCTGGGCGAAGGCGGCCTTGTCGTTGACGGCCAGTTCGGCCAGCATCTTGCGGTTGATCTCCACGCCGGCCAGTTTCAGGCCGTGCATGAAAGTGGAGTAGTTCATGCCGTTCAGCTTGCACCCGGCGCTGATCCGGGCGATCCAAAGCTGGCGGAAGTCCCGTTTCTTCAGCCGGCGGCCGGTGTAGGCGTACTGCAGGGACTTCATCACCTGCTCGTTGGCCATCTTGAAGTGCTTGCTCTTGGCGCCCCAATAGCCCTTGGCCAGTTTGAGGATCTTATTTCTTCTCTTGCGCGTCATCATCGCGCCCTTGACTCTTGCCATGGTCGTTCAGCCTCCTGTATTGAGTAAAAAATGTCGGCCCCGTTTATTTGTAGGGGATCATGCGCTTGATGGTGGCCTGGTTGGTCACATCGGCGTAGGCGCCCTTGCGGAGGCCCCTCTTGAGTTTGCGGGTTTTGCCGTGACCGTTCAGCAGGTGGCTCTTATAGGCGTGAGCGCGCTTGACGCGGCCGTTCTTGGTCAGTTTGAAACGCTTCTTGGCGCCGCTGTGGGTCTTAACTTTGGGCATGACGGTATTCTCCTTTGTCGTGTGATGGCGGCATACGCCGCGTGGAATTACCTCTTGACGGGTCTGGCGGCCAGAAAGATGGACATGTGCCGGCCCTCGAGTTTGGGCTCCTTGTCCATGACGGCCAATTCTCTGCACTCCTCGGCGAATTGCAGCAGCAGGTCCCTGCCAATGCCGGTGTGGGCCATTTCACGGCCCCGGAAACGCACCGTGACCTTCACCCGGTCGCCTTCGCTCAAAAACTTCTGGGCGTTGCGCAGCTTGGTGTTGAAGTCGCCGCTGTCGATGCCGGGGGACATACGGATCTCCTTGACTTCCACCACGTGCTGGTTCCTGCGGGCCTCTTTCTCCCGCTTGGACTGCTCAAAGCGGTACTTGCCGTAGTCCATGAGTTTGCACACGGGGGGGACGGCGGTGGGGGAGATCTTCACCAGGTCCAGGCAGGCCTCGTCGGCGAAGCGCTGGGCCTCCGCGGCGGACATGATGCCCAGTTGGGCGCCGTCGGCGCCGATCAGGCGCACCTCCCGGTCCCGGATCTCCTCGTTGATCTGATGAGCCGCGTTAGCTATGGTCAAACACCTCCTGTAGAACAAAACAAACGTGAGCGGAGAGCGCCCACGTCCACGACGAAACACCACGGCTAACCCGTGTCGTCCCACCATGTTGACCCCTTCGCCCGCGGCTGGGGGTGAGGACAGCGGCGCTGTTCCTGCTTTATTTTGCTGAAACAGCATAGCAGAAAACAGGGCCGCTGTCAATACCTTTTTGCGGAAATTTTTGCGCCCGTCACAGATACCGCCCCGTCGCGCTCTCCCGGCAGGCCCTGACCTCCTCCGGCGTGCCGGCGCACACGATCCGGCCGCCCTCCTCGCCGCCGCCGGGGCCCATGTCCACCACGTAGTCGGCGCTGCGGATCACGTCCAGGTCGTGCTCGATGACGATGACGGTGGCCCCGTTGTCGATGAGGGTCTGGAACACCGCCATCAGGGACTTCACGTCCAGCGGGTGCAGGCCGATGGTGGGCTCGTCGAAGACGAACAGGGAGTCGGACTGGCCCCTGCCCATCTCGCTGGCCAGTTTCAGGCGCTGGGCCTCGCCGCCGGAGAGGCCCGGGGTCTGCTCCCCCAGAGTGAGATAGCCCAGGCCCACGCTGTGAAGGACGCCCAAGCGGCCGCACACCGTCTTCAGATCGCCGCAGGCCGCCAGAGCCTCGTCCACGCTCATGGCCATGAGCTGGGGGAGGGACAGGCGCTCGCCGTCCCGGTTCTCCCGCCGGACCTCGAAAGCGGCCCGGCTGTAACGGGAGCCGCCGCAGTCGGGGCAGGGGATGTCCACATCGGGCAAGAACTGCACGTCCAGGCTGATGGAGCCGGTGCCGTCGCAGGTGGGGCAGCGGAGGGAACCGGTGTTGTAGGAGAAATCCCCGGCTCTGTACCGCAGCGCTTTGGCGTCCGGGGTGCGGGCGTAGACCTTCCGCAGCTCGTCGTGGACGTCCGCGTAGGTGGCCACGGTGGAGCGCACGTTGATGCCGATGGGGGTGGCGTCGATGAGCTTTACGCGGCGGATGCCGGGGGCATCGACGGACTTCACATGGGAGGGCAGGGGTTTTCCCGCCGCGGCCGCCGCCAGAGCGGGGACCAGACTCTCCAGGACCATGGTGGTCTTGCCGGAGCCCGACACGCCGGTGACCGCCGACAGCCGCCCTCTGGGGAAGGAGACCGTCAGCGGTTTCACCGTGTGGATGGGCCCGGTGGTCATGGCGACGGTCCCCAGATTGAACAGGGCGGACCGGTCCGTGCGCGGCCGGAGGGCGGTCCTGACGCCCGGGGCCAGGAAGGGGCCGATCCTGGACGCGGGGTCTGCGATGATCTCCGGCACGGTGCCCTGGGCGATGACGGCGCCGCCTCCCGCCCCCGCCTCCGGGCCCAGTTCGATGAGCCAGTCCGCGTGGGAGAGGACGTTCACGTCGTGGTCCACCAGCACGATGGAGTTGCCGTCGGCGGCCAGATCGTCCATGACCCCGGTGAGCCCCTCCAGATTGGAGGGGTGCAGGCCGATGGAGGGCTCGTCCAGCACATAGAGCGCCCCGGTGGTCCGGTTGCGGACCGCCCGGGCCAGCTGGACCCGCTGGCGCTCCCCGGTGGACAGGGTGGAGGAGGCCCGGTCCAGCGTCAGATAGGACAGCCCCAGGTCCACCAGCCGTCTGGCGGCGCTTTGGAACGCCTCGCAGATGCTCTCCGCCATGGGCCGCATCTCCTGGGGCAGGGAGGCGGGCACCCCGTCCACCCATTGGATCAGGTCCGCCAGGGTCATCCCGCAGGCGTCGGCCAGGGAGATGCCCCGCAGTCTGGGGACCCGCGCCGCCTCGGACAGGCGGGTGCCGCCACAGCCGGGGCACACGTCCTGTTTCAGAAATTTCTCCACCCGCTTCATGCCCTTTTCGTCCCTGACTTTCGCCAGGGCGTTCTCCACGGTGTAGGTGGCGTTGAAATAGGTGAAATCCATATCCCCCGCCGCGCCGCTGGTTTTGTTCTGATAGATGATGTTCTTCTTGACGGCGGGGCCGTGGAACACGATGTCCCGCTCTTTTTCGGTGAGATTCCGGAAGGGCACGTCGGTGCGCACCCCCATCTCCCGGGCGATGTCCTTCATCAGCGACCACATCAGGGTCTGCCAGGGGGCCACCGCCCCCTGGTCGATGGTCAGGGACTCGTCGGGCACCAGGGTGGACTCGTCCACGGTGCGCACCACGCCGGTGCCGCCGCAGACAGGACAGGCCCCCTGGCTGTTGAAGGCCAGCATCTCCGCGCCGGGGGGCTGGATCTTTTCCCCGCACACCGGGCAGAAGAAGTCCCGATCCGCCGCCACATCCATGGTGGGGGGCGCGTAGTGCCCGTTGGGGCAGCGGTGGGAGGCCAGCCGGGAGAACATGAGCCGCAGGGAGTTCAGCAGCTCGGTGGAAGTGCCGAAAGTGCTGCGGATGCCCGGCACGCCGGGGCGCTGATGGAGGGCCAGGGCGGCGGGGATGTATCTCACCTCGTCCACCTGGGCGGCGGCCGCCCCGGTCATCCGCCTTCTCGTGTAGGTGGACAGGGATTCCAGGTACCGCCTCGAGCCCTCGGCGTACAGCACCCCCAGGGCCAGGGAGGACTTCCCCGAGCCGGACACCCCGGCGATGCCCACGATCTGCCCCAGGGGGATATCCACGTCGATATTTTTCAGGTTGTGGACCC
>CAYPEE010000009.1:0-20047 GCA_964409665.1 uncultured Oscillospiraceae bacterium
CTTCTCCTTGACCTGGGCGGGCTTGCCGGCCATCTTGGGGTCGTTGTCCATCTGGACCAGCATGATCTTCTTCTCCTCGTCCAGCACGTCCTGGGTGACCTGGCCCTTGTCCAGGAAACGGGGATTCAGCGCGGCGATCTGCATGGCCAGATCCCTGCCGATGGCGGTGGCGTCGATGCCGCCGCCGACCTCCAGGTTGACCAGCACGCCGATCTTGCCGCCGGCGTGGACGTAGGCCACGGAGACGCCGGTATCAAAGAAAGCGAAACGGCGGACGTGAATGTTCTCCCCGATGACCAGGACCATCTCCTGCTGCTGCTGGGTGACGGTGAGCCCGGTGCCGTTGTAGGGGCAGGCCATGAGGGCGTCCAGATCGGCGGGTTTGTTCGCCGCGATGGTGGCGGCCACGCCCTTGACGAAATCCACGAACTTCTCGTTGCGGGAGACGAAGTCGGTCTCGGAGTTGACCTCCACCGCCACGCCCACGCCGTCCATAACGGCGGCGTAGGCCATGCCCTCGGCGGCGATGCGGCCGGCCTTCTTCACAGAGGCGGCCAGGCCCTTTTCCCGCAGCCACTCAACGGCCTTGTCCATATCTCCCCCGGAAGCGGCCAGGGCCTTCTTGCAGTCCATCATGCCGCAGCCGGTCTTCTCACGCAGGGTCTTGACATCCTGTGCAGTGATCGCCATATATCGTTACCTCCAAATAAATCAGATGTGAAAGGGAAAGCGCCTACTCGGCGGCCGCGGCCTCGGTCTCCGCGGCGGGGGCGGCGTCCACGCCCTGGCGGCCCTCCTGCACGGCGTTGGCCATGACGGAGGAGATCAGCTTGATGGCGCGGATGGCGTCGTCGTTGCCGGGGATGACGTAGTCGATCTCATCGGGGTCGCAGTTGGTATCCACGATGGCCACGATGGGGATGTTCAGCTTGCGGGCCTCGTTGATGGCGTTGCGCTCCTTGCGGGGATCCACAACAAAGAGGGCGCCGGGGAGTTTCTTCATCTCCACCACGCCGCCGAGGTATTTCTCCAGCTTGGAGATCTCGCCCATCAGCTTCATGACTTCCTTTTTGGGGAGCATATCGAAGGTGCCGTCCTCCTGCATCTTCTTCAGCTGGTTCAGACGGTCCACCCGGGTGCGCATGGTCTTGAAGTTGGTCATCATGCCGCCCAGCCAGCGGGCGTTGACATAGTACATACCGCAGCGGGTGGCCTCTTCCCGGATGGCGTCCTGCGCCTGCTTTTTGGTGCCCACGAACAGAAGGGACTGGCCGTTGGCCGCCAGATCCTTCACGAAGGAGTATGCCTCCTCCAGTTTCTTCACGGTCTTCTGCAGGTCGATGATATAGATGCCGTTGCGCTCAGTGTAGATATACGCCTGCATCTTGGGGTTCCACCGGCGGGTCTGGTGGCCGAAGTGAACGCCGGCCTCCAGAAGCTGTTTCATAGATACGACTGCCATGTTCTGTTTTCCTCCTAAAATTTTGTTGCTACCTCCGGGGGCATCATCCCTCGCGCCCACCCTCCCAGCGGGGAGGGCACCGGGCGGGAAGTCCGCTCCCGTGCGGAATACCGAGGTATTTTACCACGGGAAAAGCCGGAACGCAAGAGTTTTTTGCACAAGATCAGAGTTTTTTTTGCGCCCGGCGGCTCCCGTCCACCAGGATTACATCGTCCCCGAAACGGCGCACGCAGCTCCAGGGGAACACCTCGTCCGGCTCCCGGCCCAGCAGACCGAACAGCCGGGGCCTCCCCCGGACCACGACGGCCTCGATGGAGCCCCTGTCCGGGTCCAGCTCCACGTCGTGGACGAAGCCGTAGCGGGTGCCGTCGGACACGTCGATGACCTCTTTATACTGTAATTCCTCGATGCGGCAGACCATAGGCCCGGCCTCCTTTCGGTTTTCCATTCTATGCGATCTCTTTCCAAAAAATTTTCAATTACCCCCTATGCAAAAGAGAAGATTTCCAGTATAATATCCGGTAAGAGCGCCGGCCGGCGGAAAAGGGAGCGGATACCGATGGGGGAACTGAAATACAAGCGCGTGCTGCTGAAGGTCAGCGGCGAGGCCCTGGCCGGAGAGGCGGGCCGGGGACTCAATTTCGACGTGATCGACCGGGTGTGCGACGTCATCGCCCGCTGCTGCCGGGAGGGTGTCCAGGTGGGCATCGTGGTGGGCGGCGGCAATATCTGGCGGGGCCTCAAAGACGGCGGGGGGATGCGCGAGCGCACCCGGGCCGACCACATGGGGATGCTGGCCACCGTCATCAACTGCCTGGCTCTGGCCGACGTGCTGGAGCAGAAGGGGGTGGACGTGCGGGTGGAGACCGCCATCGAGATGCGCGCCATCGCCGAGCCCTATATCCGCTCCAGAGCCATCCGGCACCTGGAAAAGGGGAGGGTGGTCATCTTCGGCTGCGGCACCGGCAACCCCTATTTCTCCACCGACACCGCCGCCGTCCTCCGGGCCGCCGAGATCAACGCGGACATCATCCTGCTGGCCAAGAACGTGGACGGCGTCTACTCCGCGGACCCCAGACAGGACCCCAACGCCGTGAAGTACGACGTGATCTCCTACGACGACGTGCTGATCCGGCACCTGGGCGTGATGGACTCCACCGCCACCTCCCTGTCCATGGAAAACAATATCCCCGTCATCCTCTTCGCCCTGAAGGACCCGGAGAACATCCTGCGGGTGGTCCGGGGGGAGAAGATCGGCACCGTGGTGCAGAATTGAATTTAGAAAGGATGGTTCCCATGAGCGTTGAGATCAGTACCTACGACGAGAAGATGAAGAAGACCCTGGAGGCCGTCAGGGCCAACAACGCCAGCGTCCGGGCCGGCCGGGCCAACGCCGGCGTGCTGGACCGCATCAGCGTGGAGTATTACGGGGTGTCCACCCCCATTCAGCAGGTGGCCACCATCTCCACCCCGGACTCCCGCACCCTGGCCATCCAGCCCTGGGACCGCTCCCTGCTGAAGGCCATCGAGAAGGCCATCCAGACCTCCAACCTGGGCATCCACCCCCAGAACGACGGCTCCGTGATCCGCCTGACCTTCCCCCAGCTCACCGAGGAGCGCCGCAGAGAGCTGTCCAGACAGGTCCGCAAGTACGGCGAGGAGGGCAAGGTGGCCATCCGCAACATCCGCCGGGACGCCATGGACGCCATCAAAAAGGCGGTGAAGGCGTCCGAACTCACCGAGGACGACCAGAAGGAGATGGAGAAGGACCTTCAGGACCTGGTGGACAAGCGCTGCAAGGATGTGGACGACATCACCGCCGCCAAGGAAAAGGAACTCATGGCGGTGTGAGCCCCTCCCTCGTCGTTTACCACACAAGCGGGGAACCCCCCGCTTGTGTGCTGTTTACAACCTGTTTGCGGCAGGAATTATTTGCATATAATTGCTGAGGAGTAACGCTATGGCTCTCTTTCCGCGCCGGGACAGGGGGCTCCGGGCCGACCTGGAGCATCTGCCCCGCCACATCGCCATCATCATGGACGGAAACGGCCGCTGGGCCGAAAAGCGGGGCCTGCCCCGCACCGCCGGCCACGCCGCCGGGGCGGAGACGTTCCGCGCCGTGGCCACCTTTGCCAGGGACATCGGGCTGGAATATCTGACGGTGTACGCCTTCTCCACCGAGAACTGGAAACGGCCCCCCGAGGAGGTCAGCGCCATCATGGACCTGCTGGAGAAGTACCTCCACGAGGCCATCGGCCGCATGGCCCGCGACAAGGTGAAGATGGCCTTTTTCGGGGATCTGGCTCCGCTGGCCCCCAAACTCCGGAAACTCTGCCGCGAGACGGAGGAGATCTCCAGGGGGTACGACGGCTGCCAGGTGAACATCTGCCTGAACTACGGCGGCCGGGACGAGATCGTCCGGGCGGCCAGAGCGTTTGCCCTCGACTGCGCCGAGGGCAGGGCGGACCCGAACCACCTGACGGAGGAGGGGTTCGAGAAATACCTCTACTCAGCGGGGGTGCCCGACCCGGACCTCATCATCCGGCCCAGCGGGGAGATCCGCCTGTCCAACTTTCTGCCCTGGCAGTCCGCCTACGCGGAATTCTACTTTACCGACGTGCTATGGCCCGATTTCTCCAAGGAGGAACTTCTGCGGGCCATCGCCGTCTACCAGCGCCGCTCCCGGCGGTACGGAGGTGTGTGATATGGCAAAACGGATCCTCATCGCGGTGATCTTTGTGCCGCTGCTCATCGGACTGATGCTCTTTGCCCCGCCCCCGCTGTGGGCGGCGGTGGTGGCGTTTATTTCGGGGCTGGCCTCCTACGAGCTCCTCCGGGCCGCGGGGGAGGGCAGGGTGACGGCGCCCATGAAAGCCGCCGCCGTGGTCTCCGCCGCCGTCATCCCGGTGGCGCGGCTCTGCGCGTTTGCCGACCTGGCGGCATGGCTCTGCGCCTTCCTGGTGGCGGCGGTATCCTTCTGGTGCGCCATCCGCGCATACGATGAGGGAGAGGCCGGGATCGGCTTCGCCCAGGTCCTGCTGAACATTTTCGCCGGCGCGGTCATGCCTCTGGCCCTGTCCTCTCTGGTGACGCTGAAGGGGATGGACCACGGGCGGTATCTGGTCATGCTGGCGGTGATCCTGGCCTTCATCACCGACGGCGGGGCCTACTTTGCCGGGGTGTTCCTGGGCAGGCACCGGGGCATCACGAAAGTGAGCCCCAACAAGAGCGTCGAGGGCTATCTGGGCGGGTTCCTCACCGGGGTCGTCTTCTCGCTGCTGTACGGGCTGGTGGTTTCCAGGGCCGGCGGGGTTTCGGCCAACTATCTGTCTCTGGCCCTCTGCGGGCTGTTCGGGGCGCTGGCCACCGAGTTGGGGGACCTGTCCTTCTCCTTCGTCAAGCGGCAGTACGGCGTGAAGGACTTCGGCCACCTGCTCCCCGGCCACGGGGGAATGCTGGACCGGTTCGACAGTATGTTCTTCTGCGGGCCGGTGGTGCTGTTCATAGTCACCCTGCTGCCGGCGTTCACGGGGGCCGCGTGATGGGCAGAACGCTTTCCGTCCTGGGTTCCACCGGGTCCATCGGCCGGCAGACGCTGGAGGTGGCGGAGGCGGGGGGACACAGGGTCGCCGCCCTGACCTTCGGGCGCAACGTCGGTCTGGCGGAGGAACAGGCCCGGCGTTTCCGCCCCAGGCTGATCGCCACGCCGGACGGGCGGGCCGCCGCCGACCTGCGCGCCCGCCTGGCCGATACCGGCGTCAGGGTGTCGGGCGGGGAGGAGGGGCTCATCGAGGCCGCGTCCCTCCCCGAGGCCGACACGGCGGTGTCCGCCATCGTGGGGTCGGCGGGATTAAGGCCCGCCCTGGCCGCCATAGACGCCGGGAAACGGCTGGCCCTGGCCAACAAGGAGACGCTGGTGTGCGCCGGCGAACTGGTCATGGCCCGCGCCAGAGAGAAGGGCGCGGACATCGTCCCGGTGGACTCGGAGCATTCGGCCGTCTTCCAGTGCTTACAGGGGGCCCATCGGAGCGAGATCCGGCGGCTGATCCTCACCGCCTCCGGCGGGCCCTTTTACGGCATGGACCGCCGGGCTCTCTCTCTGGTCGCTCCGGCGGACGCGCTGCGGCACCCGACCTGGTCCATGGGACAAAAGATCTCCGTAGACTCCGCCACCCTGATGAACAAGGGGTTCGAGGTCATCGAGGCCATGCGGCTCTACGATTTGCCCGCGGAGCGGGTGGAGGTGGCCATCCACCGGGAGAGCGTGGTCCACTCCCTGGTGGAGTTTCGGGACGGGGCCATCCTGGCCCAGCTGGGCAGCCCGGATATGCGCCTGCCCATCCAGTACGCCCTCACCTGGCCGGACCGGACCGAGGGCCCGGCGCGGTCCCTCGACCTGTTTTCCTGCCCGCCCATCACGTTCCGGAGGCCGGACACGGAGACGTTCCGGTGCCTGGCGCTGGCGCTGGAGTGCGCCAGGGCCGGCGGGACCTCCCCCGCCGTCCTCAACGGCGCCGACGAGGCGGCGGTAAAACTGTTTCTGGAGGAGAAGATCGGCTTTTTGGACATTCCCCGGCTGGTGGAGGGGGCCCTGGAGCGGGTGGAGACCCGCCGCGACCCCTCCCTGGACGAGATATTCGAGGCCGACCGCGCCGCCCGGCAGGCGGTTTTTGAGCTGACGAGGTGACCCGAATTGATCGCGCGTATTCTGTACATTTTACTGGCGGTATTCCTGTTCGGCGTACTCATCGCCATCCACGAGTTCGGCCACTTCTTCACCGCCAAGCTGCTGGGGGTGAAGGTGAACGAGTTCTCCATCGGCATGGGGCCGCTGCTGTTCTCCAGAAAGAAAGGAGAAACCCTTTACAGTCTGCGGGCTCTGCCAATCGGCGGCTACTGCGCTATGGAGGGGGAGGACGGGGACACCGGCGACCCGCGCTCCTTTTCCCGGCAGGCGGGGTGGAAGAAGGTCGTCATCCTGTGCGCCGGGTCGTTTATGAATTTCCTGCTGGGGCTGCTCATCACCGTGGCGCTGTTTCTGGGCGTCAGCCAGGTCCGGGCCCCGGTGGTCACCGAGTTCGCCCCGGAGTTCCAGTGCCAGGGGGAGGACGGCCTCATGGCCGGAGACCGGCTGCTGAACATCGACGGCCACAGCGTGTGGGAGTATGGGGACGTGCAGACCTACCTCTCCCGGAACGACGGCAAGGGCGTGGACCTCGTGGTGGAGCGGGACGGCGAAAGGGTGGACCTGGGGCTGATCCCCATGTACCGGATGGACTACACCTTTGAGGGGCAGAGCAGCCACGGTTTCGGCCTCATTTTCGGGGCCGTCGAGGATCTGACCATCCCCCGGCGCATCGGCCGGGGGGCGGTGCAGTCGGTGAACTTTGTCCGCATGGTGTGGATGAGCTTGGGCGACCTGGTCACCGGCCGGGTGACGCTGGATCAGCTTTCCGGCGTCATCGGCGTGGTGGACGTGGTGTCCGAGGCGGGGGCCCAGTCCGAGACGGTGGCGGCAGGCGTGCAGAACGTGTTCTACTTCATGGCCCTCATCGCCGTGAACCTGGCGGTGATGAATCTGCTGCCCATCCCCGCTCTGGACGGGGGCCGGATATTCTTCGTGCTGCTCAACGGCGCGCTGTGGCTCCTCTGCCGGAAACGCATCCCGGAGAAGTACGAGGGCTATGTCCACGCGGCGGCCTTCATCCTGCTGATGGTGCTGATGCTGGTCATCGCGTTCCACGACGTTTGGAACATCTTTCACTGAGGCGAGGAATATGAGCAGACAGATCATGGTGGGCGGCGTCCCCGTGGGCGGGGGCGCCCCCGTTTCCATCCAGTCCATGTGCAACACCCCCACCCGGGACGTGGAGGCCACCGTGGGGCAGATCCGGTCCCTGACCGCCGCCGGGTGCGACATCGTCCGGGTGGCGGTGCCCGATCTGGAGGCCGCCCGCGCCATCGGCGCCATCCGGGCGCGGATCTCCGTCCCCCTGGTGGCGGACATCCACTTCGACTACCGGCTGGCACTGGAGGCGGCGGAACAGGGGGCGGACAAGATCCGCATCAACCCCGGCAACATCGGGGGTCCCGAGCGGGTAGAGGCGGTGGCCAGAGCCTGCATGGAGCGGCGTATCCCTATCCGGGTGGGGGTCAACGGCGGGTCGCTGGAAAAGGACCTGCTGGCGAAATACGGCGGTCCCACCCCGGAGGCCATGGTGGAGAGCGCCCTGGGGCACATCCGCCTGCTGGAGAAGTACGGGTTTGAGGACATCTGCGTGTCTCTGAAGGCGTCCTCGGTGCCGGCGACCATGCGGGCCTGCCGGCTGATGGCGGAGCGGTACGACTATCCCCTCCATTTGGGCGTCACCGAGGCGGGCACGGCCCAGATGGGCGAACTGAAAGCCGCCGCCGGCATCGGCGGCCTGCTGGCCTTGGGGATAGGGGACACCCTGCGGGTGAGCCTCACCGCCGACCCGGTGGAGGAGGTCTACGCCGCCCGGCGCATTTTGAAGGCCGTCGGCCTGAGGAAAGACGGACCGGAACTCATCTCCTGCCCCACCTGCGCCCGCACGAGGATCGATCTGATCCCCATGGCCCGCCGGGTGGAGGAACTGCTGAGAGGCGTTCACAAGAACATCACCGTGGCGGTGATGGGGTGCGCGGTCAACGGCCCCGGCGAGGCCCGGCGCGCCGACGTGGGTCTGGCCGGCGGCGACGGCGAGGGCGTGCTGTTCCGGCACGGCGAGATCGTGAAAAAGGTCCCGGAGGACCGGTTACTCCCGGAACTGAAAAAACTCATCGACGAACTGTGACAGAACAAAGGAGCATACGGACTATGGAGACCCGTCCCACCTTTCAACAGACCTTTGGCAAGTGCCCCCTCCCGGAAGGGATCCTGTCCGAATTGGGCGGCTGCCCCGTCAGTGTGCGGGTGCGCCGGGCCCAGCGGACCATGGAGGTGGAGGTGGAGGGCGCCGGCGTTTCCCAGGAACTGCTGGACCGGGCGGCGGAGGCCGTCAGGAGCGCCCTCCGGCTCAACCAGGCGGTATTCCGGGCGGCGACCCCGCCTCAGGCGGACCGCCCCGCCGGATCCGCGCAGGCTCCGGCCTCCGACGGGGCGGCGGGGACGGCGGCCCCCGCGGAGCCGTCCGGGGCCCAGACGCCGGACAGGCCCCCTGAAAAGCCCCCCGACCTGTCCGCCCAACTCACGGCCATGCGGAAGAAACTCATGGGGGCCGAGGCCCCCAAAGAGGGCGGCAAGGGCCGTGTCAGGGCCATCTACGGCAGGATCAGCGGCAAAAAAAAGATCACCCCTATCGGGGAACTGGACCTGGATATGCGGGGGGTCCTCATCGAGGGGGACGTGTTCAACATCGAGCACCGGGAATTGCCCCGGCGGAAGGCCTGGGTGGTGTGTTTCGACGTCACCGACTACACCGGGTCCATCCGGGTGACCCAGTTCATGGAGAGGGATCTGGCGGCCCCCATCATCCAGGCGGTGAAGGTGGGCCAGCGACTCAGGGTCCAGGGGCGGCCCACCGTGGGCAAGTATGACGGCGGCGACATGGTGCTGGAGCCCTGCGGCATCAGCGCGGTGCCCAAACCGGAGGGCCGGAGGGACACCGCCAGTGAGAAGCGCGTCGAACTCCATTTACACACGAAAATGTCCATGATGGACGCCCTGTGCGATACCGGGGCGGTGGTCAGGCGGGCTATCGAGTGGGGGCATCCGGCCGTCGCCATCACCGACCACGGGGTGGTGCAGTCCTTCCCGGACGCCTACAACGCCTCCGGCCGGGGCTCCAAGATCAAGATCCTGTACGGCGTGGAGGCCTATTATCAGAACGACGTGGATGAAAACGTGGCCGTCCACGGCCCCGGCGACCTCTCCCTGGACGGGGAGTTCGTGGCCTTTGACCTGGAGACCACCGGTCTGGACGCCAGGCGGGACGCCATCATCGAGATCGGCGCGGTGCGCGTCCGGGGCGGAGAGGTGGTGGACCGGTTCTCCTCCTTCGCTGACCCGGGCCGGCCCCTGTCCACCAAGACGGTCTCTCTCACCCGCATTACCGACCAGATGCTGAAGGGCGCGCCCAGGCCGGAGGAGGCGGTGGACGCCTTTCTGGACTGGCTGGGGGACTCCCCCCTCTGCGCCCACAACGCCGCCTTTGACACCGGCTTTATCCGGGAGTCCTGCGGGAGATCGGGCCGGATGTTCGACCCGCTGTACATCGACACCATGGTGCTGGCCCAGTATCTGCGCCCCGATCTCCGCAACCACAAACTGGACACGGTGGCCGCCGCCCTGGGTCTGCCCCCCTTCCAGCATCACCGGGCCTATGACGACGCGGCGGTGTGCGGTCAGATCCTCTGGGAACTGTTCCGAACTCTCCGGGGGGAGGGGCTGGCCATGGTCTCCCAGATCAATCCGGCCATGGCGGGACGGAGGCGGGGCGGGCGGGGCCGCAGGTCCGCCGATCACCTCATTTTGCTGGCCAAAGACCAGACCGGCCTGCGAAACCTCTATAAATTGGTGTCCAAGTCCCATCTGGAGCATTACAGCCGGTTCCCCATTATGCCCAAGTCCCTGGTGAACGAGTTCCGGGAGGGGCTTATCGTCGGCTCCGCCTGTGGGGCGGGGGAGCTGTTCCGGGCGGTGGCGGACGGCAGGGACGACCGGGAACTGGAGCGCATCGCCTCCTGGTACGACTATCTGGAGATCCAGCCTCTGTCCAACAACGCCTATATGCTCCGGCCCGACCGGGAGGGCCGCGCCATTGCCGGAAGTCTGGAGGACCTGCGGGACTTCAACCGGCGCGTCGTCGCCCTGGGGGAGCGGATGCACAAGCCGGTGTGCGCCACCGGCGACGTCCACTTCACCGACCCCCATGAGGAGATCTACCGCCACGTCCTGCTGGCCGCCAGGGAGTACGACGGCGCCGACGACCCCAACCCCCTGTACTTTCGCACCACCGACGAAATGCTGGAGGAGTTCTCCTATCTGGGGGAGGCCAAGGCCCACGAGGTGGTCATCGAGAACCCGGCCCTGGTGGCGGGCTGGTGCGGCGATGTGCGCCCCCTGCCCGACGGGCTGTTCACCCCCACTCTGGAGGACTCCGAGGGGGAACTGAAGCGGCTGGTGTGGGGGAGGGCCCACGAGCTCTACGGGGAGGAGCCGCCTCAGATCGTGACGGACCGCCTCAACGCCGAGCTGAAGGACATCATCGGCTGCCACTACGACGTGATCTATATGTCCGCCCAGAAACTGGTGCAGAACTCCCTGGAGCACGGCTATCTGGTGGGCTCCAGAGGCTCGGTGGGCTCGTCCCTGGTGGCGTTCATGTCGGGCATTACGGAGGTGAACTCCCTGCCCGCCCACTACCGCTGCCCCAAGTGCAGGCACTCCGATTTTGACTATGCCCGGGATCCCGCCCACCCCTACGGCTGCGGGGCGGATATGCCCGACGCGGTGTGTCCCGTGTGCGGGACGCCCTACGACAAGGACGGTTTCAATATCCCCTTTGAGACATTTTTGGGCTTCGGCGGCGACAAGGTGCCCGACATCGATCTGAACTTCTCCGGCGAGTACCAGTCCAGCGCCCACCGCTACACCTTCGAGCTGTTCGGCCAGGACCATGTGTTCCGGGCGGGCACCATCGGCACCGTGGCGGAGAAGACCGCCATCGGCTATGCGAAAAAGTATCTGGAACTGGTGGGGCGGACCAACGTCCCCTTCGCGGAGGTGCTCCGGCTGGCCAAGGGCTGCGAGGGGGTCAAGCGCACCACCGGACAGCACCCCGGCGGCATGGTGGTCATCCCGCAGGATAAGGAGATCTACGACTTCTGCCCGGTGCAGCACCCGGCGGACGACCCCCACAGCGACATCATCACCACCCATTTTGAATATCACTCCATGGAGTCCAACCTCTTAAAGCTGGATATGCTGGGCCACGACGACCCCTCCATGATCCGGATGCTGGAGGACCTGACCGGGGTAGATGCCCGAAAGATCCACTTGGACGACAGGGACACCATGAGCCTGTTCCGGACCTCGGAAAAGCTGGGCTTCACGGACGACCCGATCCTGGGTCCCACCGGGGCGGTGGCCATTCCCGAGTTCGGCACCCCCTTCGTCCGCGGGATGCTGGAGGACACCAGGCCCGACCGGTTCGACATCCTGGTGCGGCTGTCCGGCTTTTCCCACGGCACCGACGTGTGGCTGGGCAATGCCAAAGACCTTATCACCTCCGGCACGGCCTCCGTCACGGAGACCGTGGGCTGCCGGGACGACATCATGCTCTACCTCATCCAGATGGGCCTTGCGCCCAAGCTGAGTTTTCAGATCATGGAGGCGGTCCGGAAGGGCAAGGTGAAGCGGAGCGGTTTCCAGCCCGGCTGGGAGGAGGCCATGAGGGAGCACGGCGTGCCGGAGTGGTACATTCAGTCCCTGGCCAAGATCGGGTACCTGTTCCCCAAGGCCCACGCGGTGGCCTATGTGATGATGGCCTTCCGCATCGCCTGGTTCAAGGTCCACCGGCCCCTGGCCTTTTATGCCGCCTACTTTTCCATCCGGGCCAAGGCGTTTGACGAGAAATATATGTGCCGGGGCATTGACGTGGTCCGGCAGAAGATGAAGGAGTTGAGCGACCGGAAGAACGCCAAGGACCGGGCCGACCGGCCCACCGCCGTGGAGGAGGATATGCTGGTCACCCTGGAGGTGGCGTATGAGTTCTACCTGCGGGGATTCACCTTCACCCGGCTGGATGTGTCCCGCTCCCACGCCGTCAATTTCCTCATTGACCGGGAGCGCGGCGCCCTCATTCCGCCCTTTACGTCCGTGGCGGGCCTGGGCGAGACGGTGGCCTGGGACATTATGGAGAAGCGGCAAGGGAGGGAATTCCTCTCCATCGAGGAGTTCTCCCTCACCTGCACCAAGGTATCCGCCGCCCACCTGGAGCAGCTCAAGGAGGCGGGGGCCTTCGGTGACCTGCCGGACAGCAGCCAGTTCTCGCTGTTCTGAGCGCCTTCCGGACGGGGCGGCCCCCGGGGAAAACGGCCCTTGACAACTTCCGCGCGCCGTGATATTATTTACTGCATTAGCGAGATAAAGAATCGAGGGATCCCCAATGGGCATCGTCAACACCCCCGAGGGCACCCGGGACCGGCTGTTCGCCGAGTGCGCGGAGCGCAGACAGGTGCAGGATACGCTGGTCGATCTGTTCCGCGGCCGGGGCTACTCCGAGGTTATCACCCCGGAGGTGGAGTTTTACGACCTGTTCGTCCGGTCCGGGAACCCCATCCCCCAGGAGGCCATGCTGAAGATCGTGGACCGCTCCGGCCGGATCATGGTCATGCGGCCAGACTGCACCGCCCCCATCGCCCGGGTGGCGGCCACGCGGCTGCGCTCGTCGCCGCTCCCCCAGCGCCTCTACTACGACCAGACGGTGTTCCGGGACCGGGGCGCCCATCAGGGGGAGAGCCGGGAGATCGCCCAATGCGGGGTGGAGCTGATCGGCGCGGTGGGGGAGGAGGCCGACGTGGAGATCGTCTCCATGGCGGTGGAGTCCCTGCGCCGGTGCGGGCTGAAGAATTTTCACATTGAGTTGGGCCACGCCGGATTCTACCGCGCGCTGGCGGGCCGGATGAATATGTCCGATCAGGAGATGGAGGGGGTCCGGGCCGCCATCGAGGGCAAAAACTTCGCCCTGCTCAACGACCTGCTGGAGCCCTACCGGGGGCAGAGCGCCTTTGCCGCCCTCCGCCGCCTGCCCTATCTGTTCGGCGGGGCGGAGGTGCTGGACGAGGCGGAGGCCCTGGCGGGGGAGAGCGGCTGCATCCGCTATCTGCGCCGCCTGTACGGGAAACTGGAGGCCGCCGGATGCGGCCCGTACATCCGCTTTGACCTGGGGCTCGTCCACCAGTTGGACTACTACACCGGTATGGTGTTCCGGGGCTATGTGGAGGGCGCGGGCGCGCCGGTGCTGTCCGGCGGCCGGTACGATAACCTGATGGAGCGCTTCGGCCGAAAAGCCGAGGCAATCGGTTTCGCGGTGGACGCCGACGCGGTGGCCGCCTGCCTGGGCCAGGACGTTCCGGCCGCGGGGAGAAGGCTGCGGGTGGCCCTGACCAAGGGGCGCATCCAGGACAGGACTCTGGCCCTGTTCGAGCGGATGGGGCTGGACTGCTCCCCGGTGCGCGACCCCGGCCGGAGGCTCGTCCTCCCCATCCCCAACTATCCCCTGGATGTGGTGCTGGCCAAGGCCCCCGACGTGATCACCTACGTGGAGCACGGGGCGTGCGACCTGGGCGTTGTGGGCAAGGATACGATCCTGGAGAGGGGCGGCTCCTTCTACGAGGTGCTGGACCTGGGGTTCGGCAAATGCCGTTTCGCCCTGGCGGTGAAGGAGGGCGCAGACTTCTACGGCACCTACAAGACCCGCCGGGCGGCCTCAAAGTACCCCAACGTGGCCCGCGCCTTCTTCGAGAAGAAGGGGATGGACGTGGACATCATCCGGATCGAGGGCAGCGTGGAGCTGGCCCCCATCCTGGACCTTGCCGACGGCATCGTGGACATCGTGGAGACGGGGGCCACGCTCCGGGAGAACGGCCTTGCCGTGGTGGAGGACGTGGCGGCGGTGTCCGCGAGACTGATCGTCAACACCGCCGGCATGAAACTGAACAAGGAGCGGATCACCGACTTTATTGCCAAATGCGAGGCAAATCTGGAGGAAACGGTATGATCGCCATCATAAGAGCGGACGGCTCCGCCGAACAGCGGCAGCTCAAAGCCATGCGGGCCCGGGCCGCCGAAAAAAACGCGGACATCGCGCTGGCCGTCCGGGACGTCATGGAGCGTGTAAAGGAAGAAGGCTTCCCGGCTGTTGTCCAGTACAGCCTGGAGTTCGACCACAGGGAACCTTATGAGATTTCCCGGGAAACCGTCGATAAGGCGTATGCCTCCTGTCCGGCGGAACTGATCCGGGCGCTGGAGCACGCCGCCGCCAACATCCGGGACTACAACGAGAAGCTGCTGTGCCAGTCCGTGGAGTGGATCTCGCCCGACGGGGGAAAGGTGGGCAGGATCGTCCGGGGCCTGACCCGTGTGGGGATCTACGTCCCCGGCGGCACGGCGGCCTATCCCAGCAGCGTGCTGATGAACGCTGTCCCCGCCAGGGTGGCCGGGGTGGAGGAGATCGTCATGGCGACGCCGCCCACGGAGCATCTGTCCGCCCCGGTGCTGGCGGCGGCCAGGATCGCCGGGGTGGACCGGATCATCGCCGTGGGAGGCGCCCAGGCGGTGGCCGCCCTGACCTGCGGCGCGGGCTTTATTCCCCGGGTGGACAAGCTGGTGGGCCCCGGCAACGCCTATGTGGCCGCCGCCAAGCGGCTGGCCTACGGCGCCCTGGACATCGACATGGTGGCGGGCCCGTCGGAGGTGCTGGTCATCGCAGACGGGACCGCCGACCCAAAATTCGTGGCCGCCGACCTGCTCTCCCAGGCGGAGCACGACAGGCTGGCCTCCGCCGTGCTGCTCACCGATTCCATGGAACTGGCGCGGGCCGTGGACGCCGAGATCGTCCGGCAGACGGGCTATCTCAGCCGGTCGAAGATCATGGAGGCCTCCCTCCGGGACTTCGGCTGCGCCATCGTGTGCGAGGATCTGGACCGGTGCGTGGAACTCGCCAACGACATCGCGCCGGAGCATCTGGAGATCGTCACGGCGGAGCCCAGGGCGCTGCTGCCCAGGGTCAAAAACGCCGGAGCGGTGTTCCTGGGGGCCTGGACGCCGGAGCCTCTGGGGGACTATCTGGCGGGGCCGGATCACGTGCTGCCCACCAGCGGCACCGCCCGGTTCTTCTCGCCCCTGTCCGTGGAAAGTTTTCTCAAGACCATGAGCGTACTGGAGTTCGACCGGGCGTCGCTTCAGCCCATCTCCGGTGAGATCGCCGCCCTGGCGGAGTGCGAAAAGCTCACCGCCCACGCCAACTCCGTCCGGGTCCGGTTTGAATAAAGGGGGGAACGGCCATGAACGTCCCGATCACGGCGGGGGAGAGGCCCCGCGCCTATGGGATCTCCCGCAGGACCAAAGAGACCGACATCGAGGTTGACCTGTGCCTGGACGGGGGAGAGGCGGACATCAAAACCGGCATCGGCTTTTTTGATCATATGCTCACCGCCCTGGCTTTTTACGCCGGGTGGGGGCTGACAATGAACGCCAAAGGCGATCTGGAGGTGGACGGCCACCACACGGTGGAGGACGTGGGCATCGTGCTGGGGCAGGCGTTCGCGGCGGCTCTGGGGAGCAAAAAGGGCGTCAGGCGCTATGGCGCCGCCTGCGTGCCCATGGACGAGGCGCTATGTCGGACGGTGCTGGATCTGTCCAACCGGCCCTATTTGGTGTTCGACGCCCCCATGCCCCAGCCCATGATCGGCGCCTACGACTCCTGCCTGACGGCGGAGTTTATGCGGGCCTTCGCCTTCAACGCCGGGATCACCCTCCACCAGAAGTGCGAGTACGGCGCCAACGCCCACCACATCACGGAGGCGCTGTTTAAGTCCCTGGGGCTGGCCCTGAAGGAGGCCGCCCGGCCCGAGGGGACCGGCGTCGCCTCCACCAAGGGGACCCTGTGACGGGGATGCGGCGTCCGGCCCTGACGAATACGACGGGATGTGGTTTCATTGAAGGGAACGATCGCCATTGTGGACTACGGCGTGGGAAACCTGAGGAGCGTGTCCAACGCTCTGCGCTATCTGGGGCTGGACAGCGCCGTCACCGACGACCCCCGCGAGTTGGAGCGGGCGGGGGCGGTCATCCTCCCCGGAGTGGGGGCCTTTCCCGACGCGGCGGACAGACTCCGGCGCAAGGGGCTGGACAGGGCCCTTCGCGCCCAGGCGGGGAGGAAACCGATCCTGGGGATCTGCCTGGGGATGCAGCTGCTGTTCGACCGGGGCGAGGAGGTCCGGGACTGTGAGGGATTGGGCCTTGTCAGCGGGCGGGTGGAACGTATCCAGACGGATCTCAAACTGCCCCATATCGGCTGGAACAGCCTGACCTTTCCCAACCCGTCCCCCCTGTTTCGGGGGCTGGACGAGGGGACGTATGTCTATTTCGTCCACTCCTACTGCGGCCGCGCCGGCCGGGAGGAGGACGTCCTCGCCCGGACGGATTACGGCGCGCCCGTGACGGCGGCGGTGGGGCGGAACGGGGTGTTCGGCTGCCAGTTCCACCCGGAGAAGAGCGGCGAGGCGGGGCTTCAGATCTTAAAAAACTTTGGGGAGCTGAGCGAATGATCCTTTTTCCCGCGATCGACATGAAAGACGGCCGGTGCGTCCGGCTGAAAAAAGGGGACTTTTCCACCGCCCGTCAGGTGGCGAACAGCCCTCTGGAGGTCGCTGGACGGTTCGCGGACGCCGGGTCAAAATGGGTCCACATGGTGGATCTGGATGGCGCCCGGAACGGGGTGCGCAAAAATTTTCCCTTCCTCTATGAGGTCATCCGGCAGTCCGGCCTGAAGGTGGAACTGGGCGGCGGGCTGAAGAATGAGCTGGACGCCATCACTGTGGGAGAGGCCGGCGTGGGTCGGATGGTCATCGGCTCCGCCGCCGTGACGAGGCCCGATCTGGTGCAGTACGTCCTCCGGCAGTACGGGCCGGAGAAGGTGGCGGTGGGAGTGGACTATCTGGACGGCCGGGTGCGCATCGCCGGCTGGGAGGAGGATTCCGGGTTGGACTACCTGGACTTTGCCGCGCGGATGGAGGCCATTGGCGTGAGGTATCTCGTCTGCACCGACATCGCCGCCGACGGGATGCTGTCGGGGCCGTCCTATGAGCGGCTGGCCGACCTGCAAAAAAGGGTGTCCTGCCATATTGTGGCCAGCGGCGGCGTCGCCACTCTGGACGATGTGAAGCGGCTGCGGGATATGGGCCTCTACGGGGCCGTCATCGGCAAGGCGTACTACGCCGGCACCCTCGATCTGGCCGAGGCCGTCCGGGAGGCGGGGGAGCAATGTTAGCCAAGCGGATCATCCCCTGTTTGGACGTGCGGGACGGCCGGGTGGTGAAGGGGGTCAACTTCGTCAACATCCGGGATGCCGGAGACCCGGTGGAACTGGCGAAATACTACTCGGACCAGGGTGCCGACGAGATCGTCTTTCTGGACATCACCGCCACCAGCGACGCCCGGGACACCGTGGCCGACGTGGTGGAGCGCACCGCCGAGCAGGTGTTCGTCCCCCTCACCGTGGGGGGCGGCATCCGCACGCTGGAGGACTTCCGCCGTCTGCTCCGGGCGGGGGCGGACAAGATCTCCGTCAACTCCGCCGCGGTCCGGGACGAGACTCTGATCGCCCGGGCGGCGGAGCGGTTTGGCAGCCAGTGCGTGGTGCTGGCCATCGACGCCCGGAAGCGGCCCGGGGGCTGGTACGAGGTGGTGGTGGCTGGCGGCCGCGTCCCCACCGGCATCGACGCCGTTGAGTGGGCCAGGCGGGGCCAGGCGCTGGGGGCGGGGGAGATCCTGCTCACCTCCATGGACGCCGACGGCACGAAGGCCGGTTTCGATCTGGCCATGACCAAAGCGGTCGCTGGCGCGGTGACCGTCCCGGTGATCGCCTCCGGCGGGTGCGGCAGTCTGGAGCACTTTGCGGAGGTGTTCGAGGCCACGGGCTGCGACGCCGCCCTGGCGGCCTCCCTGTTCCACTTCGGGGAGCTGACCGTTCCCCGGGTGAAGGACTATCTGCGCGCCCGGGATCTCCCCGTGAGGTGAGGAATATGTTTGATCTGGACAGGCTGTTTCAAAAATCGGAGTTGATCCCGGTCATTATCCAGCACGCGGAGAAGAAGGATATTCTGATGCTGGGGTTCACCAACCGGGAGGCGGTGGAACTGACGCTTCGGACCAGGACCGCCTGGTTCTGGTCCAGGAGCCGGGGAGAGCTCTGGAACAAGGGGGACACGTCGGGCAATTACCTCCATGTGCGGAAGATCATGACCGACTGCGACACCGACACTCTGCTGTATTTCTGCATCCCGGACGGGCCCGCCTGCCACACGGGGGCGTACTCCTGCTTTTTCCGGGAGATCGAGTTATAAGATCGGATCACCCGATCCGAACCGGACCGACCGGGGACCCGCGGTCAGAGGCGGACTCCGGCCGGCCGGCGTGCAACGGAAAGGACGTGAGACCCGTGAACGACGTACTGCAAAGCCTCTACCGGGTGGTGCTGGACCGGAAGGCCCGCCCCCGGGAGGGCTCCTATACCTGCTATCTGTTCGACAAGGGGCTGGACAAGATCTTGAAAAAGGTGGGCGAGGAGTGCGCCGAGACCATCATCGCCGCCAAGAACGGCGTGCCCTCCGACACGGTGGGGGAGATCTCCGACCTCATCTATCACCTGATCGTGATGATGGCGGAGCAGGGCATCCCCCTGGACGACGTGCTGGCCGAACTGGACCGCCGGGCCCGGAAGATCGGCAACCTGAAACAGATGCGCCGGACGGATCGGGAGACCTGAATCCTCTCCCGGCGGGCGTCACGAAACCTTGCTTTGCTCCCCCGCCGCTGCCGCCCGGCAGCGGCGGCTTTCTGTCCTCTCCCGCGGGCGCCCTTTGGGGCGCCTTTTTTGCTGCCCGGACCCGCGCTGTACGGATGCGGACAGGGGCGGGGGGGCGCGTTTTCGCCGGGATCCGATCGAGCGAAATTTAATGTCATTTGACACGGCCCGACGCGCCATTGATATTAAATTTTGTACACTATATATATATGTTCATTGACGATGTTCAAATTTTATAGTACACTAACAATAGGATAAAAAGAAGATGGCGTATTATACGCGGAAACAGGCTCCGCCGGCGGTGTTTCATACCGTCATGAGGTGACATATTTTACGCTCCGGCGTTTTGGCCGGATTCGAAAAAGTGAACAACGGTGAGCATATTTTCCTTTTTTTGTGTGTAAATGGAATCTGAAAGGAGCGTTTGAGGTAATATGGTGACCAGAAAACTTTTTCAAATCGTGTGCCGCCCCCTTGCCATTGTCCTGGCGGCCGTCCTGTCGCTCGGTCTCCTGCCGGTGGGCTCGGTTTCGGTGAGCGCCTCATCGGACGGTTCCGCGAACTTGGAACTGCGGTCGGACGCGGCGGGCGTGCCTCTTACGTATGAGGTGAGCCCCTCCGCGTCCAATGGCGCGGCGGACCCTGTGGCTCCCGGGGATACGGTGGTCACCGACGGCGGCGCCGCGTCCGTGTTTGAGGACGTCCGTTTCACGCAGCCGGGCACGTATGCGTACCGCGTCGTGCCGGTCCTGCCGGGGGAGGGCCGGCCGGGCGTCGATTATGACAGCACGGTCTATGATGTCACCGTGACGATCGACGAGGACCTCCATGCGGAGGTGTCGCCGGATGCGCTGGTGTACCATGACGCGGAGGGCAGGGCTTCCGTGGACGCAGGGCTGATGGCGTCGGTGCGCCTGGACGGACGCCCGCTGAAAGACGGTATGTTCACGTTTGAACTGCGCCCGGTCTCGTGCGGCGCCGGGGACGGCGCGCCCCAGCAGGAGCCGGCGGAGCCCACGCCCGCGCCGGAGCC
>CAYPEE010000009.1:20147-22660 GCA_964409665.1 uncultured Oscillospiraceae bacterium
CCGGTGGAGTCCGCGCCGGAGACGACGGCGTCCGTACCTGAGACGACAGAACCGGAGCCGGAGACCGAGCCGACAGAGGAGCCGACCGAGGAGCCGGCAGAGGCCCGCGCGGCGCTGCTCAGCGCGGGTCAGAGCGGCGAAGCGCCGGCTCCCGATCCCGCGCCGGAGGCGGGGCCGGAACAGCCGGACTCCTGCCCGATGCCGGACGCCTACCGTGAGGGGGAGCCGTTCACGGTGACGAACACGGCGTCCGGGCTGGTGGCGTTCGGCAGCGTTACATACACCGTGCCGGGCATGTACCGGTACGAGATCAGACAGGCCGATCTCCCCGGGGAACCGGAGGCGGGCTGGTCTTATGACGCGTCCGTCATCGGCGTCACGGTGCGCGTGACCGATGAGGGCGGAACGCTGCGCTCCGAGATATCCTACACGAAAGACGGGGAGGACGCGGAGGACGCGGCGTTCGGGAACGCGGTGCCGGGTCTTCCGGAAGAGCCGTCTGAGGACCCGAACGGGCAGGAACCTCCGCAGTCGAGCGACCTGTCCATTGCCGAGCTTGCCGGCCTGGATATGGACATCGCCGGCGCCGCCGTGGAGTACCGCCTCTCCCCGGAGGAGGAGGACGGCCAGAACGGCGGCAGGCACTGGTCCTATGACATCTACTATGTCAACGCCGACGGCGGCGATCCGCACAATATGTCCGTCACGGACGATTTCAGCCTGAAGTACCAGATGGAGTTCCACACCAGCCGGGCGCTGCCTGCGGGGGCGGTGGAGATCCGCGCCCCGAGGGCGCTGCTGACGTATCGCGGCGGGACCGCCAAAGCGGACCCGACGGATATCGCCGTGCCGCAGGTGAGCGACAGAGACAATCCGGTGGAAACGAGGAATTCCCCGTTTAATTGTTATGTTGAGACCGGTGAGGACGGCGAGGAATCCCTTGTGTTCTTCAACTATCGGGAGATCCCCGCCGGGACCAACGCCGCGTGGCAGGTCGTGTACAGCGACGTCGACTCCATGCAGGTGGCCGATGAGACGCAGTGGGAATTGCAGTCCACGGCAACAGTGACCTATGATCCGGACGGGGAGGAGGGTGAGCAGGAATCCGTGACGCAGACAGAGCAGCCGCAGCCTCTGACGGGTTCCGTGAACACGACGACGGTCCTGCTCGACCTGGATAAGCGTCCATACAGCGCCTCCGGTCACAGCTATACGCCGGAACTCTATACCCAGCGCCAGGTGGAGGCGTATGTGGACGGCGATCTGCCCGAGGCATATTCCGGGGACAACTTCGCTTCCCACCGCTATGTGGTCTGGGAAGTGACGGCCAGCGGGCGCGGCAACCAGCCGTTCGACCTCTGGATCAAGGATTCGTCTGAAAATGATGGCCAGATCGTCGGCTATTCGGACGCAGGCCGGGGCAGCGGCGCCCTGGGCTTCGCGGTCCAGCCCGGGATTCAGGCGGCGGACAAGTACACCGGCGGTGCGCAGGACGTGGCGACCGGTCTAAACGGTTTTACCAACGTGTTTTTCGGGCAGGACCTTCACGCGCGGAAACAGCTTTCGTGGTCCCTGCGCTTTTATGTGGTGGTGGCGTACTCCACCAGTACCGTTTCAAGCGATACGCCTGTAAAGAACACGATCGAGATGACTCTGGTGCCCCACGACTTGAAGGACGATCCGCAGACAAAGCAGGCCGATGCCACGTGGAGTTATGAGGACTATGAATGGAACTACCCCGTGGGCGAGGACAACAGCATCGAAAAGAAAACGTCCATCAATCTGACCTGGCAGGATGAGGCGAATCTGTCCGGCTGGCTGGAGGTGTTCAGGCAGGCGGTGGAGTCCGGGCAAGAGGACGCCGTGTCGGATTTCCTGTTCCGGACGGAGGTCATGGACCGGTCGTTCAAGAAGACGCATTATGTCGGCGCGAACAATCTGAATGAGGGGGAGACGGAGCCCGAGGGCGGCACCCTCGGGACCCGGAAGCCGGGCGCGGCGACGCGGGTCGTGACCGTGGACGACGCGGTGTACTGTTATCCGAACGGTACGGGGGAAAAGCATTTCCTGACCGGCGCGGACTACTACTTCTCGTCCGTGCGCATTGACCAGACCGATACCGGCTATGACGTCTGGGAGGACGCGCCGGGGCCGGTTGAGACGGCGGGTGTTGGGGAAGGCATCAACCAGGGCCTGAAGATCTACGCCATGTTCGCGAAGGACGATGGGAACGGTACGTCGCCGGACAAATGGGAGCACGTCGCGGATGTGGCGTGGCCGGAGAATACGGAGGGCAAGAACGAGGTAAGCCTGACGTATACCTTTAGCAAGGAGCAGATCGCGCGGGAGCCGTACCGCGTGATGGTGGTCCATGATTCCATCAACTATGATACGGTCTGCGATATTAAAGTGAACCTCCATGTGCGCGCGACCTCCCCGACGATGAAACAGATCGTGGAGAACCACCCGGAACTGACCGGCATCCAGTTCGAGAACATCTCCGGCTGGTCCGG
>CAYPEE010000010.1:0-21991 GCA_964409665.1 uncultured Oscillospiraceae bacterium
AGAAGTCGTCGGTACGCGCCAAGGTGGAGCATGTTTTTGCTGTGGTCAAGCGTCTGTTCCACTTCCGAAAAACGCGATACCGAGGACTGTCCAGGCAAAAGGAAAAATTGAATATGATGTTTGCTTTGGCAAATCTATATCTGGCGGACAAGCGCTGCTTGCCAGCCTGATCAGGTTTGCCCTTGGCGGGGTTCCGGGCCGTACCATGAGATGGATTATTAGTCCCGCCTTGACCTTCCCAATCAATGGTTAATTGTGCGGTGGTGCCTTAAGATTTGGCATATAGTCCAACTCCTTGTAGCGTGTTGCTTTGAGTTTGCCGGGAACGTTTGCGGCAAATTGAAAGGGACACACAAACATCAAAATTAAACTATGCAAAATCGCTGTGGCCGTTGTACAATCTCCCTTGTCGGACGGCCCTAACAGATAACAGCGACCCCAGAAAAATGCAATCAAAGGCCAGCGAGAGCGGGACGGTTTACGCCGTCCCGTTTTCGTATCAGGCTGTTCCATAAAAGTACACCTTTACGCACATAACACAACGGGGCGGCGTTCCCGTCTGTAAAGTATCTCTTTTCCCTTTCTGGATATATCCGAAAATTAAACGGCCTTTACGGACGGTTAAACTATGCGGGCGCAGTCCCACCCGTTATACTGGAAACAGAAAACAGACAGGGGGCGCTATCATGGAACAGCGAACTTTCTACTACGCGAGGGTATCAAGCCGGGAGCAGAACCTTGACCGCCAGCTTGCCGCTTTTGCCGCGATTGGGGCGCGGGAGCGGGAGATTATCACGGACAAGGAATCGGGCAGGAGTTTAGACCGGGCTGGCTATACCGCTCTTAAAACAACCCTGTTGCGCCGAGGTGATACCCTTGTCATTAAATCCCTTGACCGTCTGAGCCGCAACAAGGCAGACATTAAGAACGAGTTGCAGTATTTCAAAGACCACGGCATCAGGGTAAAATGTAGGTTTGTCCAATATGTTTGACAAACCTGCACGGGGTCAGGGTGTCGGCCGCCGGTTCCGCTTGACCTTTCCGCCCCGCTATGGTAATTTTATTTCAAGTGATCCGCCCCAGTGAGGTGACGCGTATGCGCATGAGAAAAAAGAAAAATCTGATCCCCCGGATGGAGGCCTGCGAAGCCCTCTGGGTCAGGGACCCCGCCGCCCGGAAGGGCCGCTGGCGGGAACTGATGCCCGGCGCGAAGGCCCTCCGGCTGGAACTGGGCTGCGGCAAGGGCCGGTTTACCGCCGGGACCGCCGCCGCCCATCCGGAGGACCTGTATGTGGCGGTGGAGCGGGTGCCGGACGCTATGGTCATCGCCATGGAGCGGTGCCGGGACGCGGGGCTGACCAATGTGTTTTTCATCGACGGGGACGCGGCGGCGCTGGGGGAGTATTTCGCCCCCGGCGAGGCGGACCTCATCTATATCAACTTCTGCGATCCCTGGCCCTCGGTGAAGCACGCCCCCCGGCGGCTCACCCACCAGAACTTCCTCCGGGGCTACCGGAAGGTGCTGCGGGATGGGGGAGAGATCCATTTCAAGACCGACGACCGCGCCCTGTTCGAGTGGTCCCTGTTTCAGTTCCCCAAGGCGGGGTTTGAACTGTCCCAGGTGACCCGAAATCTGCACGAGCATGGGGTCCGGGGCATTATGACGGATTACGAGGAGCGGTTCTACGCCATGGGCGTCCCCATCAACCGGTGCGTGGGGACAAAAGCCGCCCTGCCCGACATCCCCCTCGCCGAGGGCCTGGCCGCCCGGCTGGCCGGGTGGGAGGTCCGACCCGTCACCGAGGGGGACTTCGCCGCCGTGCTGGCTCTGGAGGAGCGGTGCGCGGACGGATTCTGTCCGGGAGGCCGGACCGTGCCGGAGGAGGGCCCGCGGGCGGAGGGACTGCCCCCCCGGCGCGCCCCGGAGCAGAAGCGTGTCATAGCTCTGTGGCGGGAGGGCGCGCCCCGCGCCGCGCTGGACCTGCTGGAGGGGTGGCCCCGGCCCGGGACCCTGTTCATCGTCCGGTTCATGATGGAGCCGGAACTGCGGCGTGAGGGATTCGGGGGTTCCGCCGTCGCCGCCCTGACGGGGGCCGCCCATGACGCCGGGTTCGACCGGGTGCGGCTGGCCTGCCCGTCGGCCGATGAGGAGGGCCGCGCCTTCTGGACCGCTATGGGCTTCACCGGCCTGCGGCGGGATACCCTGGCGGGAGAGAGGTCTCAGCCGGTGTGGATCATGGAGCGGGCGATCTGACCGGACGGGAAAAGCGGGGGCCGAACAGGCCCCCGCTTTTGTATCATAACATCTGTTTTTCCGCCGGAGCGGGCGGGCGTCAAAAAGTTTGCCCGCGCTGTCTCCGGGGGATCAGCCCTGCCTGGAGGGCGGGGTGAGAGGCTCGCAGACGGCGGTATAGCGGGCCTTGCGGGCCTGGAACTCGGGATCTTTGTAGAGGTTCATCAGGCGGCCCTCGTTCTCAAAGATATCCTGGCCGTGGGCCATCTTGCCGCTGAGTACGTCGTGGGCGTGTTCCAGATGGCCGTTGGGGACGATGGACTCGTCGAACACAAACTTGGTGGCGCCGTCCACCACGGTCAGATGGCCCTCCATGCCGCAGTACTCGCACACCGCGTGGGTGGTGCCGGGGAAGATATAGAAGGCGTTGCCCTGGCAGTGGGGGCAGGCGCCCTCCACGCCCTTCCACAGGGACAGGTTTTCGGAGCCGGCCACCTGAACGTCGTTGTCGATGATGTACTGGGCGGCCTCCACCAGGTTGCGGCCGATGACCTTCATCCGCTCGATCTTGTCATCCTGCATGATGACGTCCTTGGACCAGGAGAAGGACTCATTGTTCACGATCTTCCAGCCCTGGCTCAGGGCGAACATGGCGTGGTCGGTCTCGCAGCGGACAGCCCAGTCGGAGCCGCCGATGGCCACGAAAGATATGGCCTTCTGGCGGAAGTAGCGGGGATTCAGGCCGGGCTTGCCCTGCTCCTTCAGCTTGCCGTCCAGCATGAGCAGCATACCGGTGTCGTGGCCGGGGCCCATGCGGTCGGTGATGGTGTGGAACAGGCCGGAGGCGCCGGACTCGAAGATGGGATCGACCATAATGACGCCGTCGGCCTCCACGATCTTCTCGTAGAAGGCGGAGAAGTCGTCTTTGCGGGTGCAGATCATGCCCTTGCCCATGACCAGACCCCGGGAGCAGGCCACGCAGCCGGAACAGAACTGGATATTCCAGTCCAGCAGATGGATGAACTCGATCTCAGCCCCCATCTCCTTCGCGGCCTCGAGAGCCACCCGGCACATGGTGTCGTTGTTGCCGTTTTTGGTACCTAAGGAAACGCCCAGAATCTTCATCTTTTTGTCCTCCTAAAAATGAAATTTTCATATAATACCGCAAAAGAAACCCACAGGGATACGGGGAATATTGTGCGCTTTCACCTATGCGGTATGATAACACGTCCGCGGCGGGATGTCAAGCGCCGCCCTAACACAGCGGCGCAAAGATGCGCAGGATCCCGTCCAGAGTCCAGCGCCAAAAGCCGCTCTTCACATTTTTGCCCAGCTCCATCTGCCGGCACTGCTCCTGGGTGGCCAAGAAGTCGGCCTTTACGTCCTTCAGCAGGGAGGCGCCGTAGAACAGGGAGTTGTTTTCAAAGTGGAGAAACAGGCTGCGGTAGTCCAGGTTCACGGTGCCCACGGTGCCCACCACGCCGTCCACCACGCAGCCCTTGGAGTGGACGAAACCGGGGATATACTCGTAGATCTTCACGCCGGCATCCAGCAGCACGGGGTAAAAACTGTGGGACATACGGAACACGAGGGGCTTGTCGGGTATGCCGGGCATGATGATGCGCACGTCCACCCCCCGGCGGGCGGCCCGGCACAGGGCGTCCATCAGGGCGTCCCCCAGCAGGAGATAGGGGGTGAAGAACCAGGCGTAGTCCTTTGCCTGGGACAGCAGCTCAATATAGAGTTCGTTGCTGGCGGCGATGGGGCGCAGAGGGGAGTCGTAGTAGCTGAGGATATAGCCATCGGCGGGCTTTTCCTCCGCCGGGGCGGGCGGGGCGGAGAACAGTTCCGGGGGGATGGGGGCGCCGGAGAAGGCGTTCCAGAACTCGGTGAACATCCGGGTGTAGCCCTCCACCGCCTCGCCGGTGATACGGAACCCCCCGTCCTTCCAGTGGCCGAACCGCTCCACTTTGTTGATATACTCGTCGGCCAGGTTGATGCCGCCGCTGAAGGCCACCGCGCCGTCGATAATGAGCATTTTGCGGTGGTTCCGGTAGTTGATCGTGCCCCGGATCGAGCGCAGGGGGTTGAAGGGAATGCACTGGATGCCTTTGGCCCGCAGTTCCTTCACGTTTTGGTCGGAGTAGGTGGAGAAACTGCCCAGATCGTCGTACATCATCCGGACGTCCACGCCCTGGGCGACCTTTTCCGCCATGACATCCACCAACGAGTCCAGCATGACGCCCGGTTCCACGATGAAGTACTCCGCGAAGATATACCGTTTGGCCTTCTTGACCTCCTCCAGCATAACGGGAAACATCAGATCGCCCAGGGGATAGTACCGGGCCTCCCGGTTGAGGTAGAGGGGACAGCCGGTGAAGGAATAAATATAGCGGAACGTCTCCGCCATGCGGGGGGCCTGCTGAGCCAGCGACTGGCAGAGGGCCTCGGTGTCGTCCGTTCCGCCGGGATAGGGCTGGGCGGCGGACAGCCGTTTCTGCAGGGGCTTGGTGGATCTGCGGTTGCCCACCATCAGGTACAGCAGGATGCCGCCGACAGGAAAGGACAGGATCACCAGCAGCCAGAGGATCTTATAGCCGCCCTCGTCGCGCTTGGTAATAATGAACAGCACCGCCAGCAGGGCGACGATGGACAGAGCCATCGAGATGGGTCCCGCCCATGGGGCCAGCCAGCGGACCAGCAGGAAGATCCACAGCAGTTGGAGCAGGACGGCGGGGATGAGGATGAGCACACGGCGGATGATTTTTTTCATGGGAGGCCCTCCGATCTCCATGGTTTTTCTCTATCGTACCACAAATCTCCCGCCGGGGCAAGAGCGCGCGGGACAGATCCGGCGGACCCTTATTCCACGGTGCGCACGCTCTCGCCGCGGATGAGCTGGAAGGGCACGATCTCGTGGATGGCGCGGCCCCCGCCGGCCTGCCGGAGCAGGATGTCCACCCCCCGGCGGGCCAGCCGGTCGGCGTTCTGCCGGATGGTGGTCAGCCGGGGAACGCAGTACGCGGCCTGATCGATGCCGTCGTACCCGACGATGGAGATGTCCTCCGGCACCCGCAGGCCCCGGTCGCGGATGGCCCGCAGAGCGCCGATGGCCATGATGTCCGACATGGCCAGAATGGCGGTGAGGCCGGGGCTCCGATCCAGCAGCCGGCCGGCGGCCTCATATCCCCCCGCCAGAGAGTAGCGGGCCTGGACGGACTGCCGCTCCGGGTCGAAGGGGATGCCCCGCCGGAGATGGGCCTGCTGGCAACCGATGAGGCGGAGCTGGCTGGTGTCGCAGGCCATGGACGGGGCGGCGACGCGGCTGTCCCCGCCGATGATGCCCACGTCCCGGTGGCCGGCGTCCAGCAGGTGGCCCATGGCCCGGGCGGCCCCGGCCACGTCGTCGGTGGAGACGCTGGACAGATTGGGAAAGCCCAAGGTATCGGCCCGAGAAGTCACCAGCACGCAGGGGCAGGTGATGGCGGCAAACCTGCGGACAAAGTTCTCCCGGCTGCCGCCCAGAAACAGAATGCCCAAAGGTTTCCGCTCCCGGCAGACCTGGACCGCCAGATCCACCTCGTCGCTGTCCTCGTCCAGATAGTAGAGGTCCACCGTCCTTCCGGCGTCCTCGAACAAGCTCTGTATCTTTTCCACGATGCCGGAGAACAGCCGGTTGCCGACGCCCTTGACGATGACGCTGTACCCCCGGCTCTCCCGCAGTTTCAGCTGGCGGGCGTTGCTGTTGGGCCGGAAACCCAGTTCTTTCACCACCGCCAGCACCTTTTTTCTGGCCGCCTCGCTGACGCCGGCGCTGCCGTTGAGTGCCCGGGACACCGTCCCCACGGAGTACCCGGAGCGCTGTGCCACATCTTTGATGGTCACCGGCTCCGCCTCCTTTTTCAAAAGCCGTTCCCGCGCCCCACCGCGGACCCGTCCCGCCGTCCTGTCACGGCACATGGGGGAATGCGCCGCCTGTTCTGTCGGGTCAGCCCTTCACGGCGCCTGCCGCCACACCCTTGATGATGTGTTTCTGGCAGGTCAGATAGAAGATAATGACCGGGATAATGCTCAGCAGGATCAGCGCCATGGTGGCGCCCAGATCCACGGTGCCGTAGCTTCCCTTCAGGTACTGAATGTGGATCATAATGGTGCGGTACAGGTTCTTGTCCAGCACCAGATAGGGCAGCAGGTAGTCGTTCCACACCCACATGATCTCCAGAATGCCCACTGAGATCATGGTGGGTTTCAGCATGGGCATCACCACCGAGAAGAAGGTGCGGACCGGCCCGCAGCCGTCGATGGCGGCGGCCTCCTCAATTTCCAATGGGATGGATTTGACGAAGCCCACGAACATAAAGATGGCCAGGCCCGCGCCGAAGCCGAGATACACGATCGGGATGGTATAGGGGGTGTTCAGATGGAGGCTGTTGGCGGTCTTGGACAGGGTGAACATGACCATCTGGAAGGGCACCACCATGGAGAACACGCACAGGTAGTAGATGATCCGGCAGACCCTGGAGTTCACCCGGCTGATGTACCAGGCGGCCATGGAGGTAAACAGCAGGATCAGAGCGGTGGACACCACGGTGATGAGTACGGTGAACACAACCGACTTCCAGAAGGGATAGTTCCCGAAGGTCATGCCCTTGACGAAGTTGGAGACGCCCGCCCACATCTCGCCTGTGGGCAGATCGAAGGTGTTGGTCTTGACGAAGGTGTTCTTCTTGAAGGCGTTGAGGACCACCGCTACGACGGGCAGGACATAGACCACGCTGATGATGGACAGCACCACGGTGAGCGCCGTCTTTCTGCGCCGCTCGGCGCTGAGTTCTCTCTTTTTCATCACTGCTGTACCTCCTTCCTGCGGGTATAGGCAAGCTGTGCCAATCCCAGACCGGCCACCAGAATAAAGAAGATCACCGCCTTCGCCTGAGCGACGCCCTGGGCGTTGGCGTTCTGCCCGTAGAAGGTGTTGTAGATGTTCAGGGCCAGCATCTCGGTGGTCTTGATGGTGGTGCCGTCGGGCTGGATCTGGAAGGGCTGGCCGGCGGTCAGCGCCAGGTTCTGGTCGAACAGCTTGAAACCGTTGGTCAGGGACAGGAACGTGCAGATGGTGATGGAGGGCATCACGTTGGGGATGGTGACTTTGAACAGGATCTGCGCGTTGGAGGCGCCGTCGATCTTGGCGGCCTCGACCATCTCCCCGGGGACGGACTGGAGACCTGCGATGTAAATGATCATCATGTAGCCGATCTGCTGCCAGCACATGAGGATGATGAGGCCCCAGAAACCGTAAGTACTGTTCAGCAGGATGGAGGTGCCGAAGTGGGAGAGGATGCCGTCAAAGATCATGGACCAGATGTGGCCCAGCACGATGCCGCCGATCAGGTTGGGCATGAAGAACACCGTGCGGAACAGGTTGCTGCCCCGGATGCCCTGGGTCAGGGCGTAGGCGGCGGCAAAGGCCAGCACGTTGATCAGCACCAGGCTCACGATGGCGAACAGAGCCGAATACCAGAAGGAGTGGACGAAACTGGCGTCGGAAAATGCCTTGATGTAGTTGCCAAAGCCGATGAACTTCGCATCGGAGATCAGGCGGAACTGGCAGAAGGAGAGGTAGATGCCCTGCAGGAAGGGCCAGACGAATCCGATCGCAAAGGCGGCTACCACAGGGCCGAGGAACAGCCACCACCACCGTTTGATGGGGTTGGGCAGGGATTTCTTTTTCTTCAAGAAGATCAACTCCCTCTCTAAAAATGGAACGGGGCGGGCGATGCCGCCCGCCCCGTTCGGTCTATGCGTTTGTCTGTCCGGTCAGAAAGAGATCAGCCGTTGGCGGCCTGATACTGAGTGGCCCAGCCCTGGATGGCGGCGGTGACCACCATCTCCCAGTTGGCGTCGGAGGGATCGGAGTTGTACTGGTTCATGGCGGACACCAGGGCGGCGCGGTACTCGTTGACGTTGGGCTGGTAGTTGGTGGCCCAGTCCATCACATAGTTGCCGCTGGTGGCGTAGTCGTTGGCGTTGGCCAGGAAACCGTTGGTAGAGGCGGCGGCGCTCTTGTAGGGCATGACGCCGAAGCCGCCCACGCCGTTGGTCAGCAGCTCGGATGCCTCGGGATCGGTGACCATCCAGACCATGAAGTCCATGGTGGCCTGCTGATCCTCAGGAGCGGCCTTGGAGTTGATGGCCCAGCAGTTCTCGGTGCCGCAGTTCAGGCCGGCCTTCTCCTCGCCCTCCACGCCGCAGTAGTAGGGGATCATCACGGCGTCGGGCACGGTCTCGGAGACGGCGCCCCACTCCCAGGAGCCCTGGACAAAGAACACGGCCTTGCCGTCCTTGAACTCGGCCTCGGCGTCGTGGCCGCCGGTGGCCAGTTCGGTGCGGGCGACGGTGCTGTTGTTCACGCACAGGTCATACAGGTTGCGGAAGTTGTCCATATAGTCGCCGGTCAGGGTGGCGGGGGTCTCGGTCCACTTGGCGCCGGAAGCCTGCTCCTCATAGTAGTACTCCAAGTTGATCATGTGGCCGGTGTAGCGCCAGCTGGAGCTGTCGTCCATGTCGTTGGAGGTGAAGGCGTCGAAGCCCAGTTCGGCGGCCCGGGCGTGGATGTCCTCGGCGGCGGTCTTCAAAGCGTCAAAGTTCTTGATGTCCTCGACCTTGTAGCCGGCCTGCTCCAGCAGGGTGGGGTTGACGATGATGCCGTAGCACTCATAGCAGTAGCCGATGGACACCAGCTTGCCGCTGTCGTCATACAGGTTGTAGGCGTCGGTGTTCAACTCGTTGGCGATGGCCGTGCCGGTCAGGTCCAGCGCGTAGTCCTTCCAGGTCTCCACGGCGGGCGCGTTGCCGATGACGAACAGCGTGGGGGGAGTGGACTTGTCCATCTCCGCGCGGAGGGTGGACTCATAGGTGCCGGAGGCGGCGGTGGTGACCGTGACGGGCACGCCGGTCTTCTCGGTGTACATCGCGGCGACCTGCTGCAGGATCTCGTCGGCCTCGGGCTTGAAGTTCAGCCAGTAGACGGCGCCGTCGGCGGCGGGGGACTGGCTGGGCTCACCCTCCACGGGCTGGCTGGACTCGCCCCCCACGGACTCGCTGGACGGGGGATTGCTGGCGTTTGTGCCGCCTCCGCAGGCGCACAGCGCGAACGCCATGACCAGAGCCAACATAAGAGCTAACCATTTTTTCATTCTGAAGTTCCTCCTTGTAATAATGTGGGCCGGAGTTCCGGCCCGGAGCGGCTGGAAACGTTTCCAACCGCTCCGAGTGTAATTATAGCGGGAGTGGACTGATTTGGCAAGCGTTTCTTTGAAAAAGTTTATAATTTTGTCAGAACATAACATTAAAATAAAAATAATTTGTATAAAATGCACAAGACAGCGGGCGCCCGCCGGGAGGACGTTCTCCGGCAGGCGCCCACAGCGTCTATGAAATAAAGGAGATGGAAAATATATCCGAAAACCCGGAGATCCGGGTTAGTCGGTCAGGATACAGCAGGTAAAGGTGATGGTCCGGGGGCCGTAGTAGTAGCCTATGCCCGAGTCCGCGCAGGTCCTGCTTACGTTGAGGCCGCTGGCCTCCATGGAGGGGACGGCCAGGTCCGGGAAACGGCAGGGCGCGCCGGGACAGGCACATTTCTCGCAGACGCGGCAGGCTCCGGCGGCCAAGGGCATACAGTCGGGACAGACCTGGCGGACTTTTGCGGTGAGCGCCCGGAAACGGTCGTGCTGGAGGGCCTCGGTGTCCATCATGGTCTCCACGTCGTAGTCGTCCTCCATCTGGCCGGTGGACTGCACGAGGATCCCCCGGCGATATTTGGCGGCCTGGGCGGCGAACTCCTCCAGAGAGCCGCAGTAGGGCGGGCAGGTCCAGCATTTGCCGTAGCTGCGGCACTTGTCGGCGGCGCACATATCCCGCACCGCCGGCTCAAATTTCAGGGCGGGGACGTTCAGCATCCCCACATGGTCAAAGCCGCACTGGGAGGCGAGCGACAGAAGCTGCGCGTCCGTCATAGGTCATTCCTCCTCCGGGAACATCATGGCGTCCATGTACGCCTCGTTAAACTGGGGCAGGTTGGACAGTTCCCGGTAATCCATATTCGCCTGTAAGCGGGCCAGCCGGACTCTGGCCTCGGAGGACACCAGCGCCTCCAGAGCGCCCTGGGCGGCGGCGTTGCCCACAGCCCGGGTGACGGGCAGCAGCTCCTTCGGAATGAGGCCGATGCGGGCGGCGCTCTCCGGGCGGATGTAGCTGCCAAACCCTCCGGCCAGCAGCAGGGCCCCGATGCGGCCGAAACCGGCGCCGTAGCCGTCCCGCAGCACCCGCACGCCGGCGGCGATGGCCCCCTTGCCCAGCTGGAGTTTGCGCACGTCCGCCTGGGTGACGGCCACTGTGTCCGTCAGGCGGAAGGCGGGGGCGCCGTCCAGCAGGAACAGATAGGGGGCGGCCTCCTCCGGGAGGTCGTCGTCCTCCGCGTCCGGCATCCGGCCGGTCTCGTCCACGGCCCCGAGGTCCAGCATGAGGGCCACGGCGTCGATGAGGCCGGAACCGCACAGGCCCACGGCCTCGCCTCCCCCGAGGACCGAGCAGACCACCCGGCCGTCCTCCCATCGGACCTCCGAGATGGCCCCCGGGGCGGCGGTCATGCCGAAGCGGATCTGAGCGCCCTCAAAGGCGGGACCGGCGGCGGTGGAGCAGCACACAAAGCGGTCCCCGCAGCCCAGAGCCATCTCGCCGTTGGTGCCCACGTCGATGAGCAGGGCGGGGGCCTCCGCCCGGTCCAGGGCCTCGGCCAGCACGTCGGCGGTGATGTCCCCTCCCACGTAGCCCGACACGGCGGGGCAGATGTACACCTCCCCCCGGAAGGGGAGCCCCAGCGAGCGGGCGTCCCGGCAGTCCCCGAACAGGGAGGCCGGGGTGAAGGGGGCGGAGCCGATGCCGTCGGGCGGCAGGGCGGCCAACAGGTGGCACATGGTGGTGTTGGCGGCCACGGCCATGCGGCGGACCTCCCCCACAGGCACCCCGGCGGAGCGGCACAGTTCTTCGATCATCCGGGACAACTGCCCCGTGATGGCGGCGGTGAGGGCGGGGCGCAGCCCGTCCATGGACGCCTTGATGCGGGCGATGACATCGGCCCCGTAGGGCCGCTGGGCGTTGCCCTCCCCGGCGGTGGCAAGGACTTTCCCGGAGGACAGTTCCACCAGATGGCACACCACGGTGGTGGTGCCGATGTCGCAGGCCACGCCGCAGCCTGTCAGCCCCGGGTCTGGGGGGAGGGACGCGCGGGCGGCGCTGTTGAGTTCCACCGCCAGAGGGGCGGCGGGGGGCAGGCGGAGGACCATTCCGTCCTCCGCGGGGGTACGGCAGGCCAGCACGGGGGTCTCCCCCTCCGGCCCGGACAGATAGACGGTGCATTTTTGGCAGGTCCCCTGTCCGCCGCAGGGGGCGCGGACGGGCAGCCCCCCGTGTTCCCGCAGCACGTCCAGCAGGCTCTCTCCCGGCCGGGCGGACAGGGTCAGGGGGCCGTCCCCCAGCAGCACGGTGATGTTCATGAGACGCCTCCAGCCGTCAGCGGCGCCGTTTAGCGTTCGGAACGGCTCATGCGGAGAGAAGCTCCACAGCCTGGATAGCGGCGGAGACCGCGTCGGGGGTGTAGCAGTCGGCACCGATGGAGTCGCAGAACTCCTGGGTCACGGGGGCGCCGCCCACCATGATCTTGACTTTGTCCCGGATGCCGGCGGCCTCGGCGGCCTTGACCACGTCCCCGATGACGGGCATGGTGGTGGTCAGCAGGGCGGAGCAGCAGATGAGGTCGGCGTTGTTGTCCTTGGCGGCCTGTATAAAGGTCTCGGGGGCCACGTCCACGCCCAGGTCGATGACCTCGATGCCCTTGCCCTCCAGCATCATCCGGACCAGGTTCTTGCCGATGTCGTGCAGGTCGCCCTTGACGGTGCCCAGCACGGCCTTGCCCTTACTGGTGCTGCCGGCCTCGGCCAGCAGGGGCTTGAGCACCTCGGTGCCGGCGCTCATGGCCCGGGCGGCCACCAGGACCTCGGGGACAAAGATCTCGTTATTGCGAAACTTCAGGCCCACCCGGTCCATGCCGGGCAGAAGGCCCTCGGTCAGGATCTGCTGGGGGGACAGGCCCTCGTCCAGACCCTGCTGGACCAGCTGGACCACCTGCTTGCGCTTGCCGCGCTCCAGGGCCTCACCGATTTCAGTTAAAATACTCATAGGGATACCTCCGTTTTTTGTTTTGCCCGTCCATGATATGGACTTTGATATGGACTTTCAGTATTCTTAATTTAGCAAATGTCAATAAACGCCGCAATAAATTCCGGGGAACAGGCGGAAAAATTACCAAAAAACATAAAAAATTTTCATGGGTTTACGGAGCGTTCAGATCCCGCTCCATGCGCTCGTCGATGCGGCGGCTCTGCTTGCGGTACCGGTCCGGGGTCACCCCCACCGCCCGCTTGAACACCTTGCAGAAGTAGCTTTGATCCTCGAACCCGCAGGCGGAGTATATCTCGGACAGGGTGGCGCCGCTGGCCAGCAGGAGGACTTTGCTCCTCTCAACCCGCAGCTGGTTGAGATAGGCCCGGAATCCGCAGCCCAGTTCCCCCTTGAACACCTTGGAGAAATAGGAGTGGGAGTAGCCCACATAGTCGGCCACCTCGCCCAGGGTCAGGTTCCGCCCGCAGTTGACCTGCATATAGCCTATGGCCTTCTGGATCATATCCCGGTGCTTGGTGTCCGTCATCTTGAACACCAGGGAGGTGTATCGGCGCAACGCCTGGGCCAGCCACCGGGCCACATCCTCCTGGGTGCGGAGCCGGCGCAGCTTTTCGAGGTACTGATCGCTGATGGTCAGCACCGTCTCCGGGTTGCCCCCGCCGCGGATGGCGGCTCTGGACAGCAGCCAGAGCAGTTCGGCCACCCGGATATTGGTGACGTCGGGATCGGAGGTCAAAAAAAAGATGTGCCCCAACAGGTCGTTGAGCAGGGCGGCGGCGGTGATCCGGTCCCCCCGCGCCACCGCGGCGTAGAGTTGGGACTCCTTCTCGATGGGATAGCGGGCGTCCTGCCCCACCGCCTTGGCCTGGTGGACATACTGCCCCATGCGCTGCTGCTGCAGTCCCTCGTCCCGCCGGAGGAACAGTTCCCGGCTGTTGTCCCCGATGCAGAGGGCGTCAGCGAACAGCTGGAGGGACAGGCGGCTCAGCTGGGCGGAGTCCGCCTGGGGGATGCCGTCCAAAAAGATCCGGAGCGCGGGGACTCCCTCCCGGTGGACCCCGCGGTGTTCGGTCAGTTCCTCCAGCAGATCGTCGGTGCCCATCAGAAGCACGGGGCCGGCCACCAGTCCGCCCGCCAGAGCGCCCCCCGCCATGATGGGGCTGGCGCAGTAGGCCAGACTGGAGGGGCAGGCGTAGATGTACCGTCCGCCGAAACGCTCCGCCTGGCGGATGCCCCGCAGGTGCAGATCGGCGCAGGGGGGCGGCGTCCCCGGCAGGGCCTTCAGATAGGCGCACTCGTCCTCCGGCTCACCGTGCTGGTACAGGATCTCTCCTTCGGCGGACAGCAGCCGGCAGCGGACGCCGGTGGTCCCGGCGAAGGCGTCCGCCATAGACTTTGCCGCGTCCAGATCGACGGGAATGGTGTCGCTCATAGGAATGCCCCCAGTGTAAACAGGTCAAGCCCGCCGACCGGCCCGGCGGGTGCGGTCTGCCGCTCAGACTCAGGCGCGGACGGAGTCCATCATGGCCTTCAGGTTTTCCAGCTTGCAGTTCAGCGGGACCTCGCACCCGCTGCCCAGCACCAGACCGCCCTTGGCCATGGACATCTGGATCAGATCCTCGCAGTAGGCGGACACCTGATCGGGGGTGCCGAAGGCCAGCATGGTGGCGGGCACGTCGCCCCGGATGGGCTGCCATCCCTTCAGGATCTCATACGCGGCGTGGATGTCGGTGACGCCGTCCAGTTCGACCAGAGTGCTGCCCTTGGGCAGTTCCAGCAGTTTGGGCAGCATGGGCAGCCAGTTGCCGTCGGCGTGGAGCACCGCCTGGACGCCGGCGTCGTGCAGGCCCAGAATGATGGCCTTCAGGGAGGGCCAGGAGAACTCCTCAAAGATGGCGGGGGAGATGGAGTTGGCGTCGGACCGCATGGCGTACAGGCTGGCCCGTTTCAGGGGGGAGTGTTCCAGGGTGCCCAGGATCTGGCCCAGCACCTCCGGGGTGCCCCGGTCGATGGCGGCCTTGACCAGATCGGGCTCGTCGTACAGGTCATAGACGAACTCTCCGAAGGAGCGAACCATGGAAAGGGTGTCGAAGGGGGTGCCGGAGGCGGTGCCGTGGATGGGGCTCACGCCGCGCTGGGCCAGGAAAGCCCCCACCTTGCCGGCGTTCACGCCCACCTGCATCCACAGCTTGCCGATGTCGGGGATGTTGGCGATGGGCGGGTGCTGGATGCTGCAGAGGTAGCGGTTGTACCACTGGAGATAGCCGTGGTCGATGATGTCCCGGTAGTCCTCCGGCTGCATACGGCAGCTCTCTTTGAACTGATAGCTGGCGTCCTCGTCCAGTTCATAGCCGGGGCGCAGGGCCTCGATGCCCTGGAGGAACATGACGTCGCCGGGAGGGTTGCCCTGGCACAGGTCGGGCGTGCCGACCTTCTGGAAGGTGATGTCCAGGGCCTGGAGCCATTTGTCCATGTCGGTGGTGATCTCCTTCTGGGTGAAACCGGCCACCCGGCCGGGATAGAGGAGCATCATGGGATATACGGGGATGTCTTTGCGGTCAGCGGGCGGGATCAGATCGAAGCAGCGCTGGATCTTTTCAAACGAATTCATACAAAATACCCCTTTCCGTTTTTTTGTCAGCTATGGTTATTGTACCCTCTCCCCCGGCCGCCCGTCAAGAGAAAAAAGAGAGGAGAGCGTAAAAAAGTTCCAAAGAGCGCTAAGAAGTTTTATACGGCGGGGCGGGAATTTGTTATAATTGATACATCTGGTGTTTCGTGGATTTCGTAATATGTCAAAGGAGGAAAATCATGCAGACAACGATGAAACAATGGACGGCCGACGTCCTGGCCGCCCCCCGCAAAAAGGCCGTCCCCGTTCTCTCCTTCCCCTGCACCCAGCTGCTGGGGATCACCGTGCGGGATCTGGTCTACGACAGCGACCTCCAGGCCCGGGGCATGAAACTGGTGGCCGACCGCTGCGACAGCGGCGCCGCCGTGTCCATGATGGACCTGTCGGTGGAGGCGGAGGCCTTCGGCGCGAGCGTCCATGTCTCCGACGACGAGGTCCCCACCGTGGTGGGCGCCCTGCTGGAGTCCCCGGAGGACGCCGACGCCCTTCAGGTCCCCGCCGTGGGCACGGGCCGTACCGGGGTGTATATCGAGGCCATCGAAAAGGTGTGCGGGCTGATCACCGACCGGCCGGTCATCGCCGGGGCCATCGGACCCTTCTCCCTGGCCGGCCGCCTGATGGGGATGTCCGAACTGATGATCAACTGCTATGAGGAGCCGGAGATGGTCGAAACCACTCTGGAGAAGGCCGTCCAGTTCATCACCGAGTACATCAAGGGCTTCAAGGCGGTGGGGGCCGACGGGGTCTGCATCGCAGAGCCCGCCGCCGGCCTGCTCTCCCCGGGCCTCATCGAGGAGTTCGCCGTGCCCTATGTGCGGCGCATCGTCACCGAGGTGCAGGACGACAACTTCATGGTGCTGCTCCACAACTGCGGCAACTCGGTGGCCAAGGCTCTGCCCCAGTGGTACCAGTGCGGGGCCGCCGCCTATCACTTCGGCAACGCGGTGGACATGAAGGAGATCATGGCCGGTTCCCCCGGCGACGTGCTGGTCATGGGCAACGTGGACCCCGCCGGCCAGTTCCGCAACGGCACCCCGGAGAGCGTCCGGGCCAGGACACTGGAGGTGATGGGGGCGTGCTGCGGCTACCCCAACTTCGTCATCTCCTCCGGCTGCGATATCCCGCCCGCCTCCAGCTGGGACAATATCGACGCCTTTTTCGCCGCCGTGGACGAGTTCTACAACGGCTGAGTACCGGGAGGGATCGCTATGACCGAGCGTGAAAATATGCAGATGGTCTGGGACCACAAGCAGCCCGAATGGGTGCCCATGATCAACACCGCCGCCCAGATGATCATCACTCCGGAGATCACCGACCGCCCCCTGTTCATGAGCGGGAAGGACGATTTCGGTCTGGAGTGGGAACTGGACCCCGCCCACCCCGAACTGATGACCCATGTGAAACCCGGCGGCGAGATCTTTGACGACATCACCGAGTGGAAGAAATACATCGATTTCAAGAGCTGCAGGGACAAGAACTGGGAAGCCGCCGCCGCGCGCACCAAGGCCATGTGGACGAAGAAGGACCAGATCATGGGCTATGTGGTGTGCAACATTGGCGCGTTCGAGCGCATCTGCGCCATGATGGGCCACGTCAACGGCCTGCTGGCCCCCTACGACGACGAGGAGGCCTACGCCGAGTATGTGGAGGCCTACGCCGACTACCGCATCGAGCAGATGGAGTATTTCAAGAAATACCTGGACGTGGACTTCCTGATGATGCACGACGACTGGGGCAACCAGAGCAATATGTTCATGTCCCCCGAGATGTGGCGGAAGTTCTACAAGGAGCCGGAGCGCCGGATGGTCAAGCGCTGCCACGAGCTGGGGATGTACTATATGCACCACTCCTGCGGCTATAACGAGCCCATTATCGGGGACCTGGTGGAGATCGGCGTGGACAGCTGGCACAGCGTCCAGCCCTGCAACGATCTGAAGAAGATCAAGGCCGAATACGGCGACAGGCTGATCTTTGCCGGCGCGGTGGATCCCCAGGTGACAGACGCCCCGGGCGCCACCGAGGAGCAGATCCGCGCCGACGTCCGCCGGGTCATCGACACCCTGGGCAAGGGGGGCGGCCTGATGGTGTCCTCCGCCGTCATGTTCTCCGTGGTCCCCGGCGTGGACGGCATCATTGACGACGAGGGCAAAAAGTACGGCCAGTACAGCACCCTGAAGTTCGACTGATCGCGCGGCAAAATCATTATAAAATCAAAAACTGAAAAAGGAGCGTTTCATCATGAGTAAACTGAACGGCACCTGGACCATCACGGTACACACCTTTATGGGCAATATGCGCTCCATCCTCAAGGCCACCGTGGAGGGCGACACCATCACCGGCACCGTCACCGACGCCGCCAACGGCGCCTGCTCCCCCATCGAGAACGGCAAGGTGGACGGCGACAAATTCAGCTATCAGGTGACCATCAAGACCGCCGTGGGCGAGATGACCAACACCCTCAACGGCGAGGTGGCGGGCGACACCCTGAAGGGCAAGTCCAGCAACGGCATGGGCGAGTTCGATTTCGACGCCGTCCGCAGTTGAGTAAGACCCCTTGACGGCACGAGGGACCGGCTCCGAACCAGAGGTTCGGAGCCGGTCCCTTTGATTTTTTCCTGTTTCCCGTTCGCCGCCGCGCGAAGGCGCCCTTCCGGGCCCGCGGCTCTCGGCCCTCAGTCGGTCCGCCGCAGGCGGAGATCGTCCCCATAGAAGGTCAGTTCCTCATACAGCCCGCCGATGCGGGAGGTGAGCTGGGGGGTGTACCGGGCGGCGATCTGGTCCATGGACAGATTGGTGGAGATGATGGTGTGCAGGCCGGCCTGGAGGCGGCTGTTCACCACCTCGTACAGGGATGCCTGGGACAGCGGGGTGGTGAATTCGCTGCCCAGATCGTCCAGGATCAGCAGGTCGCAGCCCAGATAGCGGCGGGTATCGTCCCTGGCCTGGCGGCCCTCCCCGGCGTCCCGGGCGAACCTCCGGGTCTCAAAGGCGGCGAACAGGTTGACGGCGGTATCATACACCACGGAATAGCCCCGGCCCGACACCTCCCGGGCGATACAGCCGGACAGGAAAGTTTTCCCCAGACCGGTGCCGCCGGACAGCAGCAGATTTTTCAGGGGGTAGTCGGGAAACTCTGTGGCAAAGCCCTTGCAGATCTCCGCGACCTGGCCCATGTGCTCTCTGGGGGACATCTTTTTCCCCCTCCAGGGCTGATCGCTGTACACGTCCAGACGCAGCCTGCCGAAGGACTGCTCCTCCGTCAGTCCCAGCAGGGCGGTGAGGGACTTCATCTGTTCCTCGGCGCACAGCCGCTTCAGGCAGGCGCACATCTGACCGCCGGTCCAGCCGGTGTCTCCGCAGAGGGGGCAGTCCGGGGTGTCCTCCAGCGCCGCCGGGTCCGCCCCCAGTTCCCGCAGAAGGGCGGCCCGCTCCGCCTGGAGAGCCTGATTTTTTTCCCGGATGGCGGTCAGTTCCGGGCCGTCGGGGGCCACTGACCGGCCGCCGGTGGCCAGCTGGGCCAGATCGGCCATGGTACCCCGCAGGGCGCGGTCCAACTCCCGCAGCCGGGGGCTGCGGGCATACAGTTCGCGCTCCAGGGCGAACCGGCGGCGGGCGCGGTCCTCCTTCCGCCGGTTCAGCCGGGCCGCGGCCCGTTGGGTCACACTGGGCTCATACATGGGCGGTCAGTCCCCTTTCCTCTTTCTCTGCTGCTCCAAAAACTTTTTCAGCCGTTCGGTGTTCTGGTCGATGCGGTCCTCGCTGGGCTGATAGTCGGCAGGGACCTGCGCGGACTTGTCGCCCTGCCATTTTGGGGGCCGGTCCTCCGCCCTCACCTGTTCCGGGGTGCGCCAGCCGGCCTGCTGCCAGCGCTCCAGGATGCGGTCCATATAGGGCCAGTTCATACCGCCCTTCCGGTAGACGGTGCGCTCGTAGGCCAGGCGGATGAGGGCGTCGCTGTGGCCGGCCTCCACCCACCTGGCGATGAACTCCCGCTCCTTCTCCACGGCGGGGCGGCGCTCCGCCACCCCCACCGCCGACAGGATGGCCCACTCCCGGCGGTCAACCCGCTCCTGGAGGCGAAGGTATTCCTCCGCCCGTTCCGGGGTGTCCACCCCCAGCCGTTTCCAGCGGAAACCCTCCCGCTGAACGCGGGGCATCCGGGGCAGATAGCCGGGGCTGTTCCGCTGCCGCCGCTCCTCCCGGACCACAAAGCCCGTCAGGGTGAGGATCACCTCGGAGGGGAGGGAGAGATAGTCGTATAAGGTATAGAGGCATTTCAGGTCGTTGTCGGTGAACACCCGGCCCAGGACCCGCTCCATCTCCCGGCAGAGGGCCCTGAAGTCGGGTTCCCGGTCCAGGGCCTCGGCCACCTCGCCGCGGGTGTACGCCGGGGGCGGGGCGCCGTCCGACCGGGGAGGCTGGGGAGCGGGGAGACGGTTTTCGTTCCGGGCCAGACCCAGGGCGGCCAGCCGCTCCAGCGTCCGGTCGAGCCGGGCCGCGTCCCAGCGGAGGGAGGCCGCGGCCTTCGCCTCGTCCCCGCCATGCTCCAGCAGGGCCAGATACAGGAGGGCGCCGTCCCCGTCGCCGGCCTCCACCAGCCGCCGGGCGGCCTGGGCCGACATGGACAAAATTTCGCTGGGCAGCAGCAGCGCGGCCATGGGACCGCCTCCTTTCCGGTAAAGCTGTCGATCTCATTTTACATGAGCGGAGGGAAAATGGCAAGAGGGCGGCGGAAATTGTAAATTTTCTGCGCGGGGAAAATTTGGGGGTTGTCATAATCGGACGGATTTTGTAAAATGAGGAGGCAAGCGACTCACGTCCGGGAAAGGAGACCCCCATGAAAAAACGCGTCCTCATCCTGCTTCTGGCCGCCGCTCTGCTGGTCAGCTGCACCGCCACCGCGGCCGCCGACACGCCCGCGGCCTCTCCCTTCACCGACGTCTCCCCCAACAGCTGGTACTGCTCCTATGTGACGGATCTGTACCAAAAGGGCATTGTCAGCGGCACGACGAAGACCACCTATCAGCCCGACGGGTTTGTCACCTGGGGACAGGCGTTCAAACTCATTTTGGGCGCCGTCGGCGTCCGGGCCGACGAGTCCCAGCATCACGGCTCCTGGGCCGACGTCTACGTCCAGCCCGCCATCGACAACCGGCTGGTCTATTCCTTCAGCATGGACTATATCGGCCAGCCTGTGGACCGGCTGTCCATCGCCCGGATGACGGCCAGGGCGATGGATCTGGTGTCCATCTCCGGCGCGTCCCCCTATGCGGACTGTGACGACGGCTATGTGACGGAGCTGTACGAGAAGGGCATCATGGAGGGCGAACTGCGGGACGGCGTCCGCCGCTTTTTCCCCGACCAAAACGTCACGCGGGCGGAGATGGCCGCCATCGTCTGGCGCGTGATGAACTCCGACTATCAGGAGGGCATGATCCGGGTGAGCAACTACTGGGTGGACCCGCTGGACAACGTGCCCCGCTCCCGGTTCTCCCGCCCCCAGTTCTCCACGGACGGCGGCGGCCGGGTCAACTATACGGGCGGCTATTCCATCCGGGGCGTGGACGTGTCCGAACACCAGGGGGCCATCGACTGGCAGGCCGTGAAAGGGGACGGCATCGACTTCGCCATGATCCGGGTGGGGGGCAGGCTCCTCAACTCCGGCGAAATTTTCGCGGACAAATACGGGCGGCAGAACATCGAGGGCGCTCTGGCCGCCGGTCTGAACGTGGGGGTGTACTTTTTCTCCCAGGCCCTGAATGAAGCGGAAGGACTGGAGGAGGCCGAGTTCGTCCTGGACCTGATCCGGGACTACGGGGATCGGCTCCGGTTCCCGGTCGTCTGCGACTGGGAATACCTGGGCAACTACTCCGGCGCCAACCACGCCCGGACGTATCTCGCGGAGCCCGGCCCCGTTACCGACGGCATCGAGGCCTTCTGCCGGCGGGTGGAGCAGGAGGGCTATTCGGCCGGCGTATACTTCAACAAATACTGCGGCATGGTCAAGATGGACCTGTCCCGGCTGACCGGCTACGAGTTCTGGTACGCCGAGTACGCCCGCTATCCCACCGGCCTCTATCAGTTCCAGATGTGGCAGTACTCCTCCAACGGCCGGGTGGCGGGGATCCGATCCGGCGCCGATATGAACCTCTGTTTCGTGCCCTATGTGTCAGAGGGACCCGCCGGCCCGCAGGAGCCCGCGCCCGAACCGGAACCCTCGGAACCCGCGCCGTCGGAGCCCGCGCCCGAACCGGGTCCGCCGGAGGGCGGCCCCGCCTGACTGGACAGACGAACAGAGCGGAAGGCGATCGCCTTCCGCTCTGTTTTTTCTTCTTTATATCCGAAAAGACAGCCTGATCGAGAGAACCGCTTGAACCTGTTCCAAGGTCAAAATAAATAAGAAAGCGGTCATCGCTTGAGGTACGGTGCCCTGGCAAGTGTCGTTGAAATGATAGACAGGTCGAATTCCATCAACCGCGCGGGACAGGGTGGATGTATCCTAAAAAAGCGGACAGGCATGGTAGAATAAAAGGCAAGCGGACGAGTGAAAGGAGCAGCGCATATGTCTACACAAAACAGTGCCCAGAAATACACAGAAGAATTTAGGAAAGCCGTTTAGAATTTTTATATACTGCCCACTTTTCTCTACAACTCTCATTATCTACACGCATCGATAAACCGGGATCGGTTATTCCAGATTATGATAATAAGCGGAGTAATGACGTGCTCCTTTTCATATGCCGGAATGTTGTCATACCGTCATCTTCGCATTGACTAAGTGGCAATACATATTTCCATCTTCTTCGTATGTTTCAAAAGTTCCTGTAACTGTGATATCCCCTCCCAGTTCGGGGTAATCGTCAGGATAGGTGAAATTTCCGGCG
>CAYPEE010000011.1:0-208 GCA_964409665.1 uncultured Oscillospiraceae bacterium
CCCCGCCGCCGTGGTGTACGACGCGCTGAACGCCGCCCGCGCCCGGAAGACCGATGTGGTGCTGGTGGACACCGCCGGCCGGCTCCACAACAAGCAGAACCTGATGAGCGAACTGAACAAGATCAGCCGGGTCATCGACCGGGAGTGCCCCGATTCCAGCCGAGAGACCCTGCTGGTGCTGGACGCCACCACCGGCCAGAACGGTCTG